>NZ_CEEDAR010000017.1:0-294457 GCF_979252985.1 Clavibacter sp. AC415 | reverse complement strand
TTTTTGGCATGTACTTGGTACGGTTATTTTGTCCTTATTAACTCGTTGGTTGTCGAACCGATATTAACCGTTCCTCGTGCAGTGTAGAAGAGATGTTTTCGCATTTATCGTGAAACGCTTTCGCGTTTTTCGTGCGCCGCTTCAGCGGTGGTAACTGTCTCACCGTCCTAAGGTAGCGAAATTCCTTGTCGGGTAAGTTCCGACCTGCACGAATGGCGTAACGACTTTCCCAGCTGTCTCAACCGCGAACTCGGCGAAATTGCACTACGAGTAAAGATGCTCGTTACGCGCAGCAGGACGGAAAGACCCCGTGACCTTTACTACAGCTTGGTATTGGTGTTCGGTGTGGCTTGTGTAGGATAGGTGGGAGACTGTGAAGCTCGGACGCTAGTTCGGGTGGAGTCATTGTTGAAATACCACTCTGGTCACTCTGGATATCTAACTTCGAACCGTAATCCGGTTCAGGGACAGTGCCTGGTGGGTAGTTTAACTGGGGCGGTTGCCTCCTAAAAAGTAACGGAGGCGCCCAAAGGTTCCCTCAACCTGGTTGGTAATCAGGTGTCGAGTGTAAGTGCACAAGGAGAGCTTGACTGTGAGGAGACTGACAAGTCGAGCAGGGACGAAAGTCGGGACTAGTGATCCGGCAGTGGCTTGTGGAAGCGCTGTCGCTCAACGGATAAAAGGTACCTCGGGGATAACAGGCTGATCTTGCCCAAGAGTCCATATCGACGGCATGGTTTGGCACCTCGATGTCGGCTCGTCGCATCCTGGGGCTGGAGTAGGTCCCAAGGGTTGGGCTGTTCGCCCATTAAAGCGGTACGCGAGCTGGGTTTAGAACGTCGTGAGACAGTTCGGTCCCTATCCGCTGCGCGCGTAGGAAATTTGAGAAGATCTATCCCTTGGTGTGCCGAGAGGAGCCGGGATGGACGAACCTCTGGTGTGTCAGTTGTTCCGCCAGGAGCACCGCTGATTAGCTACGTTCGGAACGGATAACCGCTGAAAGCATCTAAGCGGGAAGCCGGCTTCGAGATGAGATTTCCATCCCTTTCAGGGTGAAGGCTCCCGGCTAGACTTACCGGGTTGATAGGCAGGATGTGGAAGCGAGGACTAAAGACTCGTGGAGCTGACCTGTACTAATAAGCCGATATCTTGAAAACACTTTGCTTGCGTCCACTATGTGGTTCCCGATATACGGTCGGGTACTAATTGAACAACCAGCTTGACTGGTCGATTCATCACAGTTTTCATGCCTTTTGTGGGTGTGTATGAGGTGTTTCGGCGGCCATAGCGAGAGGGAAACGCCCGGTCACATTCCGAACCCGGAAGCTAAGACTCTCAGCGCCGATGGTACTGCAGGGGGGACCCTGTGGGAGAACGTAGGACACCGCCGGACTTGATTTGGTAGTAACGGGAAGGCCCGTCGCACATCGTGCGGCGGGCCTTTCTTCGTTAACGGGCACCACCGCGATCTCGCCCGTCGCGGTCGTGCGCAGGTCCTGCTTGCCAGGGCCCTCACATCGGGTCCATACGAGCGGCCGATATCCTCGTCGCTCGTGACCGATCCCCACGAGAACGACCGCGACGAAGTCCGAGACCCCGCCGACAGCCGGAGGCGATCCCCAGGGAACCCGCGGCGGGTCGTACGACGACGCCCACCCCACCGCGAGTGCGTCAGGGCGGGGAGCCTCCAGGTCGTCTGCCGCCGCGGCGACGCCACTGGGCCGGGCACTGTCCGCAGCGCTCGTGGCAGCCGGCATCTCCGCGCTACTGGGGCTCCTCTTCAGCGTGCTCACCCTGTTCAGCGCCAACCAGCCCGGTGCCGCGATCCTCGTGACCCTCCTTGACTACTGGGCGGTGCACACGCTCGTCGCGTTCGTGCTGCTCGCGGCCCTCGCCGGAACCGGGCTGTACCGCCGGCTGTGGACCACCATCGTCGGATCCGTGGCCGCTGCGGTCGTCGGTGCGCTCGTCGGGAGCCTCGTGGGGGCGCTCGGTCAGGGCGCCACGATCACGGGCGACATCGTGCCGCCGCTCCTGGAGACCCTCCTCGGGCTCAACCTCATGTTCGTCATCGGCGTCTCCCTGGCATCGATCCTCCTGGGCCGTCGCCTGTGGGTTCGCCTCGTCGGCACCGCCCATGCGCCGGTACGGGAGCGGGTCGCGCTGGTGCGCATCCCGTCGTCCCGGCTCGCGGAGGGCGAGCTGACCCACCTCGAGCGCCGACCCGTGGATGCGGAGCTGGCGGATCGGCAGTGGGAGGGCTACGTCCTGGCGCTCGAGGAGAACGGCTGGTCGACGCGCGAGGTCGCACCCGCGGACGACGACCCCGACTCCGTCTTCGTCGAGGACGCCGTGCTGGTGCTCGGCAGCACGGCCGTTCTGCTCACGTCCGGCGCCGACTCCCGTCGAGGGGAGCGCACGGGCGTCGAGCGCGCGGTCGAGGCCCTGGATCTCTCGCTCGCCTCCATCGACCTGCCCGCCACCATCGACGGCGGGGACGTGCTCGAGGTGGGGCGCACGCTCTACGTGGGCTCCAGCAGCCGCACGAACGCCGCCGGGATCCGTCGCCTCCGGGAGATCGCCCGTCCCCTCGGCTACTCGGTGGTGGCGGTGCCCGTCCGTCGTACCCTGCACCTCAAGTCGCAGGTGACGGCTCTGCCGGACGGCACGGTGATCGGGTACGAGGCCCTCGTCGACGAGCCCGGCTGTTCCCGTCGTTCCTGCCCGTCCCGGAGGCCGAGGGGACGGCCGTCGTCGCGCTCGACGACGACACCCTCCTGCTCTCCGCCGCGGCACCGCGGACGGCGGAGCTCCTGCGGGGCCTCGGCTACGAGGTGGTGGCGGTCGACATCAGCGAGTTCGAGAAGCTGGAGGGCTGCGTCACCTGCCTGTCGGTGCGCGTCGGCTGACGACCCGGATCTCCAGCGCGAGGGCCCGGCCCGCATCCACGGATGCGGGCCGGGCCTTTGCACATCCGCGTCACCCGTCCATATCCTGGAAGGCTGCCTCATGCGGCCATTCACGTGGTCCATCGGTGCGGCCACACGTGAATCGCATACGCAGCCCAGGGAGGGTGTCATGACCACGACATCGATGACGCACGCACGCACGACCTCGAACCGGATCGGCGCCGTGATCGCGCACGCCACGATCCCGTCCGGCGTCCCGCGCCGCTAGCGCCACCCGCTCCCTCCGACCGGCCTGCCCGGCGCGCCGCGGACCCGTCGGCTCTGACATCCGGAACCGGCTCCCGAGACGCAGCGCCCGGCATCCGCTGGCAATCCCGCACCGGCGTCGTCGTCGTGCTCCCGAAGGCGGGACGCCGACGGCTGACCGCCGGCCCCGCACCCCTACCATCCTCCCGCGAGAGATCGCGGGACCTCGTCATCCGTCCGGCCTCCGCGCCAGGGCCCCCTCGTGGGCGCCCTCCGCTCGTGGCCGCAGAGCACGTCCGGCCGCGCATCGGCCGACTACGAAAAGGAACCCTCGTGTCCACCTCACCGCCCGAATCGCCCGACGCGTCGTCGGTCGACCGCCACGGCCGCCGGCCCGGCACCATCGCGATCCTGATGCGGCTCCTGCCGTTCGCGCGTCCGGCCATGCCGAGCATCATCGCGGGAATGGTGGTCGCGCTCGTCGGCTCCCTCCTGTCGCTCGTCATCCCGCAGATCCTCCGCGGCCTGGTCGACGGGCCGCTCGGCGACGGCGACTCGGCCGCCGTGCTGCCGGCCGTGCTCCTCATCCTGGGCCTCGGCATCCTCGAGGCCGCGATGATCGCCCTCCGCCGCTGGTTCGTGCTGAAACCCGGCACCCTGATGGAGGCCGACATGCGGAACGCCTTCTACCGGAAGCTGCAGCAGCTGCCGGTCGCGTTCCACGACAGGTGGCAGAGCGGCCAGCTCCTGTCCCGCATGGTGAGCGACCTCAACCTCATCCGTCGGTGGATGGCGTTCGGCCTGGTGCTGTTCGTCGTGAACATCCTCACGATCCTCGTGGGCATCGGCTTCCTCGTCTCCATCGACTGGCGCCTCGGGCTCGGCTTCCTGCTCTGCTCCATCCCGCTGTGGGTGTACGGCTACCTCTTCGAGCAGAAGTACTCCTCGGTGGCGCGCCTCAGCCAGGACCAGTCCGGCGACCTCGCCACGAGCGTCGAGCAGTCCGTGCACGGCATCCGCGTGCTGAAGGCCTTCGGGCGCGGCAAGCACATGCACGACGCCTTCGCGGAGCAGGCGGAGGAGCTGCGCGGCACGGAGATCAAGAAGGCCCAGGCCATCGCCGGGATCTGGCTGTGGCTCCTCCTCATCCCCGACCTCACCTTCGCGCTGGCGCTGCTCGGCGGAGTGCTCCTCGCCTCGGGCGGGGAGATCTCCGTGGGCGAGCTCGTCGCGTTCTTCGCGACCGCCGCCGTGCTGCGCTGGCCGATCGAGTCGGTGGGCTTCCTGCTGTCCATGACGTTCGACGCGCGCACCGCCATCGACCGGTACTTCGAGGTGATGGACGAGGAGGACACCATCACCGATCCGGCGACGCCCGTGCGCATCGCCGAGCCCCGCGGCCACCTCGTGTTCCGGGGCGCGCACTTCCGATACCAGGACGCCGCCGCGGGACAGCCCGACCTCATCGACGGCGTCGACCTCGACCTGCGGCCGGGCGAGACCATGGCGCTCGTCGGTGTCACCGGGTGCGGCAAGTCCACGCTCACCGCGCTGACCACGAGGCTGTACGACGTGACCGGCGGCAGCATCGAGCTCGACGGCGTCGACATCCGCGACCTCGGCCTCGAGGAGCTGCGCAGCCGCATCGCGATGGCCTTCGAGGACGCGACGCTGTTCTCCCTCGAGCGTCCGCGACAACGTGCTCCTCGGCCGCCCGGACCTCGAGGCCGGCGGGCCCGAGGCGGAGCGCGTGCTGCAGGAGGCGCTCGACATCGCGCAGGCCGGCTTCGTGCGGGACCTGCCGGAGGGCGTCGACACGACCGTGGGCGAGGAGGGGCTCAGCCTCTCCGGCGGGCAGCGGCAGCGCCTCGCCCTGGCGCGCGCGGTCGCCGCGGCGCCCGACGTGCTCGTGCTCGACGACCCGCTCTCGGCGCTCGACGTCGACACGGAGGCCCTCGTCGAGGCGGCGCTGCGCCGCGTGCTCGCCTCCACCACCGCGCTGATCGTGGCGCACCGCCCCTCGACCGTGATGCTCGCGGACCGGGTGGCCCTCATGCAGGACGGCCGCATCACCGCGGTCGGCCGGCACTCCGACCTGCTCGCCACGAGCGAGCACTACCGGTTCGTCATCTCGAGCCTCGACGTGGAAGGGAACACCGTGCGCGAGGAGGCCTCAGCATGAGCGTCACCGGAGTCACCGGCGAGGAGAGGGACGACTTCACCCGCAGCGAGAGCAAGCAGATCCGCAGGCGGTCGACGCGGCTGCTCGTCAGCACCATCCAGCCGGTCAAGCAGTCGCTGATCCTCACGGCCGTCACCATCCTCGTCGCCACGGCGGCCAACGTCGCCGGCCCCGCCCTCATCGGCATCGGCCTCGACCGGGCGCTGCCGGCGCTCCTCGACACGGGCGACTTCACGCAGCTCGCGCTCGTGATCGGCGCGTACGTCCTGGTCGCGGTGACGGGCGCCGTCCTGGTGGCCAAGTACCAGGTCATGTCGGCGCGGATCGCCCAGGAGATCCTCCTCGACCTCCGCAAGCGCATGTTCCTGCACACGCAGAAGCTGAGCCTGGAGTTCCACGAGACGTACACGTCCGGCCGCATCATCTCCCGCCAGACGAGCGATCTCGACTCCATCCGCGAGCTCCTCAACGGCGGCATCAACCAGCTCGTGCAGGGTGCGCTCTACATGGCGTTCACCGCCGTCGCGCTGTTCTCCTTCGACTGGGTCTCGGGCCTCGTGCTGCTCGCGGCCCTCGTGCCGCTGTTCCTCCTCAGCCTCTGGTTCGCCGTGAAGTCGCAGGCGCTGTTCCGGCAGACGCGCGTGAAGTCCGCGCGCCTGATCGTGCACTTCGTCGAGACGATGACGGGGATCCGGGCGGTGAAGGCCTTCCGCAAGGAGAAGCGGAACGCCGACGAGTTCTCGGAGCACGTCGAGGGGTACCGCGACACCAACATGCGCGTGATCCAGGTGTTCGGCGTCTTCGACCCGGGGCTCATCCTCATCGGCAACGTCACCGTGGCGGTGGTGCTGCTCGTGGGCGGCCTCCGCGTGGCCGACGGCCAGCTCGGCATCGGCGCGCTGCTGGCGGTCGTGCTCTACACGCGGCAGTTCTTCGGCCCGGCGCAGGACATGGCCATGTTCTACAACAGCTACCAGTCGGCGTCGGCGGCGCTCGAGAAGATCTCGGGCGTGCTCGAGGAGGAGCCGAGCGTGCCGGACCCGGTGCGTCCGGTCGACCTGTGGGAGTCCACGGGCCACGTCTCGTTCGAGGGCGTCGAGTTCGGGTACGGGAAGGGCAAGACGATCCTGCCCCGCTTCGACCTCGACATGCCGGCGGGGCAGACCATCGCCCTGGTCGGATCCACGGGCGCGGGCAAGACGACGCTCGCGAAGCTCATCTCGCGGTTCTACGACCCGTCCGACGGCCGCGTGGCGCTCGACGGGATCGACCTGCGCGACCTGCACCCGAAGGACCTCCGCCGCGCCATCGTGATGGTGACGCAGGAGGCGTACCTCTTCTCGGGGTCGGTGGCCGACAACATCGCCATCGGCAAGCCCGACGCGACGCGTCGCGAGATCCAGGAGGCGGCGGAGGCCGTGGGCGCCCACACCTTCATCGAGTCGCTGCCGGACGGGTACGACACGGACGTGAACAAGCGCGGCGGCCGCGTCTCGGCGGGGCAGCGGCAGCTGATCTCGTTCGCGCGCGCGTTCCTCGCGGACCCGGCGGTGCTGATCCTCGACGAGGCGACGAGCTCGCTCGACATCCCGAGCGAGCGCCTGGTGCAGCAGGGCCTCACGACCCTGCTCGCCAACCGGACGGCCATCATCATCGCGCACCGGCTCTCGACGGTCGCGATCGCCGACCGGGTGCTCGTGATGGAGCAGGGCCGCATCGTCGAGGACGGCACGCCGGACGCGCTCATCGAGGGCACCGGCCGGTTCTCGCAGCTACACGCGGCCTGGCGGGAGTCGCTGGTCTAGCGCCCGCGGCGGTGTGCCGCCGTCCCCGGCGGCGGCGTGCCGACGCCGCGACCGGCCTCAGAGGTCGAGCGCGGGCGATCCCGTCGGCAGCCACGCGTGCACGACGTCGCCGTCGGGTGCGGCGTGCCAGCCGTCGCCGCACGTCATGGTCGCCGCGGGCGACGGGTCCGGCCACCAGGTGTCCTGCACGCCGGGCGCGGGCGCGTCCGGGGTCGCAGCCTCGCATCCGAGCCGGTCGGCGGGCGTCGCCGACCGGAACTCGAGGATCGCGCCCTCGCCGCGCAACGACGTCTTGATGCGGATGTCGGTGGCGTCCGCCGGGATCCAGCCGGGGAGGCGCCCCTCGGCGTCCGCCGCCGCCGCGTAGACCCGGGCGTCCGCCGGCGTGGTCATGCCGCCGACGGTGCGCGCGGCCCCGCATCCGCCGAGCGCGAGCGACAGGGACGCGGCGAGGATGGGGGCGGCGAGGAGGCGGGCGGACCGGCGACGGGCATGGTCCCAGTCCAGCGGACCGGATGGCTCCACCGCGTCGGCCGCGAGGCCCCGGTCGTGGTCCCCGGGCATGACCCGCGGTCGGCCGTCCGGGGGAGGGAGCCCCGGACCCGGCGCGGCCGGCCGGACGGTCACGGGAACCAGCGGGCCGCCTCCAGGTCGACGCGGTAGCCATCGTCCGTCGGGGCGTCGAGGAGGGGCGTGCCCTCTTCCTCGTAGCGGGGGCGAGCCTCGCCGGCGAGGCCCGTCGGGGGATGCCCGCCGGCGCGGAGGACCCGCCACCAGGGCAGCCCCGCGCCGTGGTAGCGCAGCACCATGCCGACCGCTCGCGCGCCGCGGCGCCCGAAGACGGCGGCGACGTCGCCGTAGGTCATGACCCGACCGGGCGGGATCTCCGCCACGACCTCGAGCACGCGGTCGGTGAACTCCCCGGGGGTGGCGAAGACGGCCACGTGCTAGAGGGCCAGGGCGCCGATGGACTCGCCGTACTGCGTCTCGCCGATGACCTCGAAGCCGACGTGCGTGAAGAACTCCTCGGGCCCGTCCTCGCCGGGCTCCCACACCACCGTGAGGCGGTCGAAGCCGCGCGAGCGCGCCTCGTCGGCCAGGGCGAGCACGGCGAAGCGGCCCACGCCGTGCCCCTGCGCGTCCGCGTCGACGTTGATCCGCCAGATGCAGCTGCGGAAGATCTCCTCGTGCGCCTCGGGGTCGAAGTTGCCCATGATGAAGCCGACGACCTCGCCGTCCTCCATGACCACGCGCGGCCAGGCGGTGGTCGGGTTGACGTAGGCCTCGGCGATGGAGTGCGACACGGGGGCGACGTACGCCTCCTGCCCCGGCTTGAGCGTCAGCGTGTTCGCCGCCACGATCGTGCGGGCGCTCAGCTCTTCGAGTGTCATGTCGCTCATGGCCACAGGGTATCGGGCGGGCGTCCCGCGGACCAGGCGTGGGAACGACGGGGTGCGCGCGGGTGCCGGCGGGTGGATCCGCGGCGCCGGGCGGCCCCCGCGCGGATCCCGCGGGATGTCTCGATGTCGAGAGACAGGGGCCGCCGGGTAGGCTGGCCTGCGGATCCCACCGGCGACGAGCCGGACCCGGGGCGCGCCGACGGAGACGCGCCCGCGGAGGGCGCCGACGAGCATGAGGAGGACTTCGTGGAGAAGATCAAGGTAGAGGGGACCGTCGTCGAGCTCGACGGCGACGAGATGACGCGCATCATCTGGCAGTCCATCAAGGACACGCTCATCCACCCGTACCTCGACATCGACCTCGAGTACTACGACCTGGGCATCGAGAAGCGCGACGAGACCGACGACCAGATCACGATCGACGCGGCCGAGGCCATCAAGAAGCACGGCGTCGGCGTCAAGTGCGCCACGATCACGCCCGACGAGGCGCGCGTCGAGGAGTTCGGCCTGAAGCGGATGTGGCGCTCGCCGAACGCGCACGATCCGCAACATCCTGGGCGGCACGATCTTCCGCGAGCCCATCATCATCAGCAACATCCCGCGCCTCGTGCCCGGCTGGAACAAGCCGATCATCGTCGGCCGCCACGCCTTCGGCGACCAGTACCGCGCCACCGACTTCCGCTTCGAGGGCGAGGGCACGCTGACGATGACGTTCACGCCGAAGGACGGCTCGGAGCCGCAGCAGTTCGAGGTGTTCCAGAGCCCCCGGATCCGGCGTCGCGATGGGCATGTACAACCTCGACGACTCGATCCCGCGACTTCGCGCGCGCCTCGCTCTCCTACGGCCTCGCCCCGGAACTACCCGGTCTACCTGTCGACCAAGAACACGATCCTCAAGGCCTACGACGGCCGGTTCGAGGACCTGTTCCAGGAGGTCTTCGAGGCCGAGTACGCCGAGCAGTTCGCCGCGGCGGGCCTCGCCTACGAGCACCGCCTCATCGACGACATGGTCGCCGCCTCGCTCAAGTGGGAGGGCGGCTACGTCTGGGCGTGCAAGAACTACGACGGCGACGTGCAGTCCGACACCGTCGCGCAGGGCTTCGGATCGCTCGGCCTGATGACGAGCGTGCTCACCACGCCCGACGGGAAGGTCGTCGAGGCGGAGGCCGCGCACGGCACCGTCACGCGCCACTACCGCCAGCACCAGCAGGGCAAGCCCACGTCGACGAACCCCATCGCGTCGATCTACGCCTGGACGCGGGGCCTCGCGCACCGCGCGAAGCTCGACGGCAACGACGCGCTGAAGACCTTCGCCGACACCCTCGAGGACGTCGTCATCACGACGGTCGAGAGCGGGAAGATGACGAAGGACCTGGCGCTCCTCGTCGGGCCGGACCAGCCGTACCAGACGACCGAGGAGTTCCTCGCGTCGCTCGCGGACAACCTGCAGACGCGCCTCGCCTGACCCCGCGGGCGCCGCAGCCCGCACGGTGACCGAGAGGCCCCGCCCCCGCATCGGGGCGGGGCCTGCTCGGCGCTCATGGGCGATGCGCGCGAGGCGCATGTGCAGACGGCCGACGGGCACCGGGCCGCCGTCCCTACAGTCCTCCTCTACGCGTCTTCGACGCGTTCCCGCGACGCAGGGCGTGCCCGCCCGAGCAGCTCCGTGCACGCCGTGGGTCCGCAGCCGGCCGAGGCCGGCGACAGGAGGGAACAGCCATGTCCCGCACGCCGAGACCCGCGCTTGTCGGACCGGAGGCGCCGCCCGCGCGGGGCGCGCCCGCTCGCGGCCTGCGTCGTCGCCTTCGCGCTCGTGCTGGCGGGCGGCGCCGCGGCCGGCGCCGCGGTCGTCCCCCGCGCGGCCGTGCCGCGGCGTCCGGCGGACAGGGCACTACCTGGTCACGCTCAAGGGCCAGCCGGCAGCGACCTACGACGGCACCCTCGACGGTCTCGCCCGCACGACGGCCGACCCCGGCGCCCGCCTCGACGTGCGATCGGAGGCCGTCGAGCGGTATACCGACCACCTGGCCCACGCCCAGCGCTCGGTGGCGAGACTCGATCGGGGCGACGCCCACGCACGAGTACTCCCTGACGACGAACGGGTTCTCCGCGTCGCTCGCCGCAGCGCAGGTCCGGGCGCTGGGACACGATGCCGACGTGCTCAGCGTGGAGCCCGACCGGATGCTGCACGGGCGGTCGACGCCGCCATGCGCTCCCTGGTCTCGAGGGCGGCCACGGGCTCTGGGCGGCCGCCGGGGGCGTGGAGCGGGCGGGGGCGGGGACGGTGATCGGCGTCATCGACACGGGCATCGCCGCGGACAACCCGTCGTTCGCGGGGGCGCCGCTCGGCTCGAGCCCCGGCGACGAGCCCTACCGCGACGGGCAGGGCATCACGTTCCGGAAGGCCGACGGCGGCGACTTCCGCGGCGCCTGCGAGACGGGCGACGGCTTCACGGCCGCCGACTGCTCCACGAAGGTCATCGGCGCGCGGTCCTTCGTGGCCGGGTCGGCGGGACGCGTTCGGGCAACCCGCTCGGGCCGCAGGAGAGGCGGTCGCCGCGCGACGTCAGCGGACACGGATCGCACACGGCCAGCACCACCGCGGGCGACGCCGACGTGCCCGCCGACATCCGGGGACGCGGCCTCGGCACCATCGCGGGCGTCGCCCCGGCCGCCAAGGTGGCGGCGTACAAGGCCTGCTGGAACGGACCTGACCCGACCGACGACATGGACGACGGGTGCGCGCTCTCCGACGTCGTCGCGGCGATCGACCAGGCCACGGCCGACGGCGTCGACGTCATCAACCTCTCGATCGCCTTCGACGGACCGGCCCTGGACGACGAGCAGCGCGCCCTGCTGGGCGCCGCGAGCGCCGGGATCTCCGTGGCCGCGGCCGCGGGCAACAGCGGCCCGGACGCGGGCACCGTCTCGAACGCGGAGCCGTGGATCACCACGGTCGCGGCCGGCAGCGTGCCGGACAGCTACCTGGCCACCGTGACGCTCGGCGACGCAGTACGCCGGGGGATCCATCACGGTCTCGTCGCGCGTCTCCGGTCCGCTCGTCCGCGCGTCCGCCGTGGGTGTCGCCGGCGCGAGGTCGCCGGGGCGCTGCGGGAAGGGCACGCTGGATCCGGCGAAGGCGAAGGGCCGCATCGTCCAGTGCGACCGCGGGGTCTCCGCGCGCCGCCTCGAGAAGGGCGACGAGGTGCGCGCCGCGTCGGCGGCATCGGGATGGTGCTGACCGACGTGGAGGCGGACGCCGACGATCTCGACGCCCACTCCGTGCCGACCGTGCACCTCGACGCCGACGCCCGGCCCGCGGTCGCGGCCTACGCCGCGACCGCGGGCGCCACGGCGACGCTCACCCCCGGCGACACCGCCGGCGTCGAGCGCCCCGCCCCCAGGTCGCCGACTTCAGCTCCCGCGGTCCCGTCGCGAGGACGGCGGCGACCTCGTCAAGCCCGACATCACGGCACCGGGCGTCGACATCCTCGCGGCGTCCGCCGACGTGGACGGGAGGCCCGGGTTCGCCCTGGAGTCGGGCGCGTCGATGTCGTCGCCGCACATCGCCGGACTCGCGCTCGTCTACCTCGGCCTGCACCCGCGGGCCACGCCCGCGGAGGTCAAGTCCGCGATGATGACGACGGCGACGGACACGGTCGACGCGCAGGGGGCGGCCGTCACCGATCCCTTCGGCCAGGGCGCGGGCGAGATCGCTCCCGGCCGGTACCTCCACCCGGGCCTCGTCTACGCGAGCGGTCCGCGCGACTGGGCCGGGTTCGCGGCCGAGACCGGGCTCGCGCTGCCGGATCCCGCGGCTCCGGTCCCAGGTCGCGCAGCTCAACCTCCCGAGCCTCGCCGGGGGGTCGCTCACCGCCGACAGGACGATCACCCGCACGGTGACCTCGCAGACCGCGGGGACGTGGGCGGCGTCGGTCCAGGGGCTCGACGGCGTCGACGTGACCGTCACCCCGGCGAGGCTGACGTTCACGGGGCCGGGCCAGACGCGCGCGTTCCGGGTGCGCCTCTCGCCGAGGGCAGGAGGCGCCTCGGACGCCTGGAGCACGGGATCGCTCACGTCGTCGGGGCCCGGCGGCACCGTGCGGAGCCCCGTCGCGGTGCGGCCCCCAGGGAGGTCGACGCGCCGCCGTCGGCGACGGGCGCCGGGAGCACCGGCGAGGTCGCCGTGACGGTGACCCCGGGCGTCACGGGCCGCATCGACCTCACCGCCTCCGGGCTCGTACCGGGGCGGGTGCTGCGCCCCTCGACCGGGCCGCGCACGGGACCGACCGGGTCCGTGGCGGAGGGTGACCGGTTCGATCACCCGATCACCGTCGCGGCGGGAGTGAGGGCGCTGGTGATCAACGCGCTGCCCCGCGACGGCGTCTCCGACCTCACCCTCGAGCTGGCGAGGGTCGCCGCGGACGGCTCCTCCGAGGTGGTGGAGACGAGGACCAGCTCGTCGCCGTCCGAGCGCATCGTGCTCACGGCACCGCCGGCCGGCAGGTACGTCGTCGGGGTGCAGGCCGAGGCGGTCGCCGGGCTCCGCGAAGGAGGCCGACGTCGATGTGACCCGCTACGACGTCACCGCCGCGCAGGGGCAGGGGTCCTTCGCGGTCGCACCCGCGCAGCTCCCGGTGACCCAGGGCCGGAAGGCGACATGGACCGCGTCGTGGTCCGGGTTGGCGGCGGGGGCGCGCTACGTCGGGCTGGTGTCCTACTCGGGGACGGAGCGCGACGACGCTCGTCGACGTCGTGGCGCCTCCACACCCACGCCCACGCCCACGCCGACGCCGACGCCGACGCCGACGCCGACGCCGACGCCGACGCCGTCCGCGCCGGCCGCCACCACGCCGGCGCCGACCCCGTCCGTGGTCAGCGCCCGTCGCGGCCGGGACCCCGCCCGACGCGCGGCGGCCATCCCGACGGGCGGCGCGGATCGGTCTGACGTGATCCTGAACACCTGCCGTACGTGAGGCCCCCCGCGAAGCACCGGATCGGTCCCGATGCGCATCGGATCGCCGAGATCACCAGGATCGACAAGGCTGTGCAACTGTTACACGGCGGTAACAAGCGGCCTATCTCAGGGCGAATACCCGGGGTATGTTGAGGATTCGTGCGCGTCTTCGGGGCGCGTGCGGGCCACTCATCCCCACTGAAGGACGTGTTCGTGATCCCACGCTTCTCCAGGCTCCGCACGGAGCCGAACCGCAGCATCCCTGCGCAGGGCGACGGCCTCCGCCGCCATCACCGCCCTCGTGGCAGCCGGCCTCGTGACCGTCGGAGCGGGAGGCGCCATGGCCGCCCCCGCCCCGACCGTCGCGAAGCAGGCCGTCGACCTGAAGGACGGCCGCTACATCGTGACCCTCGCCGACGAGGCCGCCGCGACCTACCAGGGCGGGGTCTCCGGGCTCGCCGCCACGCAGACCCGATCGGGCACGCAGCTCGACGCCGACGCCGCATCCGTCGTCGAGTACACCGACTACCTCGAGGGACAGCAGGAGGAGGTCGCCGCCAGCGTCGGCGCCGACATCGACTACTCCTACCTCCCTCACGGTCAACGGCTTCTCGGCCGACCTCACCGCCGAGCAGGCTGCGCGTCTCTCGTCCGACCGCAAGGTCGCGAGCGTCGAGCCCGACCGCATCTACCACCCCACCTCCACCCCGGCCGCCGACTTCCTGGGCCTCACGGGCCCGGACGGCGTGTGGGCGAAGACGGGCGGGCAGGACTCCGCGGGCGAGGGCGCCGTCATCGGCGTCATCGACACCGGCATCGCCCCCGAGAACCCCTCCTTCGCGGGCGAGGCGCTCGGCACGACGGCCGGCGACGCGCCCTACCTCGACGGGTCGACGATCCGCTTCGACAAGGGCGACGGGACCCAGTTCACGGGCCTGTGCCAGACCGGCGAGCAGTTCACCGCCGCGGACTGCAGCACGAAGGTGATCGGCGCGCGCTACTACGTCGACGGCTTCGGCAAGGCGAACATCGGCACCGCGAAGACGGGCGAGTACGTCTCCCCGCGCGACGGCGACGGGCACGGCTCGCACACCGCGTCGACCGCGGCGGGCGAGTCGGGCGTCGAGGCGACCATCGCGGCGCGCCGAGCTCGGCGAGATCTCCGGCGTGGCACCCGCGTCCAAGATCTCGGCCTACAAGGTCTGCTGGTCGGGTCCCGACCCCGCCGTGACCACCGACGACGGCTGCGCGGGCGCTGACCTCGTCGCCGCCATCGAGCAGGCGACCGCGGACGGCGTCGACGTCATCAACTACTCCATCGGCGGCGGATCGGCCGAGACCACGGTCTCCGCGACCGACGTCGCGTTCCTCGGCGCGGCGGCGGCCGGCATCTTCGTGTCCGCCTCGGCCGGCAACTCCGGCCCGGACTCCTCGACCCTCGACAACGCCTCGCCGTGGATCGCCACGGTCGGCGCCAGCACGGTGGCGGGCAACTTCCAGGCCACGGCGCAGCTCGGCGACGGCCAGGCCTTCGCGGGTGCGTCGATCACCGTCACCGAGCCCGTCACGGGCGCCTTCGTCACCGCGGCGTCCGTCGCCGCGGCCGGCGCCACGACGCCCGCCCTCTGCGGTCCCGGCGTCCTCGACCCGGCGAAGACCGCGGGGAAGATCGTCCTGTGCGAGCGCGGGACGTTCGACCGCGTCGCCAAGTCGGCCGAGGTCGCCCGCGCGGGCGGGATCGGCATGGTGCTCGCGAACCCGACGCCGAACTCGACCGACTCCGACACCCACTCGGTGCCGACCGTCCACCTCGACGCGGACGTGTACGCGGCCGTCACGGCCTACGCGTCCACGCCCGGCGCGACCGTCACGCTCGTCCCGGACAACACGACCGGCATCGAGGAGCCGACCCCCCAGGTCGCCGGCTTCAGCTCGCGCGGCCCGGTCCTCGCGGACGGCAGCGACATCCTCAAGCCCGACGTCACGGCGCCCGGCGTCGCGATCATCGCGGCGACCAACAACGCCGAGGGCGGCGAGCCGACCTACGGCCTCCTCTCCGGCACGTCGGATGGCGGCCCCGCACGTGGCCGGCCTCGCGCTGCTCTACCTGGGCGAGCGCCCGAACGCGCCCGTCTCGGAGATCAAGTCGGCCCTCGATGACCACCGCATACGACACGGCGGACGGGGACGGCCAGCCCGTCACCGATCCCTTCGTGCAGGGCGCGGGTCACGTCGACCCGACGGAGTACCTGGACGCCGGGCTGCTCTACCTGAACGGCCTCGACGACTGGCTCGCCTACATCGCGGGCGTGGGGATCGAGACGGGCTCCGACCCGATCGACCCATCGGAGCTCAACCTGGCGAGCATCGCGATCGGCACCCTGACCGGCGCCGAGACCGTCACCCGCGAGGTCACCTCGACGAGCGCCGGCACCTACGCCGCCACCGTCCAGGGCCTCGAGGGCGTCGACGCGATCGTCACGCCGAGCACGCTCGAGTTCACCGCCGCCGGCCAGACGAAGTCGTTCGAGGTGGCCTTCACGCGCACCACGGCGCCCGTCGACGAGTACGCCACCCGGGTCGCTGACCTGGACGAGCGCCGACCACGTCGTGCGCAGCCCCGTCGCCGTCAACCCCGTCTCCATCGCGGCCCCGGCCGAGGTGCAGGGCACCGGCATCGACGGAGTACCGTCGACGTCACCGTCACCCCGGGCACCACGGGCGAGATCGCGCTGACCGCCGAGGGCCTCGCCCCCGGCGTCGTGATCCCGAACCCGAAGGACAAGCGCTCGCCCTTCACCGGCTCCGGCAAGGCGAAGTCCTCCTTCACCTACCCGGTCACCGTGCCGGAGGGCCTGCTGGCCACGCGGATCGACGTCGACTCGGCGGACGACGCCGCGGACCTCGACCTCACGGTCACGCGCCTCGAGGACGGGGAGGCCGTGGAGCAGTTCGTCTCGGCGACCGCGTCGGCCGACGAGTCGGTCACCATCGAGGACCCGACCGCGGGCTCGTACGTGGTGCAGGTCGACGTGTTCTCGATCCCCAAGGGGACGCGCACGCAGGACTTCACGGTCACCACGTTCGACCTGTCCACGACGACGGACGAGGGCGCCTTCCAGGTGTCCCCGAACCCGCTCGACGCGGTGCAGAGCGCCCCGACCACGTACACGGCGTCCTCGACGGGCCTCGAGCCCGAGACCGCGTACCTCGGTCGCGTGGCCTACTCGGGCACCGGCGCCACCACCTACGTCCGCGTGGAGTCGGGCCCGATCCCGGCACCGGTCGCCACGGCGCCTCCCGTCATCTCGGGCACGCCCGTCGTCGGGCAGACGCTCACCGCGTCGACCGGCGAGTGGGAGGCCGAGGGCCTCGCGTTCTCGTACCAGTGGTACGCGGACGGGAAGCCGCTCGCCGGCCAGACGCGCGCGACCTACCGGGTCTCGCCCTCGGTGGCGGGCAAGTCGATCACCGTCGTCGTGACGGCGAAGCCGGCCGCAGGGGCTCTCGGGCGCCGCGACCAGCGAGGCCGTCGTGGTCAAGCTGGCCAGCACGGTCACGGTGGGACTCGAGCCGTCCGTGGTCACGAGCACGCAGAAGGCCGTCGTCACCGTGAAGGTCGACAGCGCCGCCAAGGCGGCGCCGACCGGCACGGTGGTCGTGGAGGTGGGCTCGGACTCGTACGAGGTCACGCTCGACGCGAACGGCACCGGCCGCGTGGAGCTGCCGGCGTACGCGAAGGGCCGCTACACGGTCACCGCCACGTACGCGGGCGACGCCGCCAACGCGGCGAGGACCAGCTCGCCGAAGTACCTCTCCGTCAGCCGCTGACCGGCTGATCCGAGGACGTCCCCGAGGGGCGGGTGCCGACCGGCACCCGCCCCTCGCGGCGTCCAGGATCCATTGCGCGGGGAAATCACCGGCGCTACCATGCGCCATGGCCGTCATCGAAGCCGAGGGGCTCGTCGAGACCTCACCGCCCCCGCGGTGCGCCGCCGGTGCACGCGCTCGCCGGCCTCGACCTGCAGGTCCCGGAGGGGACGGTCCTCGGCCTGCTCGGACCGAACGGCGCCGGCAAGACCACCGCCGTCAAGGTCCTCACCACGCTCATCCGGCCGGATGCGGGCACCGCGCGCGTGTCGACGGGGTCGACGTGCTCACGCGAGGGGCGGACGTCCGGGCGATGATCGGCGTGTCCGGCCAGTACGCCGCCGTCGACGAGAACCTCGCCGGCGTTCGAGAACCTGGACATGGTCGGGCGGCTGTACCACATGGGCCGACGCGCGTCGCGGGCGCGGGCCGACGAGCTCATCGCCACCTTCGGGCTCACGGAGGCGCGCGACCGCGCGGTGAAGGGCTTCTCGGGCGGCATGCGGCGTCGCATCGACCTCGCCGGCGCCCTCGTCGCCCCGGCCCCGCGTGCTGTTCCTCGACGAGCCGACCACCGGCCTCGACCCGCGCAGCCGGCTCGGGGCTCTGGGGCGTCATCACGCAGCTGGTGACGGAGGGCACCACGGTGCTGCTGACCACGCAGTACCTCGAGGAGGCGGACCGGCTCGCGGACGACATCGCCGTGATCGACGGCGGGACGGTCATCGCGCGGGGCACCGCCGACGAGCTGAAGAGCTCCATCGGCGGGCACCCGGGTGGAGGTCGCGCTCGTCCGCGACGCGGACGCGCCCGCGGTGCGGGGGATCCTCGAGCGGGTCGGCACGACGTCGCCCGCGGTCTCCTCGGACGGCCGGACCCTCTCCGTGCAGGTCGACGACGGACCGCGGGCGCTCGCCGCGGTCGTCGGCGAGCTGACCGCCGCCGAGGGCGTCGAGCTGCACGACGCCGGCATGCGCCGCCCGACCCTCGACCACGTCTTCCTGCGCCTCACCGGGCACGGGACGGACGACGGGGACCGGGACGAGGGGGAGCTGGCCGGCGGAGCCGGCGTCGGAGGCCGGGACGGATCACGCCCGCGCCGCGACCGCGGATCCGCCGCCGTCCGCGGATCCGCGGCCGTCCGACCACCCGCGCCGCGACGCCCGACGGGCCGCGTCATGACCGCCGTCGACGGCCGCCGCGCGGAGGCCGGGGGATGCCGGGCGCCCGCCCCCGCCCGGAGCAGCGCGCCACCCTCGCGACGTGGCTCACCGACGGCTGGATCGCCACGCGCCGCAACCTCATCAAGATCAAGCGGCTGCCGGACATCCTCGTGTTCACGCTGATCCAGCCGATCATGTTCGTGCTGCTGTTCAGCTTCGTCTACGCCGGTGCGATCGACATCCCGGGCAGCGACTACAAGGAGTTCATCATGGCGGGCATCTTCGCCCAGACCGTGGTGTTCGGCTCCACCTACTCGGGCTCCGCCATGGCGAACGACCTGAAGGACGGGATCATCGACCGGTTCCGCACCCTGCCGATGAGCCCGTCGGCGGTGCTCGTCGGGCGCACCAACGGCGACCTCCTCATCAACGTCTTCTCGATGGTCGTGATGCTCGCGACGGGCTTCGTCGTCGGCTGGCGCGTGCGGTCGAGCCTGCTGGAGGCGCTCGCGGGGGTCGCCCTCCTGCTGCTGTTCGCCTACGCGCTCTCCTGGGTGATGGCGTTCCTCGGCATGAGCGTGCGGAGCCCCGAGGTGATCAACAACGCATCGTTCCTCGTGCTGTTCCCGCTCACCTTCATCAGCAACGCGTTCGTGCCGAGCGACACGCTGCCCACGCCGCTGCGCGTGTTCGCCGAGTACAACCCGGTGTCCTCCGTGGTGCTGGCCGCGCGGCAGCTGTTCGGGAACGTGCCGCCGGGCACGCCGGTGCCCGATGCGGTGACGCTGCAGCACCCCATCCAGACGACGCTGATCTGGGCCGTGGTGCTCCTCGTGGTCGCCGTGCCGCTGGCCGTGCGGAAGTACCGGACGATCAGCACCCGCTGAGCGGGGCGGGGCCGGGGCGGCCGGGCAGCGGCGGGCGGCCGCGTCGGCGTCAGCGGAAGATGATGGTGCGCGCGCCGTCGAGCAGCACCCGGTGCTCCGCGAACCAGCGCACGGCCTGCGTGAGGGTGCGGGACTCCTCGTCCTGCCCGATCGCCATGAGCTCCCGCGCGCTCCGCGAGTGGTCGACCCGCACCACGTTCTGCTCCACGATCGGGCCCTCGTCGAGGTCGCTCGTGACGAAGTGGGCGGTCGCGCCGATGAGCTTGACGCCCCGCGCGTGCGCCTGCTTGTAGGGGTTCGCGCCCTTGAAGCCGGGCAGGAACGAGTGGTGGATGTTGATGATCCGGCCGCTGAGCGCCGCGCAGAGCCCGGGGGAGAGGATCTGCATGTAGCGGGCCAGCACCACCAGCTCGATGTCGTGCTCCTCCACGGCACGCATCACGCGGGCCTCGAACGCCGCCTTCGACCCCTCGTCCGTCACGGGGACGTGCTCGAACGGCACCCCGTAGAAGCCCGCGAGGTCGGCGAGCCGCCCGTGGTTGCTGAGGACGAGCGGGATCTCGACGGGCAGCTGCCCCGCGCGCTGCCGGAACAGCAGGTCGTTCACGCAGTGCTCGGCGGTGGAGCCCAGCACGAGCGTGCGCAGCGGACGCCCCACCTCGTCGAGGTGCCACGTGGCGTCGTACCGCTCGACCACCGCGGAGAGGGCGTCGGCCAGCCGGTCGTCGTCGTCCGCCGCCTGCACCTGCAGCCGCATGAAGAACCGGCCCGTGTCGGCGGAGGAGAACTGCTGCGACTCGGTGATGTCGCCGCCCGCCGCGACGATGGCACCGGCGATGGCGTGCACGATGCCCGGCCGGTCGTCGCAGGAGAAGCTGAGGACGCGGTGGGGCGCGCGGGCGCGGGTGGCCTGGTCGGTCATCCGTCTAGGCTATTGCCTGGCTGCGCGGATCCCGCCGGCCCCGGGAGCCCTCCCGCCGTGACGTCCCCGGGGTCCACATGACGAACACCTCCCCCATCTTCCTGCCCGATCCCGACCGGGCCGGTGGCCGCACCCGCCGCTCGCCGGCGCCGCACGACGCGTCGGATCCGGCGTTCCGCTTCCCCTGGGTCGGCATCCTCACGCTCGCGGCGTGCGTGTTCCTCAGCGTCACGAGCGAGATGCTGCCGACCGGCCTCCTCAGCGAGATGAGCGGCGACCTCGGGGTCGAGGAGTCGCGCGTCGGCCTCCTCGTCTCGGTCTTCGCGATCGCGGTGGTCGTGTCCAGCGTGCCGCTCGCGGCCCTCACCCGCCGCGTCCCGCGGCACGCGCTCCTCCTCGCGGTGCTCGCGGTCTTCGCGACGAGCAACCTCCTCACGGCGCTCGCGCCCACGTTCGAGCTCGTCACCGCGACCCGCGTGCTCGGCGGCCTCGCCCACGGCCTGTTCTGGGCCATCGTCGGCGCGTACTCGGCGCACCTCGTGCCGCCCGCGCTCATCGGCCGCGCGGTCGCGCTCACGGTCGGCGGCGGGAGCCTCGCGTTCGTGCTGGGCGTGCCCCTCGGGACGGCGGCCGGGCAGGCGTTCGGCTGGCGGGCGGCGTTCGCCGGCATCGGCGTGCTGACGCTGCTCGGGATGGTGCTCGTCTGGCGCTTCCTGCCCGCGGTCGGCCGGCCCGCACGCGACGCCCCGCCCGTCGTCGCCGAGGGGCGGCCGGGGATCCGGGAGCGCATGTCGGGGCAGGGCGTCGGCGGGGTGCTGTTCGTCTGCCTCACCGCGATGGTGATCATGATCGGCCAGTACGGCTTCTACACGTACGTCGACCCGTTCGTCACGCGCGTCATGGGCATCCCCGAGCAGCAGCTGAGCGCCATGCTCTTCGGCTACGGCATCGCGGGGGCGCTGGGGCTGCTCCTCGCGGGCACCCTGTTCCCGACCCGGCCGCAGCTGGGCGTGCTGCTGGGGCTCGCGGCGGCGGGGATCGGCGTCGGCTCCCTCGCGCTGGTGCCGGGCATGTGGGCGCTCGCGATCCCCGGCTTCCTCCTGTGGGGCCTGGCGTTCGGGGCGATCCCGACGCTGCTGCAGACCCGGATGCTGCACGCCGCGCATCCCGCGTTCCGCGACACGGCCAGCTCCTTCTACACGACGGCGTTCAACGTGGGCATCGGCGGCGGCGCGCTCGTGGGCGGGGCGCTGCTCGACGGGCTCGGCATCGCGTCGCTGCCGGGGGCGTACCTCCTGGTGCTCGCGGTCTCGGTCGTGCTCGTCGTCGGATCCGCGGGCCGTGCCGTCCGCGTCCGCGCGGCCGCCGCCCGCCCGACGCCCTAGCGCCGGCCGCGCCGCGCGCGTGCGGGAGGATGGGTGCCGTGACCACGACCCCCGCGCCCCTCGGCCTCCTCCTCGACGTCGACGGCCCCATCGCCAGCCCGATCACCCGCACGCTCGCCATCCCGAGCATCGCGGCCGACCTGGTGGAGCTCGCGGCCGCGGGCGTGCCGATCGTGTTCAACACCGGCCGGTCCGACGCCTTCATCCGCGCGCAGGTCGTCGGCCCGCTCGTCGACGCGGGGCTCCCCGCCGGCGCGCGCGTGCACGCCGTGTGCGAGAAGGGCGCGTCGTGGTTCTCGATCACGCCCGAGGGTGCCGGCCAGGTGCACGTCGACGGCTCGCTCGCGCTGCCGGAGGCGTTCATGCGCGACATGGAGCGCCTCGTCGCGGAGCGCTTCGCCGACTGGATGTTCTTCGACCGCACCAAGCTCGCGATGGTCTCCCTCGAGCAGCTCACGAGCGTCGCCTCCGCCGACTACCTCGCCGTCCAGCCCGACCTCGACGCGCGCGCGGTCGAGATGCTCACCGCGCACGGGCTCGGGTCCGTCCTCGAGGGCCGGGAGACGCCCGACGCGGACGGCCGGGTGCAGGTGCGCGTGGACCCGACCATCATCTCCACCGACGTGGAGTCGATCCGGCTCGGCAAGGACCTCGGCGCCGCGCGCGCCCTGGAGCTCCTCGCCGACAGCGGCCCGCTGCCGCTGCGGTGGCGCACGGTCGGCGACTCGCGCACCGACTACGCGATGGCCGACTGGCTGCACGCGAACGGGCACGAGGTCGCGCACGTCGACGTGCGGCCGGCGGACGGGATCCCGGCGACGCCGTACCCGGTGCTCACGGCCGGCGACCTGATCCACGACCACGCCGGCGCCGCGCTCCTCGCGCACTGGGTGCGCGTGGTCCGCGGCGAGGAGGCGGACGACTCCGCCTTCCTCGCGCCGGGTCGCGCGGCGAGCTGAGCGACGGGATCCGGATCCGCCCCTGTCCACCGCCCGCGACGGATGTTAGCCTCGGCTAACACTTCTTCGGAGAGGCTGTCATGACCCGCACCGCCCCCACCCGCCGGCGCGCGGGTCGGCCCGTCACCGGCCCGCGCCTGGTGCTCCTGCTGGGCCCCGCCTTCGTCGCCGCCATCGCGTACGTCGACCCCGGCAACGTCGCCGCCAACCTCACCGCGGGCGCCCGGTACGGCTACCTGCTGGTGTGGGTGCTCGTGGCGGCGAACCTCATCGCGGTGCTCGTGCAGTACCAGTCCGCGAAGCTCGGGCTCGTCACCGGTCGCAGCCTCCCCGAGCTCCTCGGGCAGCGCCTGCCCACCACGCGGCGCCGCGCCTTCTGGGTGCAGGCCGAGCTCATCGCCGCGGCGACCGACCTCGCCGAGGTCATCGGCGGGGCGATCGCCCTGCACCTGCTGTTCGGGATCCCGCTGCTGGCCGGCGGCGTGATCGTCGGCCTCGTCTCCATCGGCCTGCTCGCGGTGCAGTCGCGGCACGGGCAGCGGCCGTTCGAGCTCGTGATCGGCGCCCTGCTCCTCGTCATCACGGTCGGCTTCCTCACGGGGCTCGTCGTGAGCCCACTCTCCGCGTCCGGCATCGCGGGCGGCCTCGTGCCCCGGTTCGACGGGCCGGACAGCGTGCTGCTCGCCGCGAGCATGCTCGGCGCGACCGTCATGCCGCACGCGGTCTACCTGCACTCCTCCCTCAGCCGCGACCGGCACGGCGTGCAGCGGGACCCGGGCGTGCTGCGGCGGCTCCTGAAGGCGACGCGCTGGGACGTGATCGCGGCGCTCGCCGTGGCCGGCGCCGTCAACATCTCCATGCTCCTCATCGCGGCGGCGAGCCTCGGGGGCGTCCCCGGCACCGACTCCATCGAGGGCGCGCACGCGGCGATCACGGCGTCGCTCGGTCCCGTCGTGGGCGTCGTGTTCGCGGTCGGCCTGCTCGCGTCCGGGCTCGCGTCGACCTCGGTCGGGGCCTACGCCGGCGCCGCGATCATGGGCGGGCTGCTGCACGTGAAGGTGCCGCTCCTCGCCCGCCGCGTGGTGACGCTCATCCCCGCGCTCGCGATCCTCGCGGTGGGCGTCGACCCGACCACGGCGCTCGTCATCAGCCAGGTGGTGCTGAGCCTCGGGATCCCGTTCGCGCTCATCCCGCTCATCCGCCTCACGGGCGACCGCCGCGTGATGGGCGAGCACGTCGACCGGCCGCTGACGCGCATCGCGGCCTGGGTCGCGGTCGCGCTCGTGGTGGTGCTGAACGTGGCGCTGGTCGCGCTCACCTTCGGCGGGTGAGGGGCGGCGGCCGTTCGCGGACGGGGTCAGCCGACGTCGGACACCCACACCGCGGAAGGGGTCAGCCGACGTCGGACACCCACACCGCGGAAGGGGTCAGCCGACGTCGGACACCCACACCGCGGACGCCGCGGCGGGCGTGAGCGGCCGCCCCGCGGATCCGTCGACCGTGACGATCACGGCTCCCGGGTCGGCGTCGAGCGCGGCGGTGCGCACGAGCGTCGCGTCGAGCCCGATGCCGTGCTCGGCGAGCTCGCGCAGCAGCCGCGGGTCCTCGTCGGAGATGCGGCGCACGCGCAGGGGACGGTCGGCATGCGCCCGCGAGGCGCGTGGCGTCGGGCAGGTGCGGCTCGCCGTCGGCCGACGATGGGGTCGCCGTGCGGGTCCCGGGACGGGTGCCCCAGGTGGGCGTCGATGCGCGCCACGAAGTCGTCGGAGACCGCGTGCTCGAGCACCTCGGCCTCGTCGTGCACCTCGTCCCAGCCGTAGCCGAGCACCTCCACGAGGAACGTCTCGAGCAGCCGGTGGCGCCGCACCATCTGGATCGCGTGCCGCCGCCCGTCGTCGGTGAGCTCGATGCTCCCGTAGGGGCGGTGCTCCACGAGGCCGCGCGCGGCGAGGCGGCGGAGCCCGTCGGAGGCGGTGGCCGGCCGGACCCCGAGGCGCTCCGCGAGGCGGGTGACGGTGACGGGCTCGTCGGACCACTCGGTCGCGGTCCAGATGAGCTTGAGGTAGTCCTGGGCGGCGCTGGTGAGCTCGTCGACGGACATGCCGCCATGGTACCGAGCGTCCCGGACGCCCCTCGGGCGACCCGCGACGCCGGCGCGGTGCATGCTGGAGGGTGACTGCGGGCAGGGACGCCCGCGGCGGATCCGATGGAGGAACCACATGCAGTACCGCACTCTCGGCAACAGCGGCGCGATCGTGTCGACCTACGCGCTCGGCACGATGACCTTCGGCGCGGAGGCGGACGAGGAGACCTCGGGCCGCATCCTCGAGGCCTACGTCGCGGGCGGCGGCACGTTCATCGACACCGCGGACGTGTACAGCGCAGGCGTCTCGGAGGAGATCGTCGGCCGGTGGCTCGCGGCGCACCCCACCGAGGCGGACCAGCTGGTCATCGCGACCAAGGGCCGCTTCCCGATGGGGGAGGGGAACAACGACGTCGGCACCTCGCGCCGCCACCTCGTGCGCGCCCTCGACGACTCGCTCCGCCGCCTCGGCGTCGAGACCATCGACCTGTACCAGATGCACGCGTGGGACGCGGTGACCCCGCTCGAGGAGACCCTGCGCTTCCTCGACGATGCCGTGCGTGCCGGCAAGATCTCCTACTACGGCTTCTCGAACTACCTCGGCTGGCAGCTCACGAAGGCCGTGGGGCTCGCGAAGGCGCTCGGGTACACGCCGCCCGTCACCCTCCAGCCGCAGTACAGCCTGCTGGTGCGCGAGATCGAGTCGGAGATCGTGCCCGCCTCCCTGGACGCCGGCATCGGGCTCCTGCCCTGGTCGCCGCTCGCGGGCGGCTGGCTCACCGGGAAGTACCGCCGCGACGAGGCGCCGACGGGCGCGACGCGGCTCGGCGAGGACCCGGAGCGCGGCATGGAGGCGTTCGCGCCCCGGAACGGCCAGGAGCGCACGTGGGCGATCCTCGACGAGGTGCGCCGCATCGCCGACGCCCACGGGTCGAGCTCCGCGCGCGTCTCGCTCGCATGGCTCGAGGCGCAGCCCGCGGTCACCAGCGTGATCCTCGGCGCCCGCACCGTGGAGCAGCTCGAGGACAACATGGCGAGCGCCGACCTCGACCTCACCGAGGAGGACATCGCGTCGCTCAGCGCGGTGAGCGCGCCCGTGGTGTCCGACTACCCGTACGGCCCGGCCGGCGTGCAGCAGCGCCACCGCGCGATCGACGTGCGCGGCTGAGCCGGCCGCCGGCCGCCCCCTCGTCCGCTCCGGCGACGCGGGGGCGCCCAGGCGCCCGCCGTGCGCGGCGTGATCCGCACCCGCGGGACGTGCCGACGCACCACGACCTCGAGGGTCAGCTGGCCGCGGCGGGCGAGGATCACGGCCACGACGGCGGCGGCCAGCGCGGGCACGCCGCCCGAGACGACCATGCCGACGTGCACGCCGAAGGCCTCGACGATCCCGCCCATGAGCGGTCCGCCCACGGCCTGACCGCCGAGGAGCACGAGCACGTAGACGCTCATGACCCGCCCGCGGATGGCGATGTTGCTCGACAGCTGCACGAGCGAGTTCGCCGCGGTCTGGAACAGCAGCGCCGACATGCCGACCGTGACCAGCACGACGGCGAACGGCGCGATGCCGGGCATGAGGCCCGCCGTCGCCTGCAGGAGGCCGGTGATCCCGACGCCGATCACGATGGTGCGCAGCCGGACGCTCGCCCGCCGGGTCGAGAGCAGCGCGCCCGTGAGCGCGCCGACGGCGACCATGGAGTTGAAGAAGCCGTAGCCGCCCGCGCCCACGTCGTAGACGTCGCTCGCGAACGCCGCCAGCAGGACGGGCATCGTCAGCCCGAAGACGCTGAAGACCGCCACGAGGACGACGGGCCACAGGATGGTCGGCTTCGACCGGGCGTAGCGAAGCCCTCCGCGAGCTGGCCGCGACGCCTCGGCGCGGGCGGGATGCGGATGAGCTGCCGCGCGTCGAGGCTCCACAGGGTGAGCACCACGACGACGCAGGCGAGCGCGTTGATCGCGAACGACCAGCCGGCGCCGACGGCGAGCAGCAGGATGCCGCTCAGCGCCGGGCCCACCATGCCGCCGAGCTGGAACACGGAGGAGTTGACGCTGATCGCGTTGCGGAGGTGCTGCTGCCCGACGATCTCGGTGACGAACACCTGGCGCGCCGGGTTGTCGATCACCGTCGCGAGGCCCGTCGCGAAGGCGATGGCGAAGATGTGCCACGCCTCGACCCGGCCGGTGAGCGTGAGGACGGCCAGGAGCGCGCTCAGCACGGCGTAGGTGCCCTGCGTGATCATCATGAGCATGCGCTTCGAGCAGCGGTCGACGATGACGCCGCCGAGGAGGCCGAAGAGGAGCATGGGCGCGAACTGCATGGCCACCGTGACGCCGACCGCGGTGACGCTGCCGGTGAGCTCGAGGACGAGCCAGTCCTGGGCGATGCGCTGCATCCACCCGGAGGTCATGGCGATGACGTTGGAGGCGGTGAAACGCCGGAAGTTCGGCACGCTGAGGGCGATGAGGGTGTGGCGCCACGGCGGGCGGCGGGTCTGGATCGGGAGCGGGGCGGTCGGGGGGAAGGCGTTCGGCGGCGGGGTCACTTCATCCTGCGGTGTGCGTTGCGTATGGGCGGATCGGTTCCGTATGGGTCGGCCCTCGTGGAGCCGGGATCGACGCTACCGGCGGCGCTTCCCATTCGGATCCCGTCTCGACATGATGAGTGTCATCACCAGATCGAATGGAGCCCGAGTGCTGGATCCGACCCTGCTCGCCACGTTCCTCGCCGTGGCCGACACCCGCAGCTTCACGCAGGCGGCCGCGCGGCTCGGCGTCAGCCAGCCGACGGTGAGCCAGCAGGTGCGGCGGCTCGAGCGCTCCGTCGACCGCACCCTCATCGCCCGGGACACCCGGCGGATGAGCCTCACCGACGCGGGCGACGCCATGGCCGGGTTCGCCCGCACGATCATCGCGGCGCACCAGGCGGCGGAGAGCTACTTCGGCGGATCGGAGGTGAGCGGCCGCCTGCGCTTCGGCACCGCGGACGACCTGGCCATCACGCAGCTGCCGCGCATCCTCCGGCACTTCCGGCAGCTGCACCCGCAGATCGAGCTGGAGCTCACGGTCACGCAGAGCGGGCCGCTGCACCGTCGGCTCCTCGCGGGGCAGCTCGACCTCATCCTCACGAAGACCACCGTCGACGAGCACCCGTCCGCGCGGCTCGTCGGCCGCGACCGGATGGTGTGGGTCGGCCTCGACCGCACCCTGGTGGAGCCGGGCGCCACGGTGCCGCTCATCGCGTACCGGGCGCCGAGCATCAGCCGGCAGATGGCGATGGACGCGCTCGAGCGGGCCGGCCGCACCTGGCGGATCACCTGCAGCACCCGCGACGTGAACGGCGTGCTCGCGGCCGTGCGCGCCGGCATGGGCGTGGCGGTGCTGCCGCAGGCGCTCATCCCGACCGACCTGGTGAAGGTCACCTCGCGGCTCGGCCTGCCGGAGCTCGACGAGGTCGACTACGTGCTGATGGACAACCCGGCGGGGCCGCGCGCGTCGATCGAGGCGCTGACCTCCGCGATCATGTCGCGCGGGGTGACGCGCGCCAGCTGACCGCGGTGGCGGAGCGCGGCGGCTACCAGCGGGCGACGGGCGGCAGGCCGTCGTCGGCGAGGCCGGCGTCGCGCGCCCGGCCGCGGCGGCCGCGGGTGCGTCCGCCCGGGGCGTGCGGGGGCTCGGGGAGGTCGGGATCGGCGCCCGGGGTGCCGGGCTGCTCCAGCTGCATGGCGAGCGCCCGGAGCCGCGCGTCCCATCTCCGCGTGCGCGGCGGCCGCCTCGGCGATGCGCGCCCGGTCCTCGTCGACGTCCGCGGGCACGCGCGTGGCCTCCTCGAGCGGCAGCGCGTCGGCCTCCGCCTCGGCGAGCCGACGGGCCCGGCGGCGCGAGGCGAGGATGCCGAAGGCGCCCACCCCGATCTGGAACGCGCCGAGCCACCCCGACGCGTCGTTCACGGGCGCGAGCATGTGCCACGCGCCGAGCGCGATCCAGCCGATGTTGACCCACATGGGCCATGCCAACCCGGATGCGCCGCGCGCCCCCGAGCCCTCCCGCGGCTGATCCCCGCCGCGTCCCTCGTCGCTCATGCCGTTCCTCCGTGCCGTCCCGCCTGTGGATGCGAGTGTGTCACGCGAGGTCGTGAGCGGCCTGGAGCCAGACGAACGTGCGCGGGCTCAGCACGATGCCCTTCGTCAGGCGGAGCCGCTCGTCGCGCACCAGGTCGACGGCCTCCTCGGCGAAGCCGCCGAGCGTCTCCGCGGAGACCGTGGCGGCCTCGTCGCCCAGGTTGGCGAGCACGAGCACGGTGCCGTCCTCGTGCGGGCGCTGGTACCCGAGCACGTGCGGGTCGTTCGCGTCGAAGCCGACGATCCGCGTGCCGCCGAGCGCGGGGGTCGCCCGCCGGACGGCGACCAGGCGCCGGATCCCGGCGTGGATGACGCCCGTGCTGGTCGTGCGGTCGTCGCGCTGGTCGTAGCGCTCGAACGGGTAGAGCGGGCGGTTCACCCACCGGCTGTCGTCGGCGTGCGCGGGGACGTCGTCGTAGCCGTAGTCGTTGCAGCTGCCCGACCTCGTCGCCGAGCACGAGCAGCGGCAGGCCGCCGGTGCTGAGGGCGATGGAGTGGGCGAGGAGGATGCGCTCCGACGCGCGCCCGGGTCATCCTGCTCCAGGCCCGCGAGGGACGCCGTGGTGCCGGCGACCGCGCCGCCCGGGTGCTCGATCCCGCGCGCGTGGCTGCCGGGGAATCGGCCGACGTGGTACTCGGCGAGGAAGCGGCGGTGCTCCTCGGGGTCGATGCCGAGGGCGCGCGCGTCCTGGTCGTCGAAGGACCAGCGGAGGGCGTCGTGGCTCCGGACCCGCGCGATCCACGCGGATCCGGCCGGCGCGTCGGCTCGGCGGTCGAGGGCGCGGGAGAGCAGGGACGCGGACCGGGTGGCGAGCGCCTCCCACACGAGCGCGGTCAGGGCCGGGTCGTCGGCGAGGCGCACGGCGTCCCCGTCGAGGAGTCCGGCGGTCGCACGCGGGTCGGAGTCCGCGGCGACGGCCAGCGCGAGGGCGGGGGCCGTGCGGCGGGCGAGGCGGGCGATGAGGGCCAGGAGCGCGGCCCGGTCGGCGTCGGGGCGGTCGCCGAGGACGTCGGCGGGATCGACCCGGACGACGTCGGCCCCCGCGGCGGCGAGGGCGACGGCCTCGCGCACGGCTCCGCGGATCCGCCCGGGGAGGTCGGCGTCCGGGTCGGCCGGGGAGAGGTCGACGGCCAGCGTGAGGCCGGCGTCGTGCAGGGCCTCGGCGAGGCCGGACAGGTCGGCGGCGGATCCGAGGCCGGCGCGCACGCGGATGCCCGGTGCCAGTCGCGCGTCGTCGTCATCGTCGAGGTCGTCGGCGCGCTCGGCGACGGGCGTCACCTGGAGGTGGGTGAGGCCGAGGTCGCGGAGCGCGGGGATGCGGGCGGCGAGGCCGGCCAGGTCGTCGGCGTACCGGTCGACGTAGCAGACGCCGCCGGGGCGCCGGTCCAGGTCGAGGCCGGGCGCGTCGTCGGGGAGCGCGGCCGCGTCGGTGGCGGCGGGGCGGGACTCCGGCGTTCCGCCGAGGTCGTCGGCCAGCGCGGCGGCGAGGCCGTCGGCGGCGTCGCCCACGAGCGGGCGGAGGTCGGCGGCGAGGGCGTCGCGGGCGCCCACCGGGGCGCGGCGTCCGCGCCGTCGGGGACGCGGCCCTCGGCCGAGAGGAGGTCCGGGTGCGCCGGGTCGTGGTCGTGTCCGCCCGCCGCGGGATCGGTCGCTGAGCGCTGCGCTCCCCATGCTCGGTCCTCTCCCTTCCGCATCCGGCGGGCACCGATCCTGCCCGCCCGACCCCCTGCCATCCTACGGGCGGGCGGTCCTCTGTGACCGGCTGGATCGTTCGTGCCCATGGGATTCCTCGCTGTCCGGCCAGACGACCGTCGCGTCCGCGGTCGAGGGCTCCTGCCGCCGGCGCTCTGCCGGGGAGCGTCCGGGCCTGCGCGCCGCCCGTCCCCGCCTCGCGTCCGCGCCCCCGCCCGGGTAGGCTCGACGACGTCGCCGACCGGCGTTCGGATGGGTCACCATCGGGGAGCCACTCCACACGGTTGGTGGCCGTACGCCTGGGCCACGACGCATCCGCTCGTCCACCGTGCACAAGCAGTCCCATGCCCGTCGACCAGTCCTTCAACGCCCCCCTCTCCGAGGTCGACCCGGAGATCGCGGCCGTCCTCGAGCAGGAGCTCGGCCGCCAGCGCGGCACCCTCGAGATGATCGCCAGCGAGAACTTCGTCCCGCGCGCGGTGCTGCAGTCGCAGGGGTCCGTCCTCACCAACAAGTACGCGGAGGGCTACCCGGGCCGTCGCTACTACGGCGGCTGCGAGTTCGTCGACGTCGCCGAGCAGCTCGCCATCGACCGCGCCAAGAGCCTCTTCGGCGCCGAGTTCGCGAACGTCCAGCCGCACTCCGGCGCGACCGCCAACGCCGCCGTCCTCGCCGCCATCGCGCAGCCGGGCGACACGATCCTCGGCCTGGAGCTCGCGCACGGCGGCCACCTCACGCACGGCATGAAGCTCAACTTCTCGGGCAAGCTCTACGACGCCGCGGCCTACGGCGTCGATCCCGACACCTTCCTCATCGACATGGACGTCGTGCGCGAGAAGGCGCTCGAGCACCGCCCGCAGGTCATCATCGCCGGATGGTCGGCCTACCCCCGCCACCTCGACTTCGCCGCGTTCCGCGCCATCGCGGACGAGGTCGGCGCGAAGCTCTGGGTCGACATGGCGCACTTCGCCGGACTCGTCGCCGCGGGCGTGCACCCCTCTCCCGTCCCGTGCAGACGGTGGACGTCGTCTCCTCCACCGTGCACAAGACGCTCGCCGGCTCCCCGGTCCGGCGTGATCCTCAGCCGCGACACCGCGCTCGCCAAGAAGCTCAACTCGGCCGTGTTCCCGGGCCAGCAGGGCGGGCCGCTCATGCACATCGATCGCGGCCAAGGCCACCGCGTTCAAGATCGCCGCCACCGAGGAGTTCGCCGACCGCCAGCGCCGCACCATCCAGGGCGCGCAGATCCTCGCCGAGCGCCTCGTCGCCGCCGACTCCACCGAGGCCGGCGTCTCCGTGCTCACGGGCGGCACCGACGTCCACCTCGTCCTCGCCGACCTGCGGGACTCTCCGATCGACGGCAAGCAGGCCGAGGACGCGCTGCACGAGGTGGGCATCACGGTCAACCGCAACTCGGTGCCGTTCACCGCGCCGCCCATGGTCACCTCGGGCGTCCGCATCGGCACGTCCGCGCTCGCGACCCGCGGCTTCGGCGAGACCGAGTTCACCGAGGTGGCGGACATCATCGCCGAGACCCTGAAGCCCGGCAGCGACCTCGCCGCCCTCCGCGCGCGGGTGCTGACGCTCACCGACGGATTCCCGCTCTACGAGGGCCTCGAGCAGTAGGGCGCCGGACGATGACCGCAGTGAAGCTCGACGGCGTCGCCACCGCGTCGGCCGTCAAGTCCGAGCTCGCCGTGCGCATCCGCGCGCTCCTGCTGAGCAGGGCCTCGTCCCCGGCCTCGGCACGCTCCTCGTGGGCGACGACCCGGGATCCCGCTCCTACGTCGCCGGCAAGCACCGCGACTGCGCCGAGGTGGGCATCGAGTCCATCCGCGTCGACCTACCCGGCCGACGCCACCGAGGCGGACGTGCGGCAGGCCATCGAGCGCCTCAACTCCGACCCGGCCGTCACGGGCTACATCGTGCAGCTGCCGCTCCCCGCGGGGATCGACGAGAACGCGATGCGCTCGAGCTCATCGACCCGTCGAAGGACGCCGACGGGCTCCACCCGACGAACCTCGGGCGCCTGGTGCTCGGGTGCAGGGCGAGCTCACCTCGCCGCTGCCGTGCACGCCCGCGGGCATCGTGGAGATGCTCGAGCGCTACGCCGCGCCGATCGCCGGCCAGCACGTGGTCGTCGTCGGCCGCGGCCTTCACGGTCGGGCGCCCGCTCGGCCTGCTGCTGACGCGCAAGGGGCTCGACGCCACCGTCACGCTCACGCACTCGCGCACGCGCGACCTCGAGCAGGAGGTCCGCCGGGCGCACATCGTGGTCGCGGCCGTGGGGGTCGCGGGCCTCATCCAGCCGGACTGGGTGAAGCCGGGGGCCGCGGTGCTCGACGTCGGCATCACGCGCGTCGTGGATCCGGAGACCGGGGAAGGCGCGCCTCACCGGCGACGTCGACCCCGCCGTCGAGGAGGTCGCCGGCCACCTGTCGCCGAACCCGCGGGGCATCGGCCCGATGACCCGCGCGATGCTGCTCGTCAACGTGGTGCTGGCCGCCGAGCGCGACGCGCGCCTGGCCGAGGAGCTCCGCGGCTGACGGCGCTCGCCGCGACAGCGCTCGACTCGACCGTGCGGCGGCTGATGCGGGAGGGGACGGCCGGGTCGGGCCGTCCCCTCCTCGCGTCCCGGGTGTGCGGCGTCGGCCCGCTCGGCGCCCAGGAGCATCGCCGGCGTCGGGATCGCCCCCGCGTGGAGCCGCGCGTTCTCGACGTAGTGCCGGGCGTTCGCGCGGAGCCCCGCGACCTCGTCGTCCGTGAGCTCGCGCCGCACCTTGCCGGGCACGCCCGCGACGAGCGAGCGCGGCGGGATGCTCTGCCCTTCCAACACGACGGTGCCGCCGGCGAGGAGCGACTCGCGGCCGACGACCGCGCCGTTCATCACGGTGGCGGACATGCCGACGATGCAGTCGTCCTCGATCGTGCAGCCGTGCAGCACCGCGTTGTGCCCGACGCTCACGCCCTCGCCTATCGTGAGCGGGAAGCCCGCGTCGACGTGGCAGCTCACGTTGTCCTGCAGGTTGGAGCCCGCGCCGACCACGATGTCGGCGGCCTCCGCACGCAGCACGGCGTTGAACCACACGCTGGATCCGGCGCTCGAGCGCCACCCGCCCCACGATGCGGGCGCCCGCGGCCACGAGGGCGGCGGCGGCGACGTCTGGGGCGCGCGCGAGCCGGGGAGCGGGCGGACGGTGGCCTGGGGATCGACGGTCATGCGGCCAGGCTAGGCGCCGGGCGCATGCGCGTGCCGCGGTCCATGGGTGCGAAGCCCGCGGAGACGTACGCGTCCCAGGGCGCCCGGTAGTAGGGGAGCGGGGAGCTGTTGATGAGCACGTCCCTGACCGCCGAGCTCGCCGACGCGGCGGCAGACGTCGAGCGCGAGGACCTGCGCCAGGCCGAGCCGGCGATGCGCGGGCACGATGCCGAGCGGTTCGAGCTCCGCCCATGCGCTCGCCGGGTCGAGCCAGGCCGTGCACGTGCCGGCCAGCGAGCCGTCGGGCGCCTCGACCACGAGGTCGAGATCGGGGCGGTAGGGCGCCGAGGCCCGGACGGCCGCGTACGCCCGGGCGTCGAAGCGGCTCTCCGCGGCGGGGTCGATCCCGTCGCCGGACCCCGTCGGTGAAGGGCAGGTCGACGGGTCGCCATGCGCGGCGGTGCGCGTCGACGCGCAGCCGCTTCCCTCCCCGTCCGCGACCGGGTCGGATCGCGTATCCCGCGGGCAGGCCTCGCGCCGGCGTCCCGGGCAGGGTGGCGCGAGCCCGGCGAGCGGGACCTCCTCGTCGACGAACCCGCGGTCGGCGAGGATCCTGCGCAGGTGGTCCTGGCCGCGGTGGACGGCGACGCTGACGGGTCCGGTCTCCCGCCGCGTCGAGGACCCACGCGGCGAGCACGGCGGTGGTGGCGTCGTCACCGGCAGCGCACTCGACGCGCGCGTCGTCGGGGGCGCAGCCGAGCCCAGCCGACCACCGTGCCCCTTCGGCGTCGCGCACCACGGCGATCCGCGCGGGCAGCTGCCCCGTGGCGGCCTCCCACGCGAATCCGCCCGGGTGCGTGGACGCCGGGAACCACGCCGGGAGCGCGCCGCCGATGTCGCGGACGGCGTCGTCCCGGTCGTCGACGATCTCGGTGAGGCCGCGCGGGTGGTCGCATGCCGCCGAGCCTAGGGCGGCCCGACGCCGGGGCCTACCGCTCCGCCTTCGTCCCCTCGGAGGGGCGTCACCGTGAAGACGGTCGGCCCCGTGTAGCCGTGCTCCGCGAACGCGCCGTCGATGGCGACCTGGAGGCGGGAGAGGGAGTCGACGTCGATCAGCGCGATGGCCGAGCCGCCGAAGCCGCCGCCCGTCATGCGCGCGCCGACCGCGCCCTCGTCTCTGCGCCACCTCGACCGCGAGGTCGAGCTCCGGCACGCTGATCTCGAAGTCGTCCCGCATGGAGCGACGGCTCGGCGTCGAGCAGCTCGCCGATGGCGCGCGGGCCCTCCTCGCGGAGCGCGCGCACGGTGTCGAGCACCCGCTGGTTCTCCGTGACGATGTGCCGCACGCGGCGGAACGTCTCGTCGTCGAGCACCTCGCGGGCCCGGGCCAGGTCGTCGACGGACAGGTCGCGCAGGGACTCGACGCCCATCAGGCGGGCCCCCGTCTCGCACGACTCGCGCCGGGCGCGGTATCCCGCCGTCGGCGTGCGCGTGGGCGACGTGGGTGTCGATCACGGCGATGGTGAGGCCGGCGGCCTCCAGCCCGAGGGGGATGACCTCGGAGACGAGCGTGCGGCAGTCGAGGAAGACGCCCGGCGTCGGGCTCGCCGAGGAGGCTCGCGGACTGGTCCATGATGCCCGTGGGCGCTCCCACGATCTCGTTCTCGGCGAGCTGGCCGACGGCGGCGAGCGTCTGCCGGTCGAGGCCCAGGCGCCAGATGTCGTCGAGCGCGAGGGCGACGGCCCCCTCGAGCGCGGCCGAGGAGGACAGGCCCGCGCCGACCGGCACGTCGCTGTCGATGAACACGTCGAAGCCGGGGACGGCCGCGGAGGTCGGCGCCGCGCTGCCCGAGGGCCCAGGCGACACCCAGCGGGTAGGCCTGCCAGCCCTCAGACGCGGTCCCCCTGAGGTCGGCGAGGCGCGCCTCCACGACCTCCTGGGAGAACGAGCTGGCCAGGCGGACGCGGTCGTCGTCCCGCGGCGCGAGCGCGATGACCGTGCGGCGGTCGATCGCGAACGGGAACACGAAGCCCTCGTTGTAGTCGGTGTGCTCGCCGATGAGGTTCACGCGCCCGGGCGAGGACCACACGCCGTGCGGCTCGCGGTCGAAGCGGGCACGGAATCCCTCGCGCACGTCGTCTCGGATGTCGGTCATGCGTCCTCCACTGCCTTCCGGATCATCTCGGCCGCCCTCTCCGGCGGCACGTCGCCGATCCAGGCGCCCATGGCCGCCTCGGATCCGGCCAGGAACTTGAGCTTGTCGGCCGCGCGACGCGGCGAGGTGATCTGCAGCATCAGGCGGATCTCGTCCCGGTGCACGTCCACCGGCGCCTGGTGCCAGGCGGAGATGTACGGCGTCGGGGCGTCGTCGAGCCGGGTCGATGCCCTGCAGGAGCCGCAGGTACATCGTCGCGAGCTCGGCGCGCTCCTCCTCGGTGGTCTCCGCGAGGTCGGGCACGTGCCGGTGGGGGAGCATGTGCACCTCCACGGGCCAGCGTGCGGCGAACGGCACGAACGCCGTGAAGTGCTCGCCGCGGAGGACGACCCGGTCGGACGCCTGCTCGCTCTCGAGGATCCGCTGGAAGAGGCCCGGGCCGAAGCGCTCGATGGACTCCACGAGCCGGCGCGTGCGCGGGGTCACGTAGGGGTACGAGTAGATCTGGCCGTGCGGGTGGTGCAGCGTGACGCCGATGGCCTCGCCGCGGTTCTCGAACGGGAACACCTGGCGGACGACCGGGCATGGCGGAGAGGGCGCGGGTGCGCTCCGCCCAGGCCTCGACGACCGTGCCGGCACGCGAGGGCGCGAGGCCGCTGAACGAGCCGGCGCGCTCGGGGCTGAAGCAGACGACCTCGCAGCGGCCGACCGAGGTGCGGGTGCGCTCCAGCCCGATGGAGGTGAGGTCGTCGTCGTCGACGGGCGCGTCCACGCCCTCCGCGTCGGCGAGCGAGGGCCCGAAGGACGGCGACTTGTTCTCGAAGAACCGCGACGTCGTACATGCTCGGGATCTCGGACGGGGTTCTCGACGGGCTCGCGGGGGCGAGGGGATCCACAGCTCGCCGAGGAGGCAGGTGCGCGCGGTTCTGCCGCGCGGCCGCGATGGAAGACCCATTCGCCCGTGAGGACGTCCTGCCGCATCGTCGCGGTCGGGGGGCGGGGAGCGGCGGGGCGGGCGTCGGCGGCGCGCTCCGGCGGCAGCGCGGTGTCGGCGTCGTCGAAGTAGACGAGCTCGCGGCCGTCGGAGAGCAGCGTGCGGCGCTGTGTGATCCCGGACGGCGACGTCGCGACGGTCTGGTCGGCATGCATGATGCCCCCGATCCTACGGGCTCCGGGCAGTCGGATCTGCGTCCGCCGCGAAAGCGCCGCTTGCGCTTTGACAAGCGCGAGCGGGTGGATCAGGCTCGCCGCATGGCCGACGACACCGCCTCCGTCCCCGCGGCGCTCCGCCGCTCCCGCCTCCTCGAGCGGCTCGCCGACCGCGGGTTCGCCACGGTCGCGGAGCTCGCCGCCGACGCGGGCGTCTCCGCCGTCACGATCCGCGCCGACCTCGACGCGCTCGCCGACTCCGCCGCCGTGCAGCGCGTGCACGGCGGCGCGGTGCTGCGGTCGGGCCTCGCCGCGCGCGAGCAGAGCCTGGAGGTGTCGCTCGAGTCCGCCGCCGACGCCAAGCGGGCCATCGGCCGGGCCGCCGCCGACCTCGTCGAGAGCGGGCAGAGCGTGCTGCTCGACGTGGGCAGCACGACGCTCCAGGTGGCCCGCGCGCTCGTCGCCCGCGAGGACCTCGTCGACGTCACCGTCATCACGAACGGGCTCACCCTCGCGCTGGAGCTCGAGCGGGCGATGCCGCGCTTCACCGTGATCGTGACGGGCGGCACCCTCCGGTCGCTGCAGCACAGCCTGGTGGACCCGCTCGCCACCGTCGTGCTCGACCTGGCTGCACCCGGAGATCGCGTTCATCAGGCTGGCCAACGGGGTCGACGTCGATCGCGGCGTGACCAACGTGAACCTCCCCGAGGCGGAGGTGAAGCGGCGGATGGTCGCCGCGAGCGGCCGCACGGTCGTCGTGGCGGACGGGGCCAAGCTCGGCCGCACCCACCTCGGATCCGTCGCGCCGCTCGACCTCGTCGACACCCTGCTGACCGACGTCGGCGCCGATCCGGGCGAGGTCCGTCGGCTTCGCGACGCGGGCCTGCGCGTCGTCGAGGCCGGCGCGGCGTCCGGGGCCGGTCGGCCTGAAACGTGGATCCCATGGAGCACCCGTCACCGGAGAGCAGCACCACCTCGTCCACGCCGGCCCGTCGGGGGAGCTCCGCGCCACCGTCGTGCAGCTCGCCGCGGCTCTCCGCGGCCTGACCCTCGACGGCGTCGACCTGGTCGAGCCGTACGGGGAGGACGTCGTCGCCCCCATGGGCGCCGGCATGGTGCTCGTGCCGTGGCCGAACCGGATCCGCGGAGCCCGCTACGACCTCGACGGGAGGACGCAGGCCCTCGACGTGTCCGAGCCGTCGCTCGGCAACGCGTCCCACGGCCTCCTCCGGAACACCGGGTACACCGCGTCCGACCGGCAGGACGACCGCGTCACCCTCTCCCGCGAGGTTCCGTGTTCCCGCAGCACGGGTACCCGCTACCCTCCTCGACACGTCCGTCACCTACCGCCTCGGCGCCGACGGCCTCGTGGTCACGCACCGCATCCGCAACGACTCGGCGGCGCCCGCGCCGGTCGCGGTCGGCGCGCACCCGTACCTGGCGCTCGGCGGCGCCCCGTCCTCGGAGCTGACGCTGACCGTGCGGGCCGACACGTGGTCGGAGGTCGACGACGCCCTCATCCCCGTCGCCGACCATCCCGTCGAGGGCGCCGGCGAGGACCTCCGCGGGGGCCGCGTCGTGGGCGACCTCGACCTCAACACGGGCTACGGCGACGTGCACCTCGTCGACGGCACGAGCCGCCACGGCCTCACCGCGCCCGACGGACGCGGGGTCGAGCTCTGGGCGGACGCGTCCTTCCGGTTCCTGCAGGTCTACACGCCGCGCGAGTTCCCGACGCACGGGCGCCAGGCCGTCGCCGTCGAGCCGATGACCGCCCCGGCCGACGCGTTCAACTCCGGCGTCGGCCTCCGCCGCCTGGAGCCCGGCGAGGAGTGGACGCTCAGCTGGGGGATCCGCGCGACCGGCTCCTAGCGCATCCGGGCCCTACCGCGTCGGGCGCGTGCGGCCGGCACCCCCGAAGGGGGAGGCCCCGGGAGGCGGAGGGCACCCTACGGTGAGGGTAATTACCCAACCGAAGGAAATGATGCGTCGACTTCCCCTCGTGACGGCGGCCCTGCTCGCCGCCGCGCTGTTCCTCCCGGCCCAGGCGGCGACCGCCTCCGTGGATCCCGTTCCCGTTCCCGAGCCCGCCCCCACCTCCGAGCCGGCGCCGACGCCCGCTCCCGAGCTGCCCCGCGACCAGGGCCCGTACGAGATCTACCTCACGACGTTCGATCGCGTCATCTACGAGCTCGTCGACGGGGTCACCCCGCGGGCGCTCACGTTCGACCGCTACCGCGACGTGTATGACGAGCGCATCCCGTTCCTCGCACCCACGAGCTACGTCAAGTACCCGTGGTCACCCACCGTCTACGCAGCGGTGTTCTGGCCCGGCGGGGAGAACGCCTGGCAATGGGCGCGTCTCACGTACGCGCAGTACGAGCGGGCTGGCTTCCCTGCGGTGCGCAACGCCGGATACATCGTCAACAGCTACGTCTACAAGTGGGGCACCTCGGCGGAGATCCTCGTCGAGGGCGAGGACGGCGTGAACCACCGGCTCACCGGAGCCGAGTGGCGGGACATGGGCTATCGCCCCTTCGTCGACCGCGCCAACGAGGGCTTCATGAAGCTCTCCTGGACCGACGACATCGTGCGCATGTCAGATGTCCGCAACGGGCAGGGTCGAGCGATCGGCTACGGCGAGTGGCGAGATGAGGCGTTCCCGACCCCGCAGGTGGTCCAGCGCATCAACGGCGACCAGTTCTACCGCTACTCCAACAGCAATCAGGTCTGGTACGCCGGTCCCGGGATGAACCGCGTCGTGTCCCTCGCGGAGTTCCGCGCGGCCGGCTCGCCGTCCCCCCGCGTCATCCAGGTCGCCGGCCAGCCCACGCCGCCGCCGTCCAGCGGTGGAGGAGGCAGCGCTTACTACCCGAACTGCGCGGCGGTCCGCCGCGCCGGCAAGGCCCCGCTGTACGCGGGCCAGCCCGGCTACAGCTTCGATCTCGACAGGGATCGGGACGGCGTCGCCTGCGAGTGACGTCCTCCTAGGAATCGATGATGCCCCGTGACACCGAGAGGTGGCGCAGGGGCATCGCCCTCCCATCGACGGGAACCGGCTCCTCGCCCTCGTCCTCCTGCGCCCACTGCAGGGCCACGCGGCGCGTCCACCTGCTCCAGCGCGACCGCGGTTCTCCTCGGGCTCGCGCAGCCCGTCGATGTAGAGCGAGCGACGACGCCCGACGACGCCGGCGACCAGGTGCTGCACGCCCCGGTCGTCGTGCTCCTCGAGGGCGGACTTCAGCAGGTCGTACCGCTCGGAGGTCCCCTCGGCGGTCAGCATCGCGATCACCAGCTCGCTCGGCGTGCATGCTCATCGGTCCAGCATCGCACCGCGCATGGTCCGCGGTCCGAGTCCTCTGGGTCGATCGAGGCGATGGCGGGCCGTCCGCCGGCGTCCGTCCGCACCGGTGCGGCAACCGTGTGCCGCCCGCCCCCGATCTGGGCATTGCGCGAAGGCCCGCTGGACGCCACCCTTGCCCTGACAGCGTGGCAGGGCCGAGTCAGTGGGAGCGGACCGGCGCGAACCTCGTGCACCCGACAGCGCGTCCACCCGGAAGGCCCCCATGTCCTACCCCCGTGCCCAGTACCACCCCGCCCACCATCCCGACGGAGCCCGACGCCGCGCACGCCGCCGACGCCGGCGCGGTCGACGCCCCGGCGCCGCGGTCCTCGGCCTTCCTCCACCGCCGCGCCGTGATCCTCGCGGCCGTCGGCGCCGCCCGCCAGGTGCCGCGGCCGCCGCCGCACCGCTCGCCGCGACCCCGGCCTCGGCTGCCGTCGTCGGCGACCAGTCGCGCGTCTACTACCCCGAGCAGTTCGGCTTCGTGCCGTCCGCCGCGGAGGCCGGCGCGAAGGCCATGAACGCCTTCTTCGCCGCGCTGCCGAAGACCGGCGGCCGGGGGATCCTCCCGCCCGGCGAGATCCGCGTCACGTCCACCGGCATCGACTACTCCAGCGCCGTCTGGCCGACGCAGCCCCTCTCGGGTGCTCCCTACGGCTACCCGGCCATCTCCATCGAGGGCTACGGGCGCCGGGTCACGACCATCCGCCAGATCGCGGGGTCCACCGGCGACGTGTTCAAGGTGCAGGGCAAGATCGGCGCGGACTCCGGTCCGGCGGCGAACAACAAGGCCACGGTCACGCTGAGCGGCTTCAGCATCTCGGGCACGCGCACGGGTGCGCCACGGGCTGTACCTGCGCTCGCTGCTGCACTGCCGCATCACCGACATCGAGCTGAACGCGACCGGCGGCGCCGGCGTCTACTTCGCGCGCACGAACTTCACCGCGGCGAACGACGAGTACTCGTACGCCAACGTCATCGAGGGGTTGCGGGTCATCACCGCGGGCACCTGGGGCATCGACTGCGACGGCGTGAACGCCATCGACATCGTGATGCGCGACACCGAGATCGTGAACTGCGTGGCGGGCGGCATCCGCATCGCCCCCACGAACGCGCGCTTCGAGAACACCCGCATCATCGGCTGCGGCGCGGGCAACAAGGCCGCGCGCGGCTTCCTCGCGATCCCCACGAGCAACACCTCATCGATGGTCTCCGAGCTGGGCGTCAACGGGATCCGCCTCGAGGGCAACTCGGGCCCCGGCGGCTACCAGATGGAGATCGGCGCGGGCGTCGGGGCCACGGTCGTCGGCTACAACATCGTCACGGGCGGCGACCTCGGGGCCCACGGCATCGGCGTCGGGCTGGTCGACCAGGGCACGCGCCGGGCCGTCGACACGCTGATCGGCCGGGGCACGATGTTCATGACCCCCACGAAGTACCCGACGCAGAAGGTCGTGGTGGTGGGCGCCTACGCCAACGACACCCGCGTCGAACGCCCCTCCCTGCCGAACAACCCCGACACGCCCTTCGAGAAGGTCGTCTCCGACGCGGGCGTCCGCACCATCGACGCCTTCGGCCGCCTGCTGACCCCGCCGGTGGTGCCCACGCCGACCCCGACGCCCACTCCGACGCCGACGCCCACTCCGGCTCAGGCCGCGGAGGCAGCCCCGGTCGCCTGACCCGATCCGCCGGTGAAACGGCTTCCTCGGTCGAGATGGCAGTGCCACGCGGAGGATGTGGTGGGCCCCGTCGGGCTCGAACCGACGACCCAGGGATTAAAGCCCCTTGCTCTACCAACTGAGCTAGAGGCCCGTGGTCTCCGATGCTACGGGATGGGCGGGTGCCTCCTCAGAGCCGGTCGACGTCGCGGGACGAGCCGCGGCGCACCACGGCGCCCGCGACGATCGTGACCACCACCAGGAAGACGCCGACCCCCACGAGCCAGGCGAGCGCCTTCACGACGAAGCCGAGGATCACGAGGACGAGCCACAGGGCCACGAGGCCGTACACGAATCTCATGCCCCGAGCCTACGTCTGCGACCCGGGCGGGAGCCGGGGCGCGGTGGCCCGGGGCGGCGTACGCTTGCCGGGATGTCCGGCAACTACCACAAGCCCACCGAGTTCTCCGGGTCCAAGTTCGAGAGCATGCTCGGCGGCGAGGACCCGGCCACGATCAGCCGCGTGGCCCACGAGACCGCGTCGGCGCTGTTGGCGCGCGTCCGGGCGGATCCGGACCCCGCGGTGGTCGAGCGCCTCATCGCCTACACCGACGAGCACGGCATCGACGCGGTCGCGGAGCTGTGGTCGCGCGCGAGCCCCCGCAGCCTGCCGGGCGCGCTCTGGCGCCTCTACCTGATGCGCGCCCTCATCCGGCAGGATCCCGACGGCATCAGCCTGCTCTACCAGCGCGGCACCGAGGTCGCCGCCACGATCGACCCCGTGGTCGCGGGCGCCACCGCGCCGACCGGGCCCGCGGAGATCGTGGAGCTCGCCGACAGCATCCTCCGCGGCCTCTTCACGGGCGACTTCGCCGTGGCCCTCGACCGCGCGGGCGCGTTCAGCCGCCTCGCCGCGCTCGGCGCCACGAGCGTCGCGGACGACCTCGACGCCACGGCCTCCCCGGAGCGCGCCGGCGAGCTCACCACGCGCGCCCTGCGCCTCTCGCAGATGGCCGCCGACCTCGTCCAGTGCGCGCGCCTCTGGAGGAGCGAGCGGCTCGACTGAGGCCGACGCCGGACGGCGGCGTCCGGCCGTTCGCTGTGAGCGGGATCCCCGGGCTGACACTGCGCCCGCACTCCGTTACAGTGGACGAGGTCGGGCCGCAGTAACCCCGGGCTCCAATATTCGCCGCTCCGAGCGGCCTCGCGCCGAGAGGCGTTCTGCGGCCCGGCTCCTCACCCCCTTCCCCTCCACTCGGAGGGACGGCCCCCACGCGAGAGGCCGAGCATCCGATGGTCGCCGCGATCCCCGCGGCCTGTGACCAAACCGTGACGCGGTCCGCCCCGAAGAGTCATCGTGAGGCGTTCACCCGCCTCGCATGCGTCACCCGCGAGGGTGCGACCCGCATCGGTCGGGTCCTGCCCGCGTGGCAGGCCACCCGGCCATCCCAGATGTCCCGCAGCGCGGGATCCGGCCGATGCGGTGTCCTGCACCGCCCGCGCACCCGACTTGGCACCACCCGAACCCCGACCGGAAGAAGCACATGTCCTCCCCGCAGCACCACCTCAGCTCGCCGGGCCCCGCCCTGCCTGCATGCGGAACGCACGCGGGTCTGGGATGCTGGGGCTCGTGCCTTCATCGATCGAGCGTCCCGACCTGTCAGGGCCGGCGGACCCCGAGTCGAAGGAGTCCCTCCTCGGCCGCGTCGCCCTCGGCGACCGACGTGCCTTCTCGGAGCTCTACGACCAGCTCGCCCCCCGCGTCCTCGGACTCGTCCGACGCCTGCTCGTCCACCGCGCGCAGTCGGAGGAGGTCACGCAGGAGATCTTCCTCGAGATCTGGCAGTCCGCTTCCCAGCTTCGACCCGTCCAAGGGCGCAGCGACCACGTGGGTCCTCGACCATGGCCCACCGCCGCGCGGTCGACCGCGTGCGCGCCTCCCAGTCCAGCCGCGACCGTGATGTCCGCATCGGCATCCGCGACCACGAGAACGGCTGCGGCCAGGTGCTCCGAGACCGTCGAGATCAGCATCGAGCACGAGAGGGTGAAGAAGGCGATGACGAAGCTCACAGAGATCCAGCGCCAGGCCGTCTCCCTCGCGTACTACGGCGGCTACAGCCACAGCGAGGTCGCGTCCATGCTCGACGTGCCCATCGGCACCGTGAAGACCCGGCTGCGCGACGGCATGATCCGCCTGCGCGACGAGATGGGGGTGGCGTCATGACCGACGACGACCTCCGCACCCTGACGGCGGCGTACGCGCTCGGCGCGGTGGACGCCGACGAGGCGGTCCGGTTCGAGGCGCTCCTGGAGCGCGATCCCGCGCTGCGTGCCGAGGTGGACGAGCTGCGGGAGACCGCGGCCGACCACCTCGCCTGGACCGCCGAGCCGGTGGAGCCCTCCCCGCGTCTCAAGGCCGATCTGATGGCGATGCTCGATGCGACGCCGCAGCTGCCGCCCCTCGGGGCACCGGCCGCAGCGCCGCGCGAGGAGCGGGCTCCCGCGCCCGTCACCGGTCTCCGGCCGGTCGCGGTGCCGGCCTCGGCTCCGTCCGCACCGACGTCCTCCGTGCCCCGCGAGCGGCTCGGCTCCGCGTCGTCCCGCGCGTCCCAGCCGCCGGATCCGCAAGCCCGGCGCTGCTCATCGGCCGTCGCCGCGGCTGCCCGTGGTCCTCGTGGTCGGCGGCGTGGTCGTGGGCACGGGCATCGGCGGTCCCGGTTCGTCGCAGTCGCCCGTCGCGTCCGGCGTTCGACCGGGTGACCACGGCATCCGACGTCGTGGTCGACACGCGCGACGTCATGGGAGGCGGGCACCGCCACCGTCTACTTCTCGGCTGCCGAGGGGCGGACCGCGATCGAGCTCGACGACGCCGCGCGCCGCTGCCCGAGGGCCGCGTCCACCAGCTCTGGTACGTCGGCGCGTCGGGCCCCGTCTCGGCGGGAGTGCTGCCCGAGGAGGGCGGCGCCGGTCAGGCGGTCCTCGAGGGCCGGTACACCCCGGGCGACACGGTCGCCATCACGGTCGAGCCCGAGGGTGGCTCCGAGCTGCCCACGACCGAGCCCATCGTGGCGCTCGACCAGCACCTGACGCCGCACCCCGCGAGCACGACGTCGGCCCCGCATCCTCCAGGAGGATGCGGGGCCGTCGTCATGCGGTCGTCGGATCAGCCGAAGCCGGCCGGACACGTAGTCCTCGGTCGCCTGCACGCTGGGCTTGGAGAAGATCGTGTTGGTGTCGTCGTACTCGATGAGCTTGCCCGGCTTGCCGGTGCCCGCGATGTTGAAGAACGCCGTGCGGTCCGAGACGCGGCTGGCCTGCTGCATGTTGTGGGTCACGATGACGATCGTGTACTGCGCCTTGAGCTCCTCGATGAGGTCCTCGATGGCGAGGGTCGAGATGGGGTCGAGCGCCGAGCAGGGCTCGTCCATCAGCACCACGTCGGGCTGCACGGCGATGGCGCGCGCGATGCAGAGACGCTGCTGCTGGCCGCCGGAGAGGCCGGAGCCCGGGAGCGCCAGGCGGTCCTTCACCTCGTTCCACAGGTTCGCGCCCATGAGCGACTGCTCCACGAGGGCGTCGGCGTCCGACTTCGAGATCTTGCGGTTGTTGAGCTTCACGCCCGCCAGCACGTTGTCGCGGATCGACATGGTGGGGAACGGGTTCGGCCGCTGGAACACCATGCCGACCTGGCGGCGCACGAGCACGGGGTCGACGCCGGGACCGTAGAGGTCGTTGCCGTCGACGAGCACCTCGCCCTCCACGTACGCGCCCGGGATGACCTCGTGCATGCGGTTCAGCGTGCGGAGGAAGGTGGACTTGCCGCAGCCGGACGGGCCGATGAAGGCGGTGACGGTGCGGGGCTCGATGCGCAGGTTGACGTCCTCGACGGCCTTGAACTTCCCGTAGTAGACGTTCAGGTCGTTGACTTCGATGCTCTTGGACAAGGGGTTCCTCTATTCGGGTTCGTGGCCGGGGGAGCGGGCGCTAGCGGCCGAGCTTGGGGGCGAAGATGCGGGCGATCAAGCGCGCGACGATGTTGAGCGCCATCACGATGAGGATGAGCACCAGGGCACCCGTCCATGCCCGCTCGACGTAGGCGGCCGCGTCGGCGCCCTGGTCGGCGTACTGCCGGAAGACGAAGACCGGCAGGGTCATCATCTGGTCCTTGAAGGGGTTGTAGTTCATTCCCTGCGTGAAGCCGGCGACGATGAGCAGCGGCGCGGTCTCGCCGATGACGCGGGCGATGGCGAGCATGACGCCCGTGACGATGCCGGCCAGCGACGTGGGCAGCACGATCTTGACGACCGTCAGCCACTTCGGCACGCCGAGCGCGTAGGACGCCTCGCGGAGCTCGTTGGGCACCAGCTTCAGCATCTCCTCGGCGCTGCGGACGACCACCGGGATCATCAGCACGGACAGCGCCAGCGCGCCGCCGAAGCCCATGCGCACGCCCGGCCCGAGGAAGAGCACGAGCAGGGCGTAGGCGAAGAGGCCGGCGACGATGGACGGGATGCCCGTCATGACGTCGACGAAGAACGTGATCGCGCGGGCGAGGCGTCCGCGGCCGTACTCGACCAGGTAGATGGCCGTCATGAGCCCCACGGGGATGGAGATGACCGCGGCGATGGCCGTGATGATCAGGGTGCCCATGATGGCGTGCAGGCCGCCGCCGCCCGCGCCCACGACGTTGCGGAGGCTCGAGTTGAAGAACATCGGGTCGAAAGCGGCCCGAGCCGTTGGTGACGGCGGTGACGACGAGCGAGACCAGCGGGATGAGCGCGAGCACGAAGGCGACGGTCACGAGGATCGTGATGACCCGGTCCTTGGCCTTCCGCTCGCCCTCCACCGCCAGCGAGATGCAGAACAGCGCGACGCCGAACAGGAGCGTGCCGAACACGGCGGTCCCGACGAGGTTGAACTCCTCGGCGGCGCCCGAGATGACGAGCACCAGGAAGACGGCGGCGACCACGACCCAGGACACGAGGAAGATCGCCGGGGCGGTGAAGCGGTGCAGCTTGCCCGCGGTGAGCGAGTTGGGGAGCGCGCTCGCGACGGGGCGCGTACGGGAGGGGGCTGTCGTCGCCATTAGTTCGCTCCGGAGAAGGCCTTGCGGCGGCTGATGATGTAGCGGGCCAGCATGTTCACGGCCAGCGTGATGATGAAGAGCATGAGGCCGGACGCGATCAGCTCGTTGATCTTGAGGCCGTACGCCTCGGGGAAGCTCAGCGCGATGTTCGCGGCGACGGTGTTGGAGTTCGTCGACTGGAACCACGCGAAGTTCACGACGGCGGCGGGGGAGAGCACGATGGCGACGGCCATCGTCTCGCCGAGCGCGCGGCCGAGGCCGAGCATGGAGGCCGAGATGATGCCGGGGCGGCCGAACGGGAGCACGGCGGTCTGGATCATCTCCCAGCGCGTCGCGCCGAGGGCGAGCGCGGCCTCCTCGTGCAGCTTCGGGGTCTGCAGGAAGACCTCGCGGCAGAGCGCGGTGACGATGGGCAGGATCATGACGGCGAGCACGACGGCGACCGTGAAGATGGTCCGGCCGGTGCCGGAGACCGGCCCGGCGAAGAGCGGGAACCAGCCGAAGGCGTCCGTGAGGAACGCGTAGAACGGCTGCAGGAACCTGGCGAGGACCGTGATGCCCCAGAGGCCGAACACGACGGAGGGCACGGCGGCCAGCAGGTCGATGACGTAGCCGAGGCCCTGCGCGAGCCGGCGGGGCGCGTAGTGGGAGATGAAGAGCGCGATGCCCACGGCGACGGGCACGGCCATGATCATCGCGAGCGCGGCGGCGTAGACGGTGCCGAAGAGCAGCGGGCCGACGTAGCCCCAGAAGCCGGCGCCGCCGGAGACCTCGGCCGGCGGTGCGGTGAGGGCCGGGAGACTCTGGACGATGAGGAACAGCGCGACGGCCGCCAGGATCACCAGGATGAGCGTGCCGGATCCCGAGGCGAGCCCCGAGAACACGCGGTCGGCGAGTCGGGCCTTGGCTTTCACGCCCTGGCTGCTGCGGGGGGCGGCGTCGTCGCGCGGCCGATCGGACTCGGGAGCCTGGGGAGGCTGCGGGGCGGCGGTCGTCATGGGTCGGGTTCCCTACGGTCGAGATGGCGGGGCAGGGGGCGGCGGGCCGCCCGTGGGAGCGCCCCTGACCCGGGTGAGCGGGTCAGGGGGCGGACGGCGGGTCCTACTTGATGGACTCGACGGCGGTCTTGACCTGCGCGGCGACGGTCTCGGACAGCGGTGCGGCACCGGCCTTCTCCGCGGCGACCGACTGGCCGTCCGTGCCGGTCACGTAGCCGAGGTACGCCTTGACGAGCTCGCCGACGGCCGGGTCCTTGTACTCCTGGCAGGCGATGAGGTAGCTCACGAGGACGATCGGGTAGACGCCCGCCTCGGTGGTGCTGTAGTCGAGGTCGAAGACGACGTCGTTCTCCTCGCGGCCCTCGGCCTCGGGGGAGGCCTCGACGACGGCCGCGGCGGCCTCCGGCGAGAACCCGACGAACTCGTCGCCGACCTTGATCTTGGCGGTGCCGAGCGTGCCGGCACGCGACGCGTCCGCGTAGCCGATGATGTTGGTGCCGCCGGTGACGGCGTCGACGACGCCGGACGCGCCCTGGGCCGCCTCGCCGCCCTCGTAGGGCCAGACGCCCGCGGGCTCGGCGTCCCAGACGCTCTCGGCGGTGGTGTTGAGGTACTTCGCGAAGTTCTCGGTGGTGCCCGAGTCGTCCGAGCGGTGCACGGCCGTGATGGCCGCGTCGGGCATCGTGGCGTCGGGGTTGAGCGCGACGATGGCCGGGTCGTTCCACTTCGTGATGGTGCCCTTGAAGATGCCCGCGGCGGTGGCCGGGTCGAGGTTCAGCTCGTCGACGCCGTCGATCTGGAAGATCATCGCGATGGGGGAGATGTAGGCGGGGAGGTCGATCGGCTTGGTGCCGTCGGCGCACTGGCCGAAGGTGCCCTCGAGCTCCTCGGACTTCAGCGCGCGGTCCGAGCCGGCGAAGTTGGCGTTCTGGCCGCCGGCCATGAAGGCCTCGCGTCCGGCGCCCGAGCCGTCGGGGGAGTAGTTGATGCTGACGCCCGTGTTGTCGGTCTGGAAGCCGGCGATCCATGCCTCCTGCGCGGAGCCCTGCGACGAGGCGCCGATGCCGTTGATCGTTCCCTCGAGGGTGGACGCCGACGCGTCGCCTCCCTCGGCGGGCGCCTCGTTGGCGGCGCAGGAGGAGAGGGCGAGGGCGGTGACGGCGGCGAGCGCTGCTGCGCTGCCGAGACGCGAGATCTTCACGTGATGGAGCCTTCCGGGTATTTCGTGCTGTGAGGGGGCCGGTGCGTGCCCCTCGAAGAAGCTATGTCGGGCTCTTGACCGGATCGGCCGATATCGGTGAACGGGAGGTGAACAGAGCGCGCCGATCGACGCGCTCCCCCGGCACCCGGGTGCACGGTGGTGGGTCGGGGTCGCGCCGACGGCCCACGGGCCCCGCGAATCCGGGGGCCCCGCGAATCCGGGCTCGGGCCCTCAGGCCGACGCGCCGTACGTCTCCACGGCGAGGATGCCCGCCTCCGGGTCGGACGCCGACAGGTGCACGACCGAGAACTCGGCGGGCGACAGCACCCCCGCCCGGGGCATGCGGCTCGCGCGGGGCGTCTCGGTGGCGAGTGCGATCTCGTGCAGGATCTCGGGCAGCACCGGGCTGTGGCTGCAGAGCACGGCGCTCCGGGCCTTGCGCACGCGCTTCGCGACCGTCTCCCGCACGGAGCCGCCGTCCGTCTCGTAGGCGTCCTGGCTGATGCCGACGTCCTCCTTCACGCGTCGGCCGAGGGCCTCCGCGAGCGGCGCCACCGTCTGCAGGCAGCGCTCCGCCGTGCTGCTCGTGATGACGCGAGGGCCGAAGGCGAGGAGCGTCGGCACGATGGCCTCGGCCTCGTCCCGGCCGCGTGCGCTGAGCGGGCGGCCGCAGTCGGCCCCGTCCCACTCGTAGGGCTGCACCGCGTGGCCGTGCCGCAGGGCGATGAGCGCGAACGAGCGATGCGACCCGGTCTCCACGAGCCCCGCGAACAGGTCCAGGATGTCGATCTCGCCGGGGTAGTCGAGGCGCTTGCGGGCGTTCGGGATGGAGACCCACTCGATGCTCTCGACCTCGTGGTCCGGCTCGAAGCGGCCCGCGTCCACCATGGCGTCCGTCGCCTCCGCGGCCCAGTAGCTCACGGACTTCCGGCGCCCGCCGGAGATGCCGTACTCGATGGCGCCGAGCGGGACGCCGAGCGCGACCCGGAGCCCCGTCTCCTCGTGCACCTCGCGGACGGCGGTCTGCGGGAGCGTCTCGCCGGGATCCACCTTGCCCTTGGGGAGCGAGGTGTCCCGGCGGCGGGTCCGGTGGATGATCAGCACCCGGATCCGGTCGTCGACGACCCGCCAGACGACGGCGCCGGCGGCGAACACGGAAGGGGCAGGAGGCACGTCCCCCACGCTAGCCGGGTCCGTGCCCCGCAGAGCGGTGCTCAGCGGAGCGGTGCTCAGCGGAGCGGTGCTCAGCGGAGCACGCGCCGCTTGCGCTTGGCCACGATGCCCATCACCGCGGTCTGCAGGTCCTCGAGCGTCGTGCCGTCGGCGCCCTTGTTGCGCCTCGTCCACTTCGCCGTCGGCGTCCAGCACCCACGCCGAGGTCGTGTCGGCCATGGCGCGGTCGAAGAGGTCCTCGATCTCCTGCAGGTGCGCGGGATCCACCAGGCGGACGAGCGCCTCCACGCGGCGGTCGAGGTTGCGGTGCATCATGTCGGCGCTGCCGATGTAGGTGGTCTGGTCGCCGCCGTTCACGAACGAGAAGACCCGGCTGTGCTCCAGGTAGCGGCCGAGGATGGACCGCACCTCGATGTTCTCGCTGAGCCCCAGGCTGCCCCGGCGTGAGCGAGCAGATGCCGGCGCACCGAGACCTGCACGGGCACGCCCGCATTGCTGGCCCGGTACAGGGCGTCGATGATCTTCTCGTCGACGATGGAGTTGACCTTGATGCGGATGCCGCTCGGCTTGCCGTCCAGCGCGTTCTGCGTCTCCACGGCGATCCGCTTCAGCAGGCCCTTCCGGAGGTGCAGCGGCGCCACGAGGAGCCGCTTGAACTTCTTCTCGATGCCGTATCCGGAGAGCTCGTTGAACAGGCGGGTGAGGTCCTTGCCGACCACGTCGTCCGCGGTGAGGAGCCCGAGGTCCTCGTAGATGCGGCTCGTCTTGGGGTTGTAGTTGCCCGTGCCGATGTGGCTGTAGTGCCGGAGCACGCCGCCCTTCTCCTGGCGGATCACCAGCGCGAGCTTGCAGTGCGTCTTCAGCCCCGCGACGCCGTAGACGACGTGCACGCCGGCCTTCTCGAGCTTGCGCGCCCACGTGATGTTCGCCTGCTCGTCGAAGCGGGCCTTGATCTCCACCAGTGCGAGGACCTGCTTGCCCGCCTCCGCCGCGTCGATGAGCGCCTCGACGATGGGGCTGTCGCCGCTCGTGCGGTAGAGGGTCTGCTTGATGGCGAGCACGTGCGGATCCGCCGCGGCCTGCTCGAGGAAGGCCTGCACGCTCGTGGTGAACGACTCGTATGGGTGGTGCAGGAGGATGTCCTGCTGGGCGATGGAGCGGAAGATGTCGGCGCGCGAGTTGTCCTCGGCGGGCTTCAGCGCGACCGCGGTCGTGGGCACGTTGTTCGGGTAGTGCAGCGCCGGACGGTCGAGCTTGGCGAGGTCGAACAGGCCGCCCAGGTCGAGCGGGGAGGGCAGCGTGAACACCTCCTGCTCGGTGATGTCGAGCTCGCGCATGAGGAGGTCGAGCGTGACCGCGTCCATGTCGTCCGAGATCTCGAGGCGGATGGGCGGGCCGAAGCGGCGGCGCAGGAGCTCCTTCTCGAGGGCCTGGATGAGGTTCTCGGTCTCGTCCTCCTCGATCTGCACGTCCTCGTTGCGGGTGACGCGGAAGACGTGGTGCTCGACGATCTCCATGCCCGGGAACAGCGTCTCGAGCTGGTTCGCGATGAGGTCCTCGAGCGCGATGAAGTCGACGGGACCCGAGCGGGTGTCCGGCGTGAGCGGCATGAAGCGCGGCAGCATCTGCGGCACCTTGATGCGCGCGAACTCCTGGCGGTTGGTCTTGGGGTTCCGGATCCGCACGGACAGGTTGAGCGAGAGGCCGGAGATGTAGGGGAACGGGTGCGCGGGATCCACCGCGAGCGGCATGAGCACCGGGAAGACCTGCTCGGAGAACAGCTCGTGCAGGCGGTCCTGGTGGGCCTCGTCGAGCGAGTCCCAGCGGACGATGCGGATGCCCTCCGCCTCGAGCGCCGGCCGGACGCTGTCGTTGAACGCGGCCGCATGGCGGACCTGCAGGCGGTACGCGGTCTCGTTGATGGCGGAGAGCACCTCGGACGGTGTGCGGCCGATGTTCGTCGGCACGGCGAGCCCGGTGGCGATGCGGCGCTTGAGGCCGGCGACGCGCACCATGAAGAACTCGTCGAGGTTGCTCGCGAAGATGGCGAGGAAGTTGGCGCGCTCGAGGACCGGCAGCTCCGGGTCCTCGGCGAGCTCCAGCACGCGGCGGTTGAAGGCCAGCCAGCTCAGCTCCCGGTCGAGGAAGCGCCCCTCCGGGAGGGTCCCGTCGTCCTCGAGGATCTCGTCCTCGTCGAAGTCGTCCAGGGATTCGGCGACCGCCTTCGCATCGCCGATGTACGTCTCGCTGTCCATCCGCCCATCATGGCATCGCGGTGTGCGCTCCGCCCTCCGGCAGGTGAACGCACGGTGAACCGCCACGGGCCCGCGGTGGCGGGAGCGCGGGGATCAGGCGCGACGGTACTGGACGTCGACCGCGGCGTCGCGGAAGGCGGCCCGGCGGTAGAGCGCGAGGGCCGGCGCGTTGTCCGCCTCCACGTACAGGTCGACCTCCGCATGGCCGCGCGCGGCGAGCAGGTCGAGGCCGGCGGCGAGGAGCGCGGAACCGAGCCCGCGGGCGGCGCGGTCGGGATCCACGCCGAGCACGTAGACCTCCGCCTGGCCGTCCTCCGCCTTGAGCCAGTGGAACCCGGCGAGGCGGCCGTCCGCGTCCCGCGCGAGCAGAAGCAGCGCCGGGTCGAACCAGGGCTCGGCGACGCGGTCGTCCAGGTCGCCGCGGGTCATGCGGCCCTGCTCGGGGTGGCTGGCGAAGGCGCGCGCGTTGAGGGCGACCCAGTCGTCGGCGTCGTCCGGGGTGAAGGAGGAGAGCGAGAGGCCCGCGGGCAGGGGCGCTCGCCGAGGCCCGCGCGGGCCTCGCCCACTTCGGCGCGCAGCTGCAGGAGCTCGCGCGCCCGGTCGAGCCCGGCGCCCTCCGCGAGCGCGCGGGCGCCCGGGTGGTCGCCGTGCGCCCAGACGGAGAGGGGGAGGGCCCCGCCTCGGCGAGCACCGCGTCGAGGAGCGCTCGGCCGAGGCCCCGGCGGCGGTGCGCGGGGTCGACGACGAGCTCCGCCTCGGCTGCGGCGTCCGCGCGTGCGAGCACGGCGGCGGCGATCGTCGACCCGTCCGGCCCGTGGGCGACCAGGAGCGCGGGGCCCCCGTCCGCGCCGAGCGTCAGGCGCGTCTGCTCGTTGAAGGGGGCGGGGCCGTCGGCCTCGCGGGCGCGGTCGGCGAGCGCGAGGGCGCCGCGCACCGCGTCGGGGGAGGGGTCGACGCGCGCGACCGCCACGGCGTCAGGCTCCGGCGGGGGCGGGAACGCGCTCACTGTCCCTCGTACACGTTGAAGCGGTAGCCGACGTTGCGCACGGTGCCGATGAGCGACTCGAGGTCGCCGAGCTTGGCCCGCAGCCGCCGGACGTGCACGTCGACCGTGCGCGTGCCGCCGAAGTAGTCGTAGCCCCACACCTCGCTGAGCAGCTGCTCGCGCGTGAAGACGCGCGACGGGTGGCTCGCGAAGAAGCGGAGCAGCTCGAACTCCTTGAAGGTGAGGTCGAGCGGCTTGCCGTGGACCTTGGCGGAGTAGCTCGCCTCGTCGATCACGACGCCGGAGGCCTGGATCTTGCCGCCGGTGTGCTCCTGCGCGGCGCGGCCGATGACGAGCCGCACGCGCGCGTCGACCTCGGCGGGGCCCGCGGAGTCGAGGATCACGTCGTTCGCGCCCCAGTCGGCGCTGACCGCGGTCAGCCCGCCCTCGGTGAGCACGAGGATGAGCGGCGTGCCGCCGCCCGTGGTGGTGAGGATCTTGCACAGGGACTTGGCGCTGGCGAGGTCGCGCCGCGCGTCCACCAGCACGAGGTCGGCCGCGGGGGCGTTCACGAGGCTCGCGGCGTCGGCCTGGATGTGCCGCGTCCGGTGGCTGAGGAGCCCGAGCGCCGGGAGCACGTCGGTGTCCGCGGACGAGGTCAGGATCAACAGCTGGGCCACAGGGATCCTCCATGGATGAATTGCCCCCATGATACGTGGGGCAGGATTGCAGGGTGACCTCCCCCCTGCGCAGCCTCGTGCCCGTCTGGCTGGCCGCCGCCGTCGGCGCGGTCGTGGTGGCGGTCGCGGTCGGTCCGGACGCGGCTCCCCGGCGGCTCCCTCTCGTGCTCGCCGTCTGCGTCGTCGCGACCTTCGTGATCCAGCTGGCGCTGCCCCGGAAGACGGGCTTCGTCGACCGGGCGGTCGGGAGCGTGGTCGGCGCCGTGCTCGTGCTGGCGGCCGCCACCCTCGTCGTGCTCGCGCTGCCCTAGCCGCCTCGCCCGCACCGGCCCGTGGCGGCCGGCCGTGGGGTAGATTGAGCCCATGTCGTCGCTGCTTGCTCTGGAACTCTTCTTCACCGGACTGCTGGTCCTGGCGAGCCTCTCCATCGGCTGGGTGTCGCTCGTCGTGGTGTACAACCTCTTCCGCGGCCAGCGCTGACCGCGCCCCGCATGATCGAGATCCCCACCGGCCTGCCCGCCGAGCTCGTCCCCCTCTCGTGGCTGCTCGGCGTCTGGGAGGGGACCGGCGTCGTGGAGTACGCCGTGGGCGACGAGGTCGTCCGCCGCGGGTTCGGCCAGCGCATCAGCTTCAGCCACGACGGACTGCCGCACCTCAACTACTCCTCCTACGCGTGGGTCGAGGGCGACGACGGTCCCGTGCCCTTCGTCACGGAGACGGGTACTGGCGACTCCGCCGCCGCCTCACCGACGGCGACCCGGGTCCCGCGATGCTCCCGCCCGTCGGCGAGCGCCCCTTCACGAACGCCGAGGAGGTCGAGACGCTCCGCAACGCGGACGGCGGCTTCGACGTCGAGGTCGCGCTCGTGCACCCCGGGGCGTGAGCGAGCTCTACGTGGGCCAGGTCGGGCAGCGCCCGGACCTCAGACCTCGCCACCGACGCGGTCATGCGCACCGAGGGCGCCAAGGCCTACACGGGCGCCACGCGGCTCTACGGCCTCGTGGAGCGCGACCTGCTGTGGGCGTGGGACATCGCCGCGCTCGGCCAGCCGCTGCGCACGCACGCCTCGGGGCGGGTCGCGCGTGTCGACTGACCCGGGAACCGCGACCCGCTCGCCGTTCCTCGACCTGCCCGGCGCCGTCGCGGCCGAGGGGCCGGACGCCGGCGTCCCCGCGCACCTCGGGTCCCTCGTGGCCGAGCAGCGTGCCCTCGCCGCGGGCAACGCGGTGGTCGACCTCTCCCACCGCGCCGTCCTGTCGGTGACGGGCGAGGACCGCCTCACCTGGCTCGACTCGATCACGAGCCAGTCCCTCCGCGGCCTCGCACCCGGGGACTCGGCCGAGACCCTCTTCCTCGACCAGAACGGCCGCCTCGAGCACGCAGTGGGCGTCCTCGACGACGGCGTGGCGACGTGGCTGCTCCTCGGCGCGGGCGACGCGGAGGCGCTCCTCGCGTACCTGCAGCGCATGCGCTTCATGCTCCGGGTGGAGCCGGCCGACCGCACCGCCGAGCTCGCCGTCATCGGCGCCATGGGCGAGCCCGACCTCCCGGTCGCGGCGCCTGCCGGCGTGCCGCTCGTCTGGCGCGACCCGTGGACGCACGTCGCGCCCGGCGGGCACCAGTACGCCGCGGCGTCGCCGCATCCGGCCGAGGGCTGGACCTGGAGCGAGCGCCTCGTGCCCCGCGCCGAGCTGCCGGCACTGGTCGCGCGCGCCGCCGCCGGCGACCTGCCCGTCGCGGGCGCGCTCGCCGCCGAGGCCCTGCGGATCGCCGCGTGGCGCCCGCGCTTCGCCACCGAGGTCGACGACCGCACCATCCCGCACGAGCTCGACTGGCTGCGCAGCGCCGTCCATCTCTCGAAGGGCTGCTACCGCGGGCAGGAGACGGTGGCCAAGGTGCACAACCTGGGGCGGCCCCCACGGCGCCTCGTGCTGCTGCAGCTCGACGGGTCCGACGCGGTCCTGCCGGGTCCCGGATCCGACGTGCGGCTCCCCGCCGCCCCGGACGGGACGCCCGGTGAGATCGTCGGCGCCGTCACCTCGAGCGCGCTGCACCATGAGCTCGGACCCATCGCCCTCGCGGTCGTCCGACGTGCCGTGGATCCCGCCGTGCAGCTCGAGGTGGTCGCCGACGACGTCAGGGTGCAGGCCGCGCAGGACGTCATCGTGCCCACCGACGCCGGACGCTCGGCCGACGTCCCCCGCCTGCCCCGGCTCGGTGCGGTCCGCCGCTGAGCGCGCGCGGGAGCGGTCGGCCCGTGCCGCCCGCACCCTGAGGCACCGGGCGGACCCCCGCGCCGCCGTCGCGCGCCTCTGGGGGTCCGCGCCCGCCGCCCTCCAGATCGCCATCGCGGCGACGGGTGGCTGGGCCTTCGCGCACCACGTCCTCGGCCACGACACCCCGCTGCTCGCGACGACCGTCACCATCACCAGCCTGGGCTTCGTCCGCGACGCGCGTCCGGTCCGCGTCCTGGAGACGGCGATCGGCATGACCGTCGGCATCACGCTCAGCGAGGTCCTGCTGCTCGGCATCGGCCGCGGCGCCTGGCAGCTGTTCGTCATCATCCTGGCCACGCTGCTGGTGGCGCGCCTGCTGTCGTCGAACGCCGCGTTCGCGGTCGCGGCGGGGGTGCAGGCCGTGCTCGTGGCGCTGCTCCCCGCGCCGCCCGGCGGCGTCTTCGTGCGGAGCGTGGACGGACTCGTGGGCGGTGCGGTGGCGCTCCTGGCGACGGCGCTCATCCCCGGGATCCGCGGCGGCAGGCCGTCCGTGAGGCGCGGCGGGTCTTCTCCGAGTGCTCGTACGCCCTCACCTCGCTGGTCTCCGCGCTGCGGCTCGGCGACGCGACGGCCGCCGACCGCGCCCTGGAGCGGCTGCGTCGGACGCAGCCGCTCGTCGACGCCTGGAGCGCGGCGGCCGACTCGGCGCTGTCCATCGCCCGCATCTCGCCGTTCCTGCGCCGCCACCTGCCGGAGCTGCGGGCCCAGCGGCGTGTGCTCGACGGCATGGACCTCGCGGTGCGGAACCTCCGCGTCATCTCCCGGCGCGTCGACTTCCTGGTGGTCGACCGCGTGCGGCGGCCGGTCCTCGCCGAGCTGCTCGCCACCGTGTCGAACGGGGTGAACCTCCTCGGGCAGAGCCTGACGGACCCGTCCGCCACGCCGCTGGCGCAGCAGAACCTCGTGCTGGTGGCGGTCCGGCTGGATCCCCGCGAGCTCATCCCGGGCGCCCCGGTCGGCGAGGTGATGCTCGTCATGCTGCTGCGGCCCCTGCTCGTGGACCTGCAGGTCGCCGCGGGCGTGGATCCCGACACGGCGCGCTCCGCGCTCCCGGAGGTCTAGGCAGCGGACCTGCCGGGCTCGCGGTCCGACGAGGGGCCGGGCGGCGGTGGGCTGGGGAGCGACGCCCCCTGCCGGGCCCGTCCCCTGACAGCATCCTCGCGTCCGTGGCGCCGTGCCCGGCGCCACCCCGCGCCGCGGGAGTCAGGAGCACCATGAGGACACGAGGCCCACTGCTCACCACGACGCTCGCCGTCCTGCTGGTCGTCGGGGCGGCGCTGCCGTCCGCCCGCGCCGTCGAGCGCCCCGCCGCCGTCCCGGCCGCCGCGAGCTCGGCCACCGGCACGTCGACCACCCACGACGTCACCGTCGTGATGCTCGCGCCGGAGGGCACGGCGCCGGACTACACCCGGGACGAGGCCCTGCACAGCCTCGCGGTCGTCGACGCCTTCTACGCGAACGAGACGGACGGGGCCGTCCGGCTGCGCGTGGTCGCCGCGACCGACTGGCTGACCATGCCGACGAGCGTCGACTGCACGGACTTCGATCCGCTGGTCGAGTACGGGCGGAAGCGGGCGGGGTTCGTGGGTGGCTCGGACCGGCACCTCCTGGTGATGACGCCCGAGGGATCCGACTGCGAGTACGCGCTGGGGCAGCAGGCGTCGACGCTCGACGCGGGAGGCGTGGCGACCGTGGCGACGACGGATCCCACCACCATCGCCCACGAGCTCGGGCACACCATGTCCCTCCAGCACACCTCGTCCGTCCGCTGCGCGTCGCGCTGGGACCTCGGCAGCGCGACCGGGCTCCCGTCGTCGTGCACGCGGGACGAGTACGGGAACGTGAGCGACATCATGGGCGGCGGGTCCACGTTCTACCCCTTCACCGCGGTGTCGCTCGCGCACCTGGGCGCGCTGCGCCACCCGGTCGTCCTGACCTGCGGCGCTCCTCGGCGCATCACGGTCAGCACCATGAGCGCCCCCTCGTCGGCCCAGCGCGTCGTCACCTGGAGGAACCCGGCGCACCCGGGCGTCGCCTACTACCTGCAGTTCCGCGACGTCGTCGACAACCTGCTCTACGCCCAGCTGTACCCCTCGCCCCGAGCCGCGCAGGACGACGCTCCGACCGGGATCGAGGTGACGCGCACGGATCCGCGCGAGCGCGAGGGCGGCAGCGTGCTCACCCGTCCCGGCGACTCCTCGAACGGGAGCAGGCGGATCCGGGCCGGCGAACGGGCGCCCCTGGACGACGGGATGTCCGTCCAGGCGGTGTCCTTCGACGGCGCCGCGCACACGGCGACCGTGGACGTCGCCGTCCCGTGCGCCCGGCCGGCGACCGGGGCTCCCGACGAGGCCCCCCGCGCCGTGCCCGCTCCCGCCCCGGCGCCCGCCGTGGTGCGGGACCGCATCCGGGCCTGACCCCGCGACCCCGCCGTGGTCGGAGGTGCCGCCGTCATGCGCTCCCCGGCTGCACCTCCGACCACGGCACGGTCAGCTCGCCCAGCCGCCACCTGGCAGGTCCGGCCTCGACGGGCACCCCCGCGTCGCGCATGCGGCGGACGGCGCCCAGCCACTGCTGCCGCGGGCCGTACACGCCGAGCGGCGCGCTGAGGATCCAGCTCCGGTCGAGGAGCGCCAGCAGCCCGTGGACGCGTTCGCCGGGCACGTTGCGGTGGATGAGGGCCTTCGGCAGCCGCTCGGCCACGATCGACGGCAGCTCGAGCCTCGCCAGCCGCAGCGAGATCGTGAGGCTCCGCGGTCCGTCCTCGCGCACGTCCACCCAGCTGGCGACGCGGCCGATCTCGTCGCACGTGCCCTCGACCACGGATCCGCCCGAGGCGAGCCGCGCCGCCATCCGCTCCCACGCCGCCGGCACCTCGGACTCGTCGTACTGCCGGAGGACGTTGAACGCGCGGATCACCGTGGCCCGCTCGCCGCCCGGCAGCGGCACCTCGAACCCGCCGCGCACGAACGACACGCGTTCCCGCGCGGCGGCGTCGGGCCACTCGGCGAGCTGCGCGCGGGCGCGGGCCACGCGTCCCGGCTCGATCTCGATGCCCACGACCCGCACGTCGGGCCGCGCGTCCCGCAGCCGCCGGTGCATCTCGAGGGCCGCGACGCCGCTCGCGCCGTACCCGAGGTCGACCACCAGCGGGTCGGCGGCGGTGCGCAGGGAGTCGAGGGTCGCTATCCACCGGTCCACGCGTCGGAGGCGGTTCGTGTCGGTCGTCCCGCGCGTCACGGAGCCGACGGGGGAGGCGGCGCCCGGCATGGGTCCAGTCTCCCATCGCTCGGTAGGCTGGCGGCATGGCTGACTCCCGCACCCTCGTCCTGCTGCGTCACGGCAACAGCGACTGGAACCAGAAGAACCTGTTCACCGGATGGGTGGACGTCGAGCTGAGCGAGCAGGGCGTCGCGGAGGGGCAGCGCGCCGGCGAGCTCCTCGCCGAGTCCGGCATCCTCCCCGACGTGCTGCACACCTCCGTCCTCATCCGCGCCATCGACACCGCCAACATCGCGCTCAAGCGCGCCGGCCGCTCCTGGATCCCCGTCCAGCGCACCTGGCGCCTCAACGAGCGTCACTACGGGGCGCTCCAGGGCAAGGACAAGGCGCAGACCCTCGCCGAGTACGGCCCCGAGCAGTTCGCCACCTGGCGCCGCTCGTTCGACGTGCCGCCGCCCCCCATCGCCGACGACGACGAGTTCTCGCAGTCGGGCGACGCCCGCTATGCCGACCTCGGCGAGGCGCTGCCCCGCACGGAGTGCCTGAAGGACGTCATCGAGCGGATGCTGCCCTACTGGGAGTCCGACATCCAGCCCGACCTCGCGTCCGGTCGCACCGTCCTGGTGACCGCGCACGGCAACTCGCTGCGTGCCCTCGTGAAGCACCCCTCGACGGCATCTCCGACGCCGACATCGCCGAGCTCAACATCCCGACCGGCATCCCGCTCGTCTACCGCCTCGACGAGGACTTCCGCCCGATCGTCCCCGGCGGCGAGTACCTCGACCCGGAGGCCGCCGCCGCCGGTGCCGCGGCCGTGGCCGCGCAGGGCAGCAAGAAGTAGGAGCCCGGCGACAGCGCCCGCACGGACGACGAGAGCCCGACCGGAAGATCCGGTCGGGCTCTCGTCGTGCGGGCCGTCAAGCGGCCGTCGGGGTCAGGCGTCGGCCTGCACCCAGTCGCCCGTGGCGAGGTACTGCACGGTCTTCGCGATCGACACGGCGTGGTCGGCGAAGCGCTCGTGGTACCGGCTGGCGAGGGTCGAGTCGACCGTGTCGACGGCCGCGCCCTTCCACGTCTCGCCGAGCACCTTGTCGAAGACGCTGAGGTGCAGCTCGTCGATGCGGTCGTCGTCGTTGCGGATCTCCTCGGCGAGCTTCGGGTCCTCGGTGGTGAGGAGGTCCGTGAGCTTGCGGGCGATGGCCACGTCGAGCTGGCCGAGCTCCAGGAACGTGGGGCGGAGCGACTTCGGCACCACCTTGTCCGGGAAGCGGTAGCGGGACAGCTGGGCGATGTGCTCGGCGAGGTCGCCCATGCGCTCGAGCGACGCGCTGATCCGCAGCGCGCTCACCACGATGCGGAGGTCGCGGGCGACCGGCTGCTGGCGGGCGAGGATGTTGATCGCGAGCTCGTCGAGGCTCGTGGCGAGCTCGTCGATGCGACGGTCCTGCTCGATCACGGTCTCGGCGAGGCTGACGTTCGACTCGTTGAACGCCCGGGTGGCGTTCTCGATGGAGATGGCGACGAGCGCGGAGATCTCGATGAGACGCTCCTGGACCTCGTGGAGCTCCTGCTGGAACACTTCGCGCATGGGGGACGTCCTCTCAGTCCGCCCCGCTGCAGGAGGGACGGGGTGGTTCTCGGGCAGAGCGGACCCCGGGTGCCGGGTCCACGTCATCCGACTCTGGTCAAGCGAGGTTAAACGCACGGTGCCGTCGAGCTGAATTCGCGCCCTCGCTCCGCGGATGACGGGACCCCGGCACCCGGACGGCCCCGTGCCGTCTCCTAGTCTGGGCCCATGGACACCGGTGCGTTGGTGCTCGTCTGCCTCGTCATCGGACTGGCGGTGGGCGCGGGATTCGGTGCTGGCTGCTGCACCACGCGGCGGACCGCGGCGACCGTGCCGTCGAGATCACCAACCCGGTCGTCCCGGACGGCGTCGACCAGGTCCTGGAGGCCCTCGAGTCCGCCGGCATCGTGCTGGACCCGTCGAACAACGTGATGAAGGCCTCACCCGGCGCGATCTCCTCGGGCCTCGTCTTCCACCAGGCGCTGGTGCACCCCGAGCTCGTCGCCATGGTCGACCGGGTGCGCCGCTCCGGCGAGCCGATGGCCGAGGAGGTGTCGCTCGCCCGCGGCCCGTTCGGCGCGGCCGAGTTCCAGATGCACGTCCGGGTAGCCCGCCTCGGGGCGCGATACGTGCTGCTGCTCGCGCAGGACCGCACCGAGTCGTACCGGCTGGACCAGGTGCGCCGCGACTTCGTGGCGAACATCAGCCACGAGCTGAAGACCCCCATCGGCGCGGTCGGGCTCCTCGCCGAGGCGCTCGACTCGTGCGCCGACGACGCGGTGCAGGTGCGCCGGTTCGCGGCCCGGCTGACCACGGAGTCGTCCCGGCTCGCGCGCATCACGCAGGAGATCATCGAGCTGTCGCGCCTGGAGGCGGCGAACGCGCTGGAGAAGGCGGAGCCCGTCGACGTCGACCACGTGATCAGCGTGGCGCTCGACCAGGTGCGGCTCGGCGCGGAGCTCCGCGGGATCGAGCTCGCCCGCGGCAAGCGCTCGCGCTCCACCGTCTACGGCGACGAGGCGCTCCTCGTGGTCGCCGTGCACAACCTGCTGAGCAACGCGGTGAACTACTCGCCCGACGGCTCCCGCGTGGGCATCGGCGTCATGGTCGACGACGGCGCCGTGGAGGTCGTCGTCACCGACCAGGGCATCGGCATCCCCGAGGACGAGCAGGGCCGCATCTTCGAGCGCTTCTTCCGCGTCGACCAGGCCCGCGCCCGCGACACCGGCGGCACCGGGCTCGGCCTCAGCATCGTCAAGCACGTGGTCCAGAACCACGGCGGCGACGTCCGCGTCTGGTCCCGCCCGGGACGCGGCTCGACCTTCACCATCCGCCTCCCCGAGGCATCGCAGACGCCGGCTCTCGCCGGTACGGACATCGGAGAACCCACGTGACACGCATCATGCTCGTCGAGGACGAGGCATCGCTGAGCGAGCCGCTCGCCTTCCTGCTCCAGCGCGAGGGGTACGAGATCGACGTCGTCGAGGACGGCCCGTCCGCCGTGGCGGCCTTCGACCGGGACGGCGCGGACCTCATCCTGCTCGACCTCATGCTGCCCGGCCTGCCCGGCACCGAGGTGTGCCGGGAGATCCGCACGCGCTCGGCCGTGCCGATCATCATGCTCACCGCCAAGGACTCCGAGGTGGACATCGTGGTCGGCCTCGAGCTGGGGGCCGACGACTACGTGACCAAGCCGTACTCCACGCGCGAGCTCCTCGCGCGGATCCGGGCGGTGCTGCGACGCCGGGTCGAGGTCGACGACGAGCCGCTGAACGTGCTCGAGGTCGGCGCCGTCCGCATGGACGTCGAGCGCCACACCGTGGAGGTGGACGGCCGCGAGATCGCCATGCCGCTGAAGGAGTTCGAGCTGCTCGAGCTGCTGCTCCGCAACGCGGGGCGCGTGCTCACGCGCGGTCAGCTCATCGACCGCGTGTGGGGATCCGACTACTTCGGCGACACGAAGACGCTCGACGTGCACATCAAGCGCATCCGCTCCAAGATCGAGCGCGAGCCGTCCGATCCCGTCCTCCTCGTCACCGTCCGCGGGCTCGGCTACCGCTTCGAGGCGTAGGGGTCGGCTTCGCGCATGACGGAGGCCCCGTCCCTGAGGGACGGGGCCTCCGTCATGCCGCGCGACGGGCGGCTAGTTCGTCTCGTCCTCGAGGCCCTCGTCGCCCTCGTCGGTGCCGGGCGTCGTGGTGACGGTGGTGTCGGGCGTGGAGCCCGAGCCGCCGGGGACCAGGCTCGTGTAGGTCTCCTGGTCGCCGTTCAGGACCGGCACGTCCATCTCGACGCCCTCGGCGTCGCCGTACTGGATGTAGATCTTGGTGAGCGACCCCGGGGTCGGCTCGACGGAGTCGAACACGATGCGCTGCGAGTCCTCGGCGCCGTACGCCGTGAGGCCGGGCGCCGCCGTGACGGTGCGGGTCTCGCGCTCCGCGCTGCCCTCGGTGAGCTCGTGCTGGAACGCGACGCGCTGGCTGTCGCCCGAGTTGTTGACGAGCGTGACCACGAGGCTCGCGCCGGCCGGGGAGTCGCCCTCGGTCAGGAGGATGGCGTTGCGCACCTCGATGTCGCCCACCGTGGCGTCGAAGCCGTCGCTCGGGAAGTAGGAGATCTGCGTGGCCTGGGCGTGATGAAGGTGCAGGACGACGTGCCGACCGCGATCAGGGCCGCGAGGACGATGGACGATGCGGTACGCGCTCTGTCACGGGACCCTCCGGTTGTCGCACGGAGCCGGCGCCGGGGCGTCCGGGGGCGTCCGCGCGTGTATCAGCTGACCCGCCCAGCCTACGGGATCAGGTGCAGGACGGCCGCCCGCGGGCAGCCGCGACCCGGCTGGTATCCTGATGGGCAGTCCAGGGAACGGGGAACCCATGCTCTTCGAGGTCGGCGAGACCGTCGTGTACCCCCATCACGGGGCCGCGACCATCATCGAGGTGAAGAAGCGCGTCATCCGCGGTGAGGAGAAGCTGGACCTCAAGCTCGACGTCAACCAGGGCGGCCTGCAGATCGAGGTGCCCGCGGAGAACGTCGACATGGTCGGCGTCCGTGACGTCATCGGCCGCGAGGGCGTGGAGCGGGTGTTCGAGGTGCTGCGCGCCGAGTTCACCGAGGAGCCCACCAACTGGTCGCGGCGCTACAAGGCGAACCTCGAGAAGCTCGCCTCCGGCGACGTGCTGAAGGTCGCCGAGGTCGTCCGCGACCTCTGGCGGCGCAACCAGGACCGCGGCCTGTCCGCGGGGGAGAAGAGCATGCTGCAGAAGGCGCGCGGCGTCCTCGTGGGCGAGCTGGCGCTCGCCGAGAAGACGGACGAGGAGCACGCCTCCACGATGCTCGACGAGGTCCTCGCCTCCTGACCTCCCGCGTCGCCCGCCCCGGGCCGCCGGTAGCCTGACCGCATGAGCCACGACCCCGTCGTCCCGTCCGTCCGCGCGACCGCCGACGGGGAGACGGAGAGGTCCCCGCCTCGGCGTCGTCGTCGTCGCGGCGGGCAGCGGGACGCGCCTCGGCGCTGGCATCCCGAAGGCGCTCGTCGAAGTCGGCGGCGCGACGCTGCTGGCCCGGTCGCTCGCACGCGTCCTCTACCTCGCGGAGGAGGCGCACGTCGTCGTGGTCGCACCCGGCACGCATCTCGTGGAGGCCTCGGCCGTGGCGGACGCCGCCGCGGGGGCCGCCCGCGGATCCGTCGCGGTGGTCGCCGGAGGGGAGACCCGGCAGGGATCCGTCCGCGCGGGGCTGGCGGCGCTCGCCGGATCCGTCGACACCGTCCTCGTGCACGACGCCGCGCGCGCGCTCACGCCGACCGCCCTCTTCGCCGCCGTCGCGGCGGAGGTCCGTGCCCGGGGCGCCGGCGTCGTCCCGGGGCTCCCGGTCACCGACACGGTCAAGCGCGTGGATCCCGCGGGGGAGTGCCTCGGCACCGTGGACCGGAGCGACCTCGTGGGGGTGCAGACGCCGCAGGGGTTCCCGCGCGCCGAGCTCGACGCCGCCTATCGGGCCGCGGTCGCGGAGCACACCGACGACGCGGCCCTCTTCCAGGCCGCCGGCGGCGCCGTCCACGTGGTCCCCGGGGACGCCCTCGCCTTCAAGGTTACCACGGCGTGGGACCTGCGGCGGGCGGAGGAGCTCGTCGCGCGTGCCGAGGGCCTCGGATCGGCGGCCTCGCGCCTGCGGTCGGGGATCGGCACCGACGTGCACGCGGTCGACGGCACCCAGCCGCTCTGGCTCGCGGGCCTGCACTGGCCGGGCGAGGCGGGCCTCGCGGGGCACAGCGACGGGGACGCGGTGAGCCACGCCGTGTGCGACGCCCTCCTCTCGGCAGCCGGCCTCGGCGACATCGGCGGGATCTTCGGCACCGACGACCCGGAGCTCGACGGCGCGCACGGCGACGTCTTCCTCCGCCGCACCGCCGAGCTCGTCCGCGGAGCGGGCTACGGGATCGTCAACGTCGCCGTGCAGGTCATGGCCGTCCGCCCGAAGCTCTCGCCGCGGCGGGCCGAAGCCGAGCGGGTCCTCTCGGCCGCCGTGGGCGCGCCTGTCTCGCTCGCCGGCACCACCACCGACGGCCTCGGCTTCACGGGGCGCGGCGACGGGGTCGCCGCGGTCGCGACGGCGCTCGTGGAGAGGCTCTGACGCGGGCGTCCCGGGGGAGCGGCCCCCGGCTCCTCGCCCGTCATCCGGCGGGGGCCCGCACGCGCGCTGACTAGAATCTGTCTGTGACCCTGCGCCTCCATGACTCCCGGACGCAGTCCCTGCGGGACTTCGTGCCGCTAGTCGACGGCCGGGTCGGCATCTACGTCTGCGGTCCGACGGTGCAGTCGGCGCCTCACATCGGTCATCTCCGTTCCGCGCTCGCGTACGACCAGCTCCGACGCTGGCTCGCGCATCGCGGCCTCGACGTCACGCTCGTGCGCAACGTCACGGACATCGACGACAAGGTCATCGACAACGCCCGGCGCGGCCAGGAGGCCGGCGGCACGGAGGAGTGGTGGGCGCTCGCCTACCGCGTGGAGCTCGAGTTCTCCCGCGCCTACGCCGCCCTCGGGATCCTCCCGCCCAGCTACGAGCCCCGCGCCACCGCGAGCATCGGGGAGATGCAGGCGATCATCGCCCGCCTCGTGGAGCGCGGCCACGCCTACGCCGCCGACGACGGATCCGGCGACGTCTACTTCGACACCGCCTCCTGGCCCGAGTACGGCGAGCTCACCCGCCAGCGCGCGGCCGACATGGAGGCCGCCGCGGACGCCGATCCCCGGGCCAAGCGCGACGTGCGGGACTTCGCCCTCTGGAAGGGCGCCAAGCCGGACGAGCCCGCGAGCGCGTCGTGGCCCTCCCCGTGGGGCGCCGGACGGCCCGGATGGCACATCGAGTGCTCCGCGATGTCGACGCGCTACCTCGGCGCGGAGTTCGACATCCACGGCGGCGGCCTCGACCTCCGCTTCCCGCACCACGAGAACGAGCTCGCGCAGTCGCGGGCGGCGGGCGACCCCTTCGCGCGCTACTGGCTGCACAACGGACTCGTCGCCGTGGCCGGGCAGAAGATGAGCAAGTCCCTCGGGAACTCGCTCTTCGCCGCCGACCTCCTCGCCGCCGCCCGCCCCGTGGTGGTGCGCTACTTCCTGGGATCCGCGCACTACCGCTCCACCCTGGAGTTCCACGACGGCGCGCTCGCCGAGGCCGAGGCGGCGTTCGACCGCATCGAGACGTTCCTCGACCGGAGCGCGCGTCGGCTCGCCGGCACCCGCTTCCAGGCGGCTCCCGCAGCGGAGGGCGCCGCGCCCGCCGCCGTGCCCGCCGAGTTCGCCGAGGCGATGGACGACGACCTGAGCGTCCCGCAGGCGCTCGCCGTGCTGCACGACGCCGTCCGCGCGGGCAACGCCGCCCTCGACGCGGGCGACCTCCAGGAGGCGGCGTCGCTGCGCGCCGACGTCTCCGCGATGGTGGCGGTGCTCGGGATCGACCCGCTCTCCGACGAGTGGCGCACCGCCTCCGACCAGCCCGCGCGCCGTGCGCTGCAGGCGCTCGTCGAGCAGCGGATCGCCGAACGGCAGACCGCGCGGGAGGTCAGGGACTTCGCCCTCGCCGACCGCATCAGACAGGAGCTGGCCGAGGCCGGCATCACGATAGAGGACTCGCCAGGCGGGTCGCATTGGAGCATCGATGGCGAATAAGCCCAGCCGCTCAGGCGCGGTACGGAAGACCAAGAAGGGCCCGCTCAAGGGGTCGGGCGGACAGGGCCGGCAGGCGCTGGAGGGCAAGAAGCCCACGCCGAAGGCCGAGGACCGGCCGTACCACCCCGCCGGCAAGCGCAAGCTGGCCAAGGACCGGTACGAGGCCGCGTCCGCGGGCGCCAACCGCGGACGGGACGAGCGGGCCGAGCGCTCGGCCCCGCCGCGCGCTCGGGCGACCGACCGGCCCGCCGGTGCGGACGCCCCGCGCGCCCGCCGTGCGAAGCAGCAGGACGAGTCCGAGGTCGTCACCGGCCGCAACTCGGTGGTCGAGGCGCTCCGCGCGAAGATCCCCGCCACGGCGCTCTACATCGCCTCGCGCATCGAGTACGACGACCGGGTGAAGGAGGTCCTGTCGCTCGCCACCGGGCGGGGCATCCCCGTCCTCGAGGTGATGCGGCCGGAGCTCGACCGCATCGCCGGCCACGACGCCGTCCACCAGGGCCTCGCGCTCAAGGTGCCGCCGTACGAGTACGCGGACGCGATCGAGCTGCTCGACAAGACCATCTCCCGCGGCCAGGTCCCGCTCATGGTGGCCCTCGACGGGATCACCGACCCGCGGAACCTGGGTGCCATCATCCGCTCGGTCGCCGCGTTCGGCGGGCACGGCGTGATCGTGCCGCAGCGCCGCTCGGTCGGCCTCACCGCCTCCGCGTGGAAGACCTCCGCGGGCGCCGCGGCGCGCACGCCCGTCGCCATGGCGTCGAACCTCACGCAGACGCTCAAGGCGCTCAAGCAGCGCGGCGTCTTCGTAGTCGGCCTCGACGGCGGTGGCGACATGTCTCTGCACGAGTTCACGCTCGCCGACCGCCCGATCGTGGTCGTCGTCGGATCCGAGGGCAAGGGCCTCTCGCGCCTCGTCACCGAGACGTGCGACACCATCGTCTCGATCCCGATCGGCGCCTCCACGGAGTCCCTGAACGCGGGCATCGCGGCGAGCGTCACGCTCTACGAGATCGGCAAGCTGCGCGCGGCGGCCCGCCGCAAGTAGGGCCCGCACGACGACGAGCCGGGACCTCAGGGTCCCGACTCGTCGTCGTCCTGCAGCTCCCGCCCGTCGGTCAGACCTTCGTGCGCCAGTCCTCCGCGGCCTCGGCCTCGGTGATCGGCACGTCGGACTCGTCCTCGATGACGCCGATCGACTCGGTCGGCGGGTCGATCACGGTCGCCTCGTCGCGGCGGTGGCGGAGGATGTCCTGGACGTAGGCGGTCACCGCCTCGGCGAGCGGGATGTCCCGGTTGAGCTTCTGCGACATGTACCAGCGGTGCTCGAGGAGCTGGTGGAAGACCTCGGCGGGCTCGAGCTTCCCGCGCAGGTCCCGGGGGATCGCCCGCACGACGGGCTCGAACACGCGAGCGAGCCACTCGTGGGCGACCATCTCCTCGTCGAGGTCCTGCTTGTCGAAGGTCGCCGTGTAGGAGTCGAGGTCGTTGAGCAGACGCCGCGCCTGGTTCTCCTGCGCGTCGACGCCCGTGAGGCGGAGCAGCCGGCGCTGGTGGTGCCCGGCGTCCACGACCTTCGGCTGGATGCGCACCTGCGACCCCTCGGCGGTCGTGCGGATCGCGAGCTCCTCGATGTCGAAGCCGAGGTCGTTGAGCCGGTCGACGCGCTCGTTGATGCGCCAGCGCTCGGAGGTGGGGAACTCCTCGCGTCCGGTGAGCTCCTTCCAGAGCGTGCGGTACTGGGCGACGATGCGCGTGCTGGTCTCGACCGGGTCGAGCCCCTCCTCGATGCGTCCGCCCGCCTCGAGGTCCATGAGCTCGCCGGCGATGTTCACTCGGGCGATCTCGAGGTCGTTCTCGCGCTGCCCGTTGGAGAGGCCGCCGTTGAAGAGCTTGCCCGTCTCCGCGTCCACGAGATAGGCCGCGAAGGCGCCCGCGTCGCGGCGGAAGAGCGTGTTCGAGAGCGAGACGTCGCCCCAGAAGAACCCGATCATGTGCAGCCGCACCAGGAGCACGGCGAGGGCGTCGACGAGGCGCGTGGCGGTGTCGGGCCGGAGCTGCTGGGAGAAGAGCGCCCGGTAGGGGAGCGAGAACTTCAGGTGCCGGGTGACGAGCACCGACTTGAGGGCGTCGCCGTCCTCGTCCGTGCGGTTCATGATCACGGCGACGGGCTCGACGCACGGGATCTCGAGGCGCTGCAGCGTCCGCAGCATGTCGTACTCCCCGCGCGCCATCTCGTCCGTCGTCTCCTTGATGGCGATGACGTAGCCCGAGAGGTTGGCGAAGCGCACGAGGTGCCGGGAGATGCCCTTCGGCAGGGTCGCGATCGCGGAGGAGGGCCACTCGTCGAGCGGCAGCTGCCAGGGGAGGTCGAGGAGCGCCGGATCGACCGTCGCCGAGGTGATGTTCAGTGATCCGGACATGGTGCGACCCTACCCGACCGGGGAAACGCAGCTGCCGCGGCCCCCGGTGCTCCCGGGGGAGCGTGGGGACCGCGGCAGCGGACGTCAGGTGCGGTGGATCAGCTCGCGGCGACCGGCGCGTTGAGGCGGAGACCGCTCTCGGCGTCGAAGGCGTGGAGGTGGCCCTGCTGCGGGGTGATGAAGACGGTGTCGCCGGCGTTGGGGTGCAGGCGGCCGTCGACGCGCGCGACCAGGTCGGTGCGCTTGCCCTCGATGTCGGTGTGGCCGTAGAGGTAGCCGTCCGCGCCGAGCTCCTCGACGAGGTCGACCGTGACCGAGAGGCCCTGGCCCTGCGACGTGGAGACGACGACGTCCTCGGGACGGACGCCGATGGTGACCGAGCCGCCGGTCGCGTTCGTGAGCACGTCGCGCTCGACGGGCACCACGGCGGAGCCGAACTGAACGCCGCCGTCGACGACGTTGGCGGTGAAGAGGTTCATCGCGGGCGAGCCGATGAAGCCGGCCACGAAGACGTTCTGCGGCTTCTCGTACAGGTCGCGGGGCGTCCCGACCTGCTGGAGGACGCCGTCCTTGAGGACCGCGATGCGGTCGCCCATGGTGAGCGCCTCGGTCTGGTCGTGGGTCACGTAGACCGTGGTGACGCCGAGGCGGCGCTGGAGCGACGCGATCTGCGTGCGGGTCTGGACGCGGAGCTTGGCGTCGAGGTTCGACAGCGGCTCGTCCATGAGGAACACCTGCGGCTGGCGCACGATGGCGCGGCCCATGGCGACGCGCTGGCGCTGGCCGCCGGAGAGGGCCTTGGGCTTGCGGCTGAGGTAGGGCTCGAGGTCGAGGAGCTTGGCCGCCTCGAGGACGCGGGTGGCGCGCTCGTCCTTGCCGACGCCCGCGATCTTGAGCGCGAAGCCCATGTTCTCGGCGACGGTCATGTGGGGGTACAGCGCGTAGTTCTGGAACACCATCGCGATGTCGCGGTCCTTCGGCGGCACGTCGGTGACGTTGCGGTCGCCGATGAAGATGTTGCCGTCGTTGACCTCCTCGAGGCCCGCGAGCATGCGGAGGGTGGTCGACTTGCCGCAGCCGGACGGGCCGACGAGGACGAGGAACTCGCCGTCGGCGACCTCGAGGTCGATGCCGTCCACCGCCGGGCGCGTGGAGCCCGGGTAGAGGCGCGTGGCCTTGTCGAAAGTTACAGATGCCATTTCGGTGTTCTCCTTCACGGGCAGGTACGTGCCCGACGATCCGTGGTGATGGATGTGATGCTCATGGCTCATCGCTGTGGGCGACGGCGGCCACCCGATGAGTATTGCGCGGGGAAGAGGAGTCGGGAAGCGCACGCTGATGCGGATCGGCGGCTATTCCCCACCTGGGGACGGCCTGGTCGGGACCTGTATCGTCGGCTGCGGCGCCGTACCCGCGCCCGCCGCGTTGGCGCTTTCCCAGAATGGCCGCCTAGAGTCCTGAGGTCGTCCGGGAGCCCGCCCGCGGCCGACTCCCCCCATCCCCGGAGCGAGGACCCATGACCAGCACGCCGCCCGCGCACGAACCGCACGGCGGTCACCGACGACGCCGCGAGGCGGCGCGCGAGAAGGCGCGCCTCAACCGCATGAAGCAGCGGCGTCGCGACGTGGCGGCCCGCGGGCTGGTCCGCGGCGGCATCGCCGTGGCGCTCGTCGCCGTGGTCGTGGTCGTCGGCCTCATCGTCGTGCAGGGCGCGCGGCCCGCGGGCCCGGGGCCGCAGAACATGGCCAGCGACGGGATCGTCATCGGGAAGGACCTCGCCGCGGCGTCGACGCAGGCGCTCGACCCCGAGCAGGATCCCGTGCCCACCGAGTCCGACGCCGCCGGCGCCGCCCACATCCGCGTCTACGTCGACTACCTCTGCACCGCGTGCAAGGAGTTCCAGGACACGAACGGCGCGCAGATGGAGGGCTGGCTGCAGTCCGGCGCCGCGACCGTCGAGATCCACCCGGTGGCGATCCTCACGAGCAAGTCGCAGGCCTACTCCATGCGCGCGGCGAACGCCGCGGCGTGCGTGGCCGACACCGCGCCGGACGACTTCTGGGCCTTCAACTCCGCGCTCTTCGCGGAGCAGCCGGCCGAGCAGAGCACGGGCCTCAGCGACGAGCGGATCGTGCAGCTCGCCGCCGACGCCGGCGCCGACTCGTCGGGCGTCGCCGACTGCATCTCCGACCAGCGCTTCCAGTCGTGGGTCAACGCCGCGACGGACCGCGTCCTCGACGGCGAGATCCCGGACTCCAACGTCGACGAGGTCGTCGGCGCCCCGGTCATCGTCGTCGGCGACCGCCAGTACACGGGCCAGCCGGACGACGCGAAGGCGTTCGCCGCCTTCGTGCTCCAGGCCGCCGGGCAGGACGCCACGCCCACCCCGACCGCCACGCCGGAGCCCAGCGCGACCCCGACCACGGCGCCGTAGCCCGGCTCGTACTGATGGATCGACGGCCCGCGAGGGCGGTCGGCCGGCCTGGCGCAATTGGTAGCGCACCGCACTTGTAATGCGGCGGTTACGGGTTCGAGTCCCGTGGCCGGCTCCGTGGATGTGCGCGGCCTGGGCACCGCGCACGCGGCCTCAGTCGAGGAGCGTGATCATGCGCTCGCCGTCGACGGTGGAGCGCGGCCCCTTGGCGTCGGGCTCCACGTCGCCGACGTAGAGCCAGCCGAGGAGCTCCTCCCCGAGGGCGAGTCCGTGCATGCGTCGGACTGCATCGCTGCGCGTCAGGGAGCCCGTCCTCCAGAACACGCCCCAGCCCTGCTCCTCGAGCAGCAGCGTGAGGGCGTGCGCGACCCCGGCGGCGACCGCCTCCTGCTCCCAGTCCGGCACCTTGCGGCTCGGTGTCCGGCAGGCGACGACCGCGATGAGGAGGCTCGCGCGGTGGGTCTTCTTGCGGTGCTTCCCCGATCCGGGGTCGCCGGACGCCTCGTCCATGGCCGCGCCGAGGCGCTCACGTGCACCGCACGCGGATCTCGACTATGCGCCAGGGGCGCATCCCGCCGTGGTCCGCGAGGCGGGACGCCGCCTCGACCAGCGGCACCAGCGCCTCGTGGGTGGGGGATCCGGCGCCGACGGAGGACCGGGACCGTCGCCCGCGGAGGGCCGCGAGGACGGGGCCGCCCGACGACGCGGTGCCGGGATCGGGCGCGGCGACGTCGCCGCCCGCCCGATGCCGCGGCACCTCGCTCACTCCGCCGTGCGGAACGACATGGAGACCGAGTTCATGCAGAACCGGTCGCCGGTGGGGGTCTGCGGAGCGTCGTCGAAGACGTGCCCGAGGTGGGATCCGCAGCGTGCGCAGACGACCTCGACGCGCTTCATGCCGAGGCTCGTGTCGGTGTACAGCTTCACCGCGTCGCTCTCCTTGGGCGCGTAGAAGCTGGGCCAGCCGCAGTGCGAGTCGAACTTCGTGTCGCTCGTGAAGAGCTCGGCTCCGCAGGCCTTGCACCCGTAGACGCCGGTGCGCTCCTCGTCCAGCAGCTCGCCGGTCCAGGGCCGCTCGGTGGCCTGCTGGCGCAGCACCGCGTACTCCTCCGGGGAGAGCTCCTGACGCCACTCGTCGTCGGTCTTCTCGATCTCGTAGGCCATGTGCGGGTCCTTTCTCGCGGGTCGATCCTAAGGGCGGCGTCCCAGCTCGCCTCCGGGGTCAACCGTCCGCGGACCCCGTGGATTCCTTCATACGGGGAACGCACGGCCCGGCGGAGCCGGCGGCCGGGCCCGGCGGCGCGTGCCCCGGGGCGGGCCTCGGACACCCCGTGGAGCTGCGCGGGACGCCCAGGGGCGCGCACCTACGTACTGTGGGGGATGTCGGGGAAGGAGCACGCCGTGGACCAGCGTGAGGACCGCCCCGCGAGCGCCCCCGCGTCCGACCATCGAGCCGTCCCGGAGCTCGACGAGCGGGGTCGCGCGGTGCTCGACTTCGAGCGGGACTGGACGCGTCACGCCGGCGCGAAGGAGGAGGCGATCCGCCAGGCCTTCGGCCTCTCGGCCACGCGCTACTACCAGCTGCTCGGCTCCCTGCTGGAGACCCGCCAGGCGCTCGCCTACGATCCCCTGCTCGTCGGGCGCCTCCTGCGCCTCCGCCAGTCCCGCGCCGCCGTGCGCGCGGCCCGCGCCCTGCCCACCGGTCTCCCGCCCCGTCCGTCCGCGCACTGACCCCGCGCCCCACCGAGGAGACACGAGACCCGCCATGCCCTCCCACGCTCCCGACCGCTTCGACGAGGTCCCCGGCGACCTGAGCCGCGTCGGCGCGCACCGCGCGCCGCGCCCCCGCCGCCATCGACTGCGGGCCTTCGGCTGGGCCGCCCTGGCGACCGGGGTGCTGGTGGGTGCCGGCGTCGTGGGCCTCTTCGTCATCGACGACCGCGTGTCGTTCACCGACATCATCCCGAGCGGGGGCTCCTCCGAGGAGGCGACGCCGACCGAGGCGCCGACCGCGGCGGCCACCGCCGTCCCCGGCATGGTCGTGACCGTGCTCAACGGCACGCGGACGTCGGGCCTCTCCGCCCGAGCCGCGACGGCGCTCGAGGCGGCCGGCTGGGCCATCGGATCGCGCGTGAACGCGAGCACCAGCGACATCACGACGACGACGGTCTACTACTACGACGCAGCCGACGAGGGCGCCGCCCGCGGTCTCGTCGCGGAGCTCGGCGTGGGCGACGTCCAGCAGTCCGACCAGTTCCGGCCGCCGGAGGGCACCGCCGCCGCGCAGGCCGCCCGGCTCACCGCGGTGCTCGGGTCGGACTACGCGGCCCTCGGCTGACCCGGGCTCGAGCCTCGTCCGGTCCGGTCCGGCTCGCCGCGCCTAGGCTCGCCGGGCATCCGGCAGGGAGATCGTCCGCGGTCGCGCGCGGTACCCGTGGATGGATCGGGCGGGCGCCGCCGCTCCGTGGCTATGGTGCTGCCTGGTCGCACGCCCGTCGCGTACCAGGTGCTGCGCGCCGTCCGTCCCGAGGGCGTGGCGCGGGGTCGATGCAGGGCCCCGCGGTCGACCCGGGGGTGGCGGCGCCGCGCCCGACACCGCGCAGTCGCACATGGAGAAGCACATGGCCGAGGGCACCGTGAAGTGGTTCAACGGGGAGAAGGGGTTCGGGTTCATCACCGTGGACGCCGTCGAGGGCGGCCCGGCCGCGCAGGACGTGTTCGTCCACTACTCGGCGATCGAGATGTCGGGCTACAAGGTCCTGGAGGAGGGGCAGCGCGTCGCGTTCGAGATCGGCCAGGGGTCCAAGGGGCTGCAGGCCGAGAACGTCACGACCGCCTAGCGGCATCCCCGCAGCGACGCCGCCGCCCGACCGGGCGGCGGCGTCGCGCCGTTCCCGGGGACCGCCTCCGCCTGTGAGCGGCTCGCTTGCACTCCCGTAGGACGAGTGCCAGAATCGTCCCTGGCACTCCCTCACGGGGAGTGCCAGACGACTGCCTTTTTCCTGACGTCCGGGAGGGACGAGAGATACACATGGCTAAGATCATCGCTTTTGACGAAGAAGCCCGCCGCGGCCTCGAGCGCGGCCTGAACATCCTGGCCGACGCGGTCCGCGTGACCCTCGGCCCGCGTGGCCGCAACGTCGTCCTGGAGAAGAAGTGGGGCGCCCCCACCATCACGAACGACGGCGTCTCCATCGCCAAGGAGATCGAGCTCGACGACCCGTTCGAGAAGATCGGCGCGGAGCTCGTCAAGGAGGTCGCCAAGAAGACCGACGACGTCGCCGGCGACGGCACCACCACCGCGACCGTCCTCGCGCAGGCCCTGGTCCGCGAGGGCCTCCGCAACGTCGCCGCGGGCGCCGACCCCATCAGCCTCAAGCGCGGCATCGAGAAGGCCGTCGCGGCCGTCACGGAGGAGCTGAAGCTCGCCGCGAAGGAGATCGAGACCAAGGAGGAGATCGCCGCCACCGCGTCCATCTCCGCCGGCGACTCCACGATCGGCGCCATCATCGCCGAGGCGATCGACAAGGTCGGCAAGGAGGGCGTCGTCACCGTCGAGGAGTCGAACACCTTCGGCACCGAGCTCGAGCTCACCGAGGGCATGCGCTTCGACAAGGGCTACCTGTCGCAGTACTTCGTGACCGACCCCGAGCGCCAGGAGGCCGTGTTCGAGGACGCGTACATCCTGATCGTCAACTCGAAGATCTCGAACATCAAGGACCTGCTGCCGATCGTCGACAAGGTCATCCAGTCGGGCAAGCAGCTCCTCATCATCGCCGAGGACGTCGACGGCGAGGCCCTGGCCACGCTCGTCGTGAACAAGATCCGCGGCATCTTCAAGTCGGTCGCCGTCAAGGCCCCCGGCTTCGGCGACCGCCGCAAGGCGCAGCTGCAGGACATCGCCATCCTCTCCGGCGGCCAGGTCATCGCGGAGGAGGTCGGCCTCAAGCTCGAGAACGTCACCCTCGACCTGCTCGGCACGGCCCGCAAGGTCGTCATCACGAAGGACGAGACCACGATCGTCGACGGCGGCGGCGACGCCACCGAGATCGCGGCCCGCGTTCAGCAGATCCGCAACGAGATCTCGAACACCGACAGCGACTACGACCGCGAGAAGCTCCAGGAGCGCCTCGCGAAGCTCGCGGGCGGCGTGGCGGTCATCAAGGCCGGCGCGGCGACCGAGGTCGAGCTCAAGGAGCGCAAGCACCGCATCGAGGACGCCGTCCGCAACGCGAAGGCCGCCGTCGAGGAGGGCATCGTCGCCGGTGGTGGCGTGGCGCTCATCCAGGCCGGCAAGCTCGCGTTCGAGAAGCTCCAGCTCGAGGGCGACGAGGCGACGGGCGCGAACATCGTCCGCGTCGCGGTCGACGCTCCGCTCAAGCAGATCGCCCTCAACGCGGGTCTCGAGCCCGGCGTCGTGGCCGAGCGCGTCCGCAACCTGCCCTCGGGTCACGGCCTCAACGCCGCCACGGGCGAGTACGTCGACATGCTCGCCGCGGGCATCAACGACCCGGTGAAGGTCACCCGCTCGGCGCTGCTGAACGCCGCGTCCATCGCGGGCCTGTTCCTCACGACCGAGGCCGTCGTCGCCGACAAGCCCGAGAAGAACCCGGCTCCGGCCGGCGACCCCACGGGTGGCATGGACTTCTAGTCCGTCCGGGCGGGGTGCCAGCACCCCGCCCACCTGCACGACCGGAATCACCAGCTCGACCATCATCATCAGCACGACGAAGCGGGCGGTCCCTCACCGGGGCCGCCCGCTTCGTCGTGCGTCGCCCGCGTCCCGTCATCGGCGCTGCCGGCGGGAGCGCGGGAGCCGTCAATGCGCGAACATGCGCGCGTTGCCCTCCTCCACCTCCGCGTACTGGCGGGCGGCGGCGCTCAGCGCCTGGTTGATGCTCGCCAGGGCCTCCTCCACGCGCTGCTGCGTGCCCTTCCACTCGGCCACCACGCCTTGGAACGCGGTCGCGGCGCTGCCGGACCACGACCCCTGCAGATCGGCCAGCTGACCGTGCAGCGTCGCCACCTCCGCCTGGATGCGTCCGATGCTGCCCTGCACGGCCGCTGTGGCCGACAGGACGGCCTCGCTGTCCACCTGGTACCTCGTCATGGGTCTCCTCCTCTTCGTCGACGGACGGGCGGAGGCTACGGCGGGGTCAGGACGAGGGCGTCGCCGGAGCCGGCTGCGTGGACGCCGCGGGCGCCTCGGGGCTGGGGAGGAGCGGCAGGATGACCCGGAACGTCGCACCTCCGCCCTCGGTCTCGACGACGTCCACCCGGCCGCGGTGCGCGGCGACGATGGCGGAGACGATGGCGAGACCCAGACCGCTGCCGCCGGTCTCGCGGGTGCGCGAGGTGTCGGCGCGCCAGAAGCGCTGGAAGATCTTCTCGCGGATCTGCGGGGGCACGCCGTCGCCGTGGTCGCGCACCTCGATGCGGGCCTCGCGGGCGGCCTCGTCGACGACCGTGGCGAGCTCGATCGGGCTGCCGGCGGGCGTGAAGCGCACCGCGTTGCCGATGAGGTTGGTCACGACCTGGCGGATCTTGTTCTCCTCCGCCGAGACCATCGCGAAGCCCTCGGTAGGTGCGGGGCCGTCGCCATCCCCGGCGCGGGTCGGGGCCAGGGCGTCTGTCGCCGTCTCGCCGGGACGGCGGAGGCGGCGCGCCCGCAGTCGGGAGAGCGTGGCCCCGGCGAAGGCGATGGGTCCCGTCACGTCGCTGCTCGTCACGGGACCGGTGCCGCGGAGCGACTCCTGCGTCATCTCCTGGGTGAGCTCCAGGCCGTCGGCGTCGAGGATCGGGCCGACGGGGTTCACGAGGACGGGCGGCAGGGCCGTGACGGTGCGCGTCTGCGAGGAGGCCATGGCGTCGAGTGCCGCGTCGCGGGCGATGGGGTAGAGGTCGACGGGGGCCAGCTGCAGCGGCTTGGTCTCGTCGAGGCGGGCGAGCTCGAGGAGGTCCTCCACCAGGCCGCCCATGCGGATGGCCTCCTTCTCGATGCGCTCCATCGCCTGGGTGACGTCCTCGGGCGTCTGCAGGGCCCCCATCCGGTAGAGCTCGGCGTAGCCGCGGACGGAGACGAGCGGGGTGCGGAGCTCGTGGCTGGCGTCGCCGACGAAGCGCCGCATCTGGTCGATGGTCTTGGCGCGGTCGGCGAACGCGCGGTCGATGCGGCTGAGCATCATGTTGAGGGAGCGGTTCAGGCGGCCCACCTCGGTGTTCGGGGTCGCGCCGCCGAGGCGCTGGCTGAAGTCGCCGCCGGCGATGGCCGCCGCCGTGCGCTCCACCTCGCGGAGCGGGCCGAACGTGCTGGTCACCAGCATGCGCGTGACCGCCGCGCCGAGGACCACCACCGCGAGGCCGAAGCTCGCGAAGATCACGATGTAGGTGGCGACGAGGTCGTCGACCTCCTCGAGCGGGCGCGCGACGACCAGCGTCGAGTACTCCGTGGCGTCGGGGGATGCGTTCTGGGAGACGCGGACGATGCCGTGCCAGGACTTCTGCCCGGAGTTGTCCGAGAAGACGACGATCTCGTTGTTGACCTGCGAGGCCTGCGCGAGGTCCAGCCCGAAGACGCGGGGGTGCTCGGCGGAGTCGCCGTTCCAGTTGTCCGCGATGACGTCGCCCTGCGCGTCGAGGAGGACCACGAACAGCGTCGGGTCGGCCGTCTTCACGTCGTCCTGGGTGAAGGTGTCGGGGGAGGTGGGCTCGGTGCCGAGCACCTTGGGGAGCTGCGTGATGGAGACCCGGAGGGACGCGTCCATCTGGTTGACCATCTGCTGCCGGAGCAGGTACATGGTGCCGGCGCCGGAGACGAGGAGGCCCAGCAGGAGGAGGAGGACCGTGACGCTCGTGATCTTCGTGCGGAGGGAGACGTTGTTCCACTTCTCCGAGACGTAGTCGTGCACTGGCCGCACCTCGTGTTCCCGTCATCGTGACCGTGTCGTCATGAGGATATGCGACGCCGGATGTGCGATCGGCCGGGTGCCCGTGGGGCATCCGGCCGATCCGCGGTGCGGGTCCGCTCACGCGGTCCCGGGGTCAGGACTTGGCGGCCTTCAGCATGTAGCCGAACCCGCGCTTGGTCTGGATCACCGGCTCCGAGGAGTGCTGGTCGAGCTTCCGGCGGAGGTAGGAGATGTAGGACTCCACGATGCCGGCGTCGCCGTTGAAGTCGTACTCCCACACGTGGTCGAGGATCTGGGCCTTGGAGAGCACGCGGTTCGGGTTGAGCATGAGGTAGCGCAGGAGCTTGAACTCGGTGGGGCTCAGCTCGATGGGCTCCTCGCCGACGAGGACCTCGTGCGTGTCCTGGTCCATGGTCAGCTCGCCGGCGCGGATGATCGCGTCCTCGTCGGCGTGCATGGTGCGGCGGAGGATCGCCTTGATGCGGGCGACGATCTCGTCGAGGCTGAACGGCTTGGTGACGTAGTCGTCGCCGCCCACCGTGAGGCCCGTGATCTTGTCCTCGGTGTCGTCCTTCGCCGTGAGGAAGAGGATGGGCGCCGTGTAGCCCGCCGCGCGGAGGCGCTTGGTGACGCCGAAGCCGTTCATGTCGGGGAGCATCACGTCGAGGATGATGAGGTCGGGCTCCTCCTCGAGCACAGCGGAGATGGCCTGGGCGCCGTTGCCGACGGCGCGGACCGCGAAGCCGGCGAACCGCAGGCTCGTGGTCAGCAGGTCGCGGATGTTGGGCTCGTCATCGACGATAAGGATCTTCGGGCCATCGCTCATGGGAAGAAGTATCTGCGCACTCGCTGGGAGCGGGCTGGACAATGGTGGCGTGGTGACCGTGCCGGCGTGCGCCGAGCCCGGCGGCTAGTCCGCCGCGACGCCCGCGATGCCGGCGGCGTCGAGGATCGTGTAGGCGTACCCCTGCTCCGCGAGGAACCGCTGCCGGTTCTGCGCGAAGTCCTGGTCGACCGTGTCGCGGGAGACGAGCGTGTAGAAGCTCGCGGACCGGCCCGAGGCCTCCGGACGCAGGAGCCGTCCGAGCCGCTGCGCCTCCTCCTGCCGCGAGCCGTACGACCCCGACACCTGGATCGCGACGGTCGCGTCGGGCAGGTCCACGGAGAAGTTGGCGACCTTGCTGACGACGAGGACCCGGTCCGTGCCGTCGCGGAACGACTGGTAGAGCCGCTCCCGCTCGGCGACGGGAGTCGCGCCCGTGAGCTTGGGGGCGCCGAGGGCCTCCGCCAGCTCGTCGATCTGCTCGAGGTACTGGCCGATCACGAGGATGCTCTCCCCCGGTGGCGCTCGACCAGCGCGCGCGTCACCTCGAGCTTCGCGGGAGCCGTCGCGGCCAGGCGGTAGCGCTCGTCGTCGGCCGCGGCCGCGTAGACGAGCCGTTGGTCGTCGGGCAGGTCGATGCGCACCTCGAAGCACTCGGCGGGGGAGATGAAGCCCTGGGCCTCGATCTCCTTCCAGGGCGCGTCGAACCGCTTCGGGCCGATGAGGCTGAAGACGTCGCCCTCGCGGCCGTCCTCCCGCACGAGCGTGGCCGTGAGCCCGAGGCGCCGCCGCGCCTGCAGGTCCGCGGTGAGCTTGAACACGGGGGCGGGCAGCAGGTGCACCTCGTCGTAGACCACGAGGCCCCAGTCGAGCGCGTCGAGCAGCGCGAGGTGGGCGTACTCGCCCTTCCGCTTCGCGGTGAGGATCTGGTAGGTCGCGATGGTGACGGGCTTCACCTCCCGGGACTGCCCCGAGTACTCGCCGATCTCGTCCTCGGTGAGCGTGGTGCGCTTCAGCAGCTCCGAGCGCCACTGCCGGGCCGACACCGTGTTCGTGACGAGGATCAGCGTCGTGGTCTTCGCCCTCGCCATGGCCGCGGCGCCGACGAGCGTCTTGCCGGCGCCGCAGGGGAGCACGACGACGCCGGATCCGCCGTCGAGGAAGTGGTCGACCGCGTCCGTCTGGTAGTCGCGCAGCGTCCAGCCGTCCTCGACGAGCGACATGTCGTGGGGCGTGCCCGGCGTGTAGCCGGCCAGGTCCTCCGCGGGCCAGCCGATCTTCACGAGCTCCTGCTTGAGCTGGCCCCGCGCCCACGCCTGCACGCGGTACGTGGACGCGTCGATGCGCTCGATGAGCAGGGGGGCGATGCGACGGGCGCTCGCGATCTCCGACAGCACCGCCGACTCGGTGCTGGAGATCTGGAGCTCCCCCTCCGCGTCACGGCCGATGACGAGCCGGCCGTAGCGGCCCACCGTGTCGGTGACGTCCACCGTGACCGACTGGGGCACGGGGAAGCGGGAGTAGCGCTCGAGGGTGGCGAGCATGTCCTCGGCAGTGTGGCCGGCCGCGCGCGCGTTCCAGAGGCCGAGGCGGGTGATCCGGTACGTGTGGATGTGCTCCGGCGCCCGCTCCAGCTCCGCGAACACCGCGAGGTCGTGACGCGCGTCCTCGGCGTCCGCATGGGCGACCTCCAGGAGGACGGTGCGGTCGCTCTGGACGATCAGGGGGCCGTCGGACACGCCCGCCAGCTTAGGCGTGCTCACGGGGCCGTCGGCCCGGGAGCGATCGAGACGATGCTCGAGAGGGGGAGGGTGCGCTCGACGTCCGCCACGCGGTCGCGGGCGCGGAGGCGCCCGCCGGCCACGCTGGCGGGCTCGAGCACGTGGTCCACCTCGCGGCCGTCCGGCATGCGGACCCGGACGCGGAGCACGGCCTTGGCGCGGATCGCCGCCTCGAGCTGGCGGGCCGTCCAGGCGGCGCCGTCCTCGGGCCCGGCCGCGGCGCGGACGCGGGCGACCAGGACGTCGGCGGCGTCCGGCTCGGGGTCGGCCGCGGCGGCCATCGGCGCGGTGCGCGTCTCGGGCGCGATGCGGCGGCCGTCGACGTCCTCCCGGACGGGAGCGAGGCGGGCTCCCGCGAGCGCGCGCTCGACGGCCTCCGGCGGCGCCGTCGACGTGAGCACGTCGTTCCCGGCGCGCACGAGCCGCAGCGGCGCGAGGTCCCGGTCGACGAGGAGGGTGGCGAGGAGCGCGGCGTCCTCCGAGACGACGGCGGTGCGGGCATCCGCTGACGCGGCGTGCGACGGCGCGGCGGGCCGGACGCGGAGGCGCCCGAAGCGCCCGGCGGTCTCATCGAGGAGGTAGTCGAGCGGCTGCGGGATCCCGGTCAGCGAGACGCCCGTGAGGAACGCGCGTATGCCGTCCGCCGTGCCGCCCGCGGCGAGGGCGCGCGTGACGGACTCGGCGGAGATGCGGTAGCTCGCCGCGAGGCCCCGGCCCTCCGCGTCGGCGACGGCGAGGAGGCGCGACTCCACGGTGGGATCCAGCGGTCCGGGCGAGATCACGGTGAGGTCGTGCTGCAGGTACACCCGGTCGACCTCGGCGGGCAGGTGCGGACCGAGGGCGGCGGCTGCCTCCTCCGCTCCCGAGGTGAGCAGCGCCCGGCCGGCGGAGCTCGGGACGTCTCCCGTCGTGATGCCGAGGAGGCCCGCGTCGCGGGTGAAGGCGGTGATGCGCTCGCCGATCCAGGCGGATCCTCCGGGGAACCGCCAGAGCACGCCGTCGACGAGGCCCGCCCCCCACGAGGTGTCCGCGCGCTCGGACAGGATGCCGCGCGTCGCCGGCGTCAGGGCGTCGAGCCACGACGCGGCCAGCGCCTCCCAGCGCTCGGCCGTCGGCCGTCCGGACCACGACGCGGACTCCGCCGTCGCGTTCCACGTGTTGCCCGTGCGGGCCACCAGGCCGGCGCGGTCGGCGATGGAGAGGAGGACGGGCACGTCGTCGAGGTCGGCGCCGACGGCGGCGGCAAGCCGACGCGCGTCGGGCAGGGACATGCCGCCGCGGCTGAGCTCGCGGGCCGGTCCCCGCACGAGCTCGTCCACGAGGGCCGCGACGGCGACCACGGAGCCGAACGCGCTCTCGCCGGCGTGGCGGTCGACCTCGTCGGCGTCGACGCGGGGCACGGCCGCGAGGGGGGCGGGCGGGGCGAGGTGAGCGAGCTCGTCGACCCCCGGGAGGCCGGCCCCGGGCCAGGAGGCGAGCGCGGCGGCGACCTCCGGATGCACCGCGATGCCGTCGTCGTCGAGGTCGGCGAGGAGCGTCGCGGCGGCCCGGGCCGCCGCATCCGTGATCTCCTGCGCGTCGACGGGGTCCTCCCCGGAGCGCCGGGCGAGTGATGCGCGGACCGCGGGGAGGGGGACCGGGCGGGTGGCGGCGCCGTCGGCGCACGCCACCGCGAGGACGGCCAGGGCGGTGCGGTCGAGCTGCTCGAGCGCGGAGGCCACGGCGTCGGGCCCGAGCAGCGCGTCGGCGAGGTCGAAGACGTCCGCGACGCGCGTCGACTCGACGCCGCGGTCGCGCACGAGTGCGGCGAGCGCCGCGTCGTCGAGGGCGCGCAGCCGCGACGCGAGCACCAGGGCGTCGGTCATGGTCGTCCCGCTAGCGGGACGTGCCGTCCATGCGGCGACGACGGCGGACGCTGATGATGAGGATCGCGATGAAGAGGAGCGCGGCGAGCGGGATGCCCACCGCCGGGAGCAGGAGGATGACCTGCCACACGGGCGTGCTGTACTGCGACGCGTCGACGGCGATGAGGGGTGCCAGCAGGATCGCGACGATGCTGAGCACGGCGATGAGGAGGATGCCGGCCAGCATGTAGGCGAGGATGCGCTCGGCCCGTCCCTCGCTCGGTGCGGTGTCGGATGCCATCCGTCCAGACTACGCCGTGGGCTGCGCCCGGGCGCGTCGCGCGCGCAGGGCGGCCGGACGCGCGGAGGCGGCTCCGGACGCCCGGGTCGTCGCAGCACCTGCCGAATAGACTGATGCGTCCACCCGCACATCGAGCCCCGCCCGGGGCGGAGGAAGAGGATCGCATGCCCACCGGCAAGGTCAAGTTCTACGACGAGGACAAGGGGTTCGGGTTCATCAGCTCGGACGACGGCCAGGAGGTATTCCTGCACGCGTCCGCCCTCCCCTCGGGCGTCGCCGGGGTCAAGGCCGGTACGCGGCTCGAGTTCGGCATCGCGGACGGGAAGCGCGGCGCTCAGGCCCTGTCCGCCCGGATCCTCGACGCCCCGCCCTCGCTCGCGCGCATGTCCCGCAAGCCCGCCGACGACATGGCCGTCATCGTCGAGGACCTCGTCAAGGTGCTCGACGGGATCGGCGCCAACCTCAAGCGCGGCCGGTACCCGGACGAGGCGCACGGCCGCAAGATCGCGGCGATGCTGCGCCGGGTCGCGGAGGAGCTCGATGCCTGACCGCGGGGACGACGACGCGACGATCGAGGGCGCGGCAGATGAGGGTGCGACGATCGACGGTGCGACGGTCGACGAACTGTCCGTGGATGATACGACGGCCGGCGACGCTGCCGTCGACGGCGCGGCCGGCCCTGCTGCGCTGACGGTCGAGCACGAGGACTCCACGTCGGCGGCGCCCGCCCCGGCGGCGGAGGCAGAGTCCGCGCACGCCGAGCCGCCCGTGGCGGACCCGGAGCTGCTCGCCGCCGTCGACCTCGCCCGGGCGGCGCTGCGGGAGATCACGCCCGACGACACCGTCGGCGAGCCCGCCGGCTCGATCGTCGAGGGCGATCGCGTGCTCTCGCTCCTCTTCGCGAACACCATGCCCGGCTACCCCGGGTGGTACTGGACGGTGACCCTCGCGCGCGTCGAGGACGCCGCTCCCACCGTGCTCGAGGCCGAGCTCATGCCCGGCGAGGGCGCGCTGCTGTCGCCCGAGTGGCTGCCGTGGTCCGCACGGCTCGCGGGCGTCGAGGCCGAGCAGGAGGCCGAGCGCTTGGCGGCGGAGTCCGACGAGGACCAGGACGAGGACGACGACGAGGACGACGAGGACGACGACGCTGCCGAGGACGCCGAGGACGCGGACGACGTGCTGGACGGCGTCGACTTCGAGGCCGTCCCCGCGGAGCACGACGACGACGACGGCGACGATGACGACGACGACGATGATGATGACGACGACGACGACGACGACGACGACACGAGCTTCGACGGCGCCGATCGCTGATCCGCACCCCGCACGACGACGGCGGCGGCCCCGAAGGGGACCGCCGCCGTCGTCGTCTCCCGGGTGGGGATCAGCCCGCGCCGTGCTCCACGACGAACTCGATGCAGCGCACGAGCGCGCGCACGTCGTCCGGCTCGATGGCCGTGAAGGTGGCGACGCGCAGCTGGTTGCGTCCGAGCTTCCGGTAGGGCTCGGTGTCGACGATGCCGTTGGCGCGCAGCGTCTTCGCGACGCCCGCCGCATCGATCGCGTCGTCCAGGTCGATGGTCACCACGACCTGCGAGCGGTGCGCCGGGTTGGACACGAACGGGCGGGCGTAGTCCACCCGCTCGGCCCACTCGTAGAGGACGGACGACGACTCCCGCGTGCGGGCGTCGGCCCAGCCCAGGCCGCCGGCCTTCTCGATCCAGTCGAGCTGGTCCTCCAGCATGAGGAGCGTCGCGAGCGCCGGGGTGTTGAGCGTCTGGTCCAGGCGCGAGTTGTCGACGGCGTTCTTGAGGCTCAGGAACTCCGGGATCCACCGACCCGACGCCGCGATGCGGTCCACGCGCTCGAGGGCCGCCGGGGAGAAGAGGGCGAGCCAGACCCCTCCGTCGCTCGCGAGGTTCTTCTGCGGGGCGAAGTAGTAGACGTCGGCCTGGGCGGCGTCGAAGTCGATTCCGCCGGCCGCGCTCGTCGCGTCGACGACCGTCAGCGCGCCCGCATCGCCGTGCACCCGGGTCACGGGGGCCATGACGCCGGTGGAGGTCTCGTTGTGCGGCCATGCGTAGACGTCGACGCCCTCCACGGGCACCGCCTCAGCGCGGCTGCCGGGCTCGGCGCGGATCACGTCGGGGGACTCGAGGAACGGCGCGGACGCGGCGGTGGCGAACTTGCCGCCGAACTCGCCGAAGACGAGGTTCTGGCTGCGGCGCTCGATGAGGGAGAAGGCCGCGGCGTCCCAGAAGGCGGTGGACCCGCCGTTGCCGAGCACGACCTCGTAGCCGTCGGGCAGGCGGAAGAGGCGGGAGAGGCCGGCGCGGACCCGCCCCACCATGTCCTTGACGGGGGCCTGGCGGTGGGAGGTGCCGAGGATCTGCGCGCCCGCGAGCGCGAGGTGGTCGAGCTGCGCCTGCCGGACCTTGGACGGGCCGCAGCCGAATCGTCCGTCGAGGGGCAGCAGTTCGGTGGGGATCTTCGTGGTCGGCATGCGGCAATGCTAGGGGACCGCCCCGCCGTGCCCGCGGGCATACCGGGGCGCGGGGCCGGTCATCGCGCAGCCGGGGAAGTAGGCTGTTCCCTGGCGCAAGGGAGGCCCGATGACTGATCTCGTGGACACGACGGAGATGTACCTCCGCACCATCCTCGACCTCGAGGAGGAGGCCATCGTCCCCCTGCGGGCGCGCATCTCCGAGCGCCTCGGGCACTCGGGCCCCACGGTCTCGCAGACCGTCGCCCGCATGGAGCGCGACGGGCTCGTCGTCGTGAGCGGCGACCGGCACCTCGAGCTCACGCCCGAGGGACGCAGCAAGGCCGTGCACGTGATGCGCAAGCACCGTCTCGCGGAGCGCCTGCTGAGCGACGTGATCGGCCTCGAGTGGGAGTTCGTCCACGACGAGGCCTGCCGCTGGGAGCACGTGATGAGCGAGCAGGTGGAGCGGAAGATCCTCGACCTGCTCGGCCACCCCACCGAGTCCCCGTACGGCAACCCCATCCCCGGGCTCGACGAGCTGGGCGACTCACCCGCGGTGGCCTTCATGGCCGGTGTCGTGAGCATCGTGGAGGCGTCGCTCGGGACGACGGAGGACGCCCCGGCCCGCGGCGTGATCCGCCGCCTCGGCGAGCCGGTGCAGTTCGACCCGGAGCTCCTCTCCCAGCTGAAGCAGGCCGGCGTTCTGCCGGGTGCGACCGGGTCGTTCTCCCGCGAGGGCGCCTACGTGCTCGTGCGGGTGGACGGCGCGGGTCCCGGACTCGAGCTGCCGCTCGAGGTCGCCGGGCACATCTTCATGGAGCGCTGACCAGGTCCTCCGGGGCCGCCGCCGGTGGCCCGCGAGGGGGAGGATCGACCGGACCACCCCCGGACTGGGCACACGCGGCCGCCACGCCGGTGCCACCGGGGGTTATGTAGCGCATCCACCCCGAGGATGACGCCCGCCGTTACGGATTCGTTAGCAATATGGTCCCTCAGGATGACAAACGGGGGCCCGTCGCTTACTCTCGAACAGGCCCGACCGACCACCACAGAGGTTCCGGGCCCGGTGCAGGGCGTCTCGACACCCGTCCCCTGCATGTGTACCCCTCGACGACCTTGGAGGGACGGGGCGCCAGCATGCCCGGCGTCGAGACGCAGGAGGTTGACAACTTGGCCCATGGTGACATCAGCGGTTCCGTCGGGAACCCGTCCGACCCGACTCGACCGCCCGCACCCGGGATGGATCGTCTGCCCACTCGCCGCGAGCTCCGCGCCGCCGAGAACGCGAAGGCCGTCCGGCCCCGTCGCGACTCCGCGACCCGTACCCTCCAGACCCCGGCTCCCCGCCTGAGCCCGGCCCCCACCGGCCGGTCGCGCCGCACCAAGGCCGCCAACGCGGTCGTCATGACCTTCGTCACCGGCCTGGTCGGCGTCATGGCCATCCCCGCCTACGCCGCGGGATCCTCCCTCGAGACCCCCACCAGCGCCGAGGGCACCTCGCTGCAGGACTACACGGCGGCGAACGCTCAGGTCGTCACCGCCGACAGCGCCTCGTCGGCGCCGGTCGAGGAGGAGGGCTTCACCGCCACCTCCGTCGCCGAGCTCAACGAGCAGAAGGCGGCCGCCGCGCGCGCCGCCCTCGCCGAGCAGCGTCGCACGCAGCTCGCGTCCACGGCTACGAGCTACACGGGGGCATCCGCCACCCAGCTCGCGTCGAACCCGATCTACCAGGGCACGTCGGCCTCCGGCGTCTCCGCCGTGGCCCGCCAGTACCTCGGCGTCCCCTACGTCTTCGGCGGCGAGACCCCCGCCGGCTTCGACTGCTCCGGCCTCGTGAAGTACGTGTTCGCGCAGTTCGGCCTGAACCTGCCGCACTCGGTGCGCGCCCAGCACAACGCCGGCCGCGTCGTGTCCCGCGCGGAGGCGCTGCCCGGCGACATCGTGGTCTGGAACGACTTCAGCCACGACGGCATCTACACCGGCAACGGCATCTTCATCGACGCGCCGAAGCCCGGCGACCACGTCAAGGAGCGCCCGATCTGGAGCCAGAACGTGCACTTCGTCCGCCTCCTCGGCTGACGACCCGCACCAGCTCGACCCGAGACGGGCCGGCGGCACGCATCCTCCGCGATGCGCCGCCGGCCTTCGTCGTTCCCCGGGACAATCGGGGGGCCCTGGGCTACCCTGTGCGATGAGACGTCCCTCGACCCGCCCGGGAGCCCCGATGACCACCGCACGCGACATCCGCACCATGGATGCGCGCGTGCGCCACGGACACCGGCACCATCCCCGGGTGGGCATCCACCTGGTCCACCCGAGCGGTCACCCGCTCTCCTAGGAGGCATCGCCGAGCATTCGGCGGTGCCTTCGCGTGTCCCCGGGGGCGGGGCGCCTCATTCGGATTCCTGGAAGCCGTCCAGGCCGGTCTGAGAGGGATGTCGTGCGCACCTTGGTACTCAACGCGGGCTTCGAGCCGCTCGCCGTCGTGTCGTTCAAGCGGGCACTCGTGCTCGTGCTGAGCGGCAAGGCCACCATGCTCGCCCAGGACGAGGAGCACCCCATCCTCGGGAACGGCGGCGTCTGGGGCCGCCCGTCGGTCATCCTCCTCACGCGCTACGTGCGGATCCCGCACGCGCGCCGCGTGCCCGTCTCGCGCCGGGGGGTCCTCCGGAGGGACGGCGGCCGGTGCGCGTACTGCGCACGGAACGCCACCACCATCGACCACGTGATGCCCCGGTCCCGCGGCGGGGCGGACACCTGGGAGAACCTCGTGGCCTGCTGCCTGTCGTGCAACAACCGCAAGAGCGATCGCACGCCCGAGGAGATGGGCTGGGCGCTGCGCACGCCGCCGCGCGCTCCGCAGGGCAGCGGCTGGGTCGTCAGCGGCATGGAGCGCCCCGCTCCCGGCTGGGACGAGTTCCTGGCGCCGGCGGCCTGATCCGGCGGGACGAAAGCCCGCCATGAGCGCGGGCACCGGACGCCGTCGGCCGGTGCTCCAGCCGGGGATCGCCCTGACGCCGTCCGTAGGCTGAGGGGATGACCGCCGATGCCTGTGACACCGTGACCCCCGACGACCCGTTCCTCTGGCTGGAGGAGATCCACGGCGACCGGGCGCTCGCCTGGGTCCGCGCCGAGAACGAGCGGACGCTGGCCCGGTCCCCCGAGGAGTCCCGGGCCGGCCTCACGAGCGAGCTGCTCGAGGTGCTGGAGTCCGACGAGCGCATCCCGTACGTCACGCGGCATGGCGAGCACCTCTACAACCTCTGGCGCGACGCCGAGCACGTCCAGGGCCTCTGGCGGCGCACGACGCTCGACGAGTTCGAGGCCCCCGCTCCCGAGTGGGAGGTGCTCCTCGACCTCGACGCGCTCGGCGAGGCGGAGGGCATCCCCTGGCAGTTCGCGCGCGCGCAGCTGCTGACGCCCGCCCGCGACCGCGCGCTCGTGTCCCTCTCGCCCGACGGCGGCGATGCCGTCGCGGTCCGCGAGCTCGACCTGGCATCCGGCCGGTTCGTCGAGGACGGGTTCTTCGTGCCGGTGGCCAAGACGATGGTGTCGTGGATCGACCGGGACACCGTCTTCGTCGGCACCGACTTCGGCCCCGGGAGCCTCACGGAGAGCTCCTACGCGCGCACCGCGCGGCGCTGGAGCCGCGGACAGGCGCTGGCCGATGCGCCGGAGGTGCACGCGGTCGCCGCCACGGACATGCTCGTGCACGTCACGCACGACCCGACGCCCGGCTTCGAGCGCGACGTGGTGCGCGAGGTGCCCGACTTCTTCACGTCCCGCACCCTCCTGCTGACGGACGCGGGCACGGTGCGCATCGACGTGGCGGAGGACGTCGACGTCGACCTGCATCGCGAGTGGCTCGTGCTGCGGCCTCGCACCGACACCGAGATCGGCGGCGTCGTGCACCCCGCCGGGTCGCTCCTGGCGGCGCGCCTCGACGACTTCCTCGCGGGGGCGCGCGAGGTGGCGGTGCTGTTCGCCCCGACGTCGTCGCGGAGCCTCGAGGACTGGGCGTGGACGGCGGGGCACCTCGTGCTCACGCTGCTCGAGGACGTGGCGAGCCGGATCCGCGTCCTCACGCCGCCGACGGCCGCGGGCTCGGGCGGATGGCGGGTGGAGGACGTGCGCGTCGGGACGCCGCTGGCATCCGTCTCGGTCGTCGCGACCGACCGGGAGACCGACGAGTACTGGCTGGCCGTCACCGGCTTCCTCACGCCGCCCACGCTCCTGCACGGCGTGGTGGGCGGAGGGGCCCCGCGACCCGTCAAGGAGCAGCCGGCGTCCTTCGACGCGCGGGACCTCGAGGTGGCCCAGCACTTCGCCGTCTCGGACGACGGCACCCGCGTGCCCTACTTCCAGGTGGGGCCGCGGGACCTGCCGCTCGACGGATCCGCCGCCGCGCTCCTGTCGGGCTACGGCGGCTTCGAGAATAGCCGGCTGCCCTCCTACAGCGGCGTCATCGGGCGCGGCTGGCTGGCACGGGGCGGCGTGTACGTGCTCGCCAACATCCGCGGCGGCGGCGAGTACGGGCCGGCCTGGCACCGGGCGGCGCTCCGCCACAACCGCCACCGCGCCTACGAGGACTTCGCGGCCGTCGCCCGCGACCTCGTGGCGCGCGGCATCACGGTCCCCGCGCGCCTCGGCTGCGAGGGCCGGAGCAACGGCGGACTGCTGGTCGGCAATATGCTCACGACCTACCCGGAGCTCTTCGGCGCCGTGGTCTGCGGGGTCCCGCTGCTCGACATGCGGCGCTACACGCGGCTGTCGGCGGGGGCGTCGTGGATCGCCGAGTACGGGGACCCGGACGTGCCGTCCGACTGGGAGTCCATCCGCACCTTCTCGCCCTACCACAACGTCCGTGCCGGGGTCGCGTACCCGCCCACCCTGGTCTACGCGGCGACGAGCGACGACCGGGTCGGGCCGGTGCAGGCGCGGAAGATGGTGGCGCTGCTGGAGGAGACGGGCGTCGAGGACGTGCGGTACTTCGAGAACACGGCCGGCGGGCACGGCGGATCGGCCGACAACCCGGCGACCGCGCGGCTGCAGTCGCTCATCCACGCGTTCCTCTGGGAGCGGCTCGCGGGGGACTGACCGGGTCCGGTCGGTCGTCAGCCGATGCGGCGGACGGCGACGGGTCCGGTGCGCTGACGCAGGCCGGACACGAGCTCCGTGAGCATGGCCGTCGGCTGCAGGCCCACCTCGCGGTCGAGGCGGGCGCGGTAGTCCGCGTAGGCGCGCAGGGCGTCGGACTGGTTGCCCGCGGCCACGTGGACGGCGATGAGGCAGCGCTGGGCCGTCTCCCGCAGGGGGTCCACGTCGATCGCCCGGCGGGCTGCCCGCGCCGCCTCGTGCAGGCGGGCGCGCAAGCGCAGCGCGTCGGACTGGGCCTCGAGCGCATTGACCCGCAGGTGGCGCCACTCCTCGGCTGCCGGCTCCAGCCAGCCGTCGAACCAGTCGGGCAGGAGCTCGGCGCTGAAGAGGTGCATGGCCGCGGGGGAGAGGTCGTCGTCGTCCGGCGCGTCGTGCTGAGGTTCGAGCAGGCGGCCCGCGATCGCCCGGGCCGTGCGGAGATCGACCGCGACCGCGTCGTGCAGCTCCAGTCCGCCGGAGGAGGAGTCCACTATCTCCCGCCCGCCGGAGCCGAGACGGGCGATGGCGGAACGCAGGCTCGACGCGGCGCGCCCATCGCGTGCCTCGGGCCAGAGCTGAGCGGCGAGGGTGCCGCGGTCGGCGGGACGCGTGCGGATGGCGAGGGCGGCGATCAGCCGCCGGGTGCCGTCGGAGAGGGCGGCGCCGGTCGGGTCGAGGACGGCGGACCCGGCATCGTCGGCGCCGAGTCCGGCGACGCGGAAGCCGCCGAGCACCTCGATGCCGATCATCGGATCGTCCCCGGCAGGGTGACCTGCGGGAGTCCGGGCGAGGCGCCAGCGGGAGCGGAGGCGGTGCAGCGGCTCGCCGAGCGGACCCTGCCGCCCCACGCCCCCTGATGCATCCCGCACCTCCGTGGGGGTCACATTATCCGTTCGCTCCCTAATCCCCACCAATGGAGTGCTTTTCGGGCTACCCGCGACGGAGCGCCCATCGACCGGCGATGGGCGCTGCGTCATGGTCTCCGCGGTGCGGCTAGCGCTGGGCGGAACGTCGGCGTGCGGTGAACCCGAGCCCGAGCGCACCCAGGACGAGGGCCGCCAGGCCCCAGCCGATGGTGGGCGTCGGGTCGTAGCCGGTCACCGGCAGGGACCCACCGGGCGTCGTGCCGCCGGGCACGACCGGAGCGACCGGCGTGCGGGTGGCGGACGGGGTGGCCGACGGGGCAGGCGTGCCGGTCGTCGCGGTCGGCGTCGGGGCGGAGGCCGTCGGCGTCGGGGCGGACGCCGTCGGGGTGGGGACCCCGGGGGTCGGGACGGGGACGGTCGCGGTGGGCGTCGGCGCGGTCGCCGTGGGGGTGGGTGCGGTGGCGGTCGGGGTCGGCGCCGTGGGCGTCGGCACCGGGGCGGTGGCCGTGGGCACCGGGACGGTCGGCGTGGGAGCCGGGACGGTCGCGGTGGGGGTCGGTGCCGTCGGCGTGGGGACCGGGACGGTCGCGGTGGGGATCGGCGCCGTGGGCGTCGGGATCGGCGCCGTGGGCGTCGGGACCGGCGCGGTGGCCGTCGGGGTCGGAGCGGGCGGCGTTGGCTCGACGGTCGGGGCCACGGTGGGCTCGTCGGTCGGGGCGATCGTGGGCTCGTCGGTGGGTGCGACGGTGGGCTCGTCCGTCGGGGCGACGGTGGGCTCGTCCGTGGGGGCGATCGTGGGCTCGTCGGTCGGGACGACCGTGGGCTCGTCGGTCGGTTCGACCGCGGGCGTCACGAAGTTCCGGATGACGGTGGTGCAGCGGACGATGCTGCCGGCGGCCGCGGAGCCGATGCACTGGTCCACCGGGACCCGGAGCGCCGACGACGTCGTGGAGGACGAGACGACCGTGCACTCCACGGTGCTCCCGCCGCCGTTGCCGGAGCCGTTGCACTGGGTGACGTCCGCGTTCGTGGTCGAGGACTCCGGGTTGCAGGCGGATGTGCCCCCGCCCTCGCCGGAGCCGACGCACTGGTTGACCGTGGCGGCGGTGGTGGTGCTCTCGCCGACGATGTTGTTCGTGATGTCGACCGAGCAGATCACGTTGCTGCCGCCGGCGGCGACGCCGTTGCACTGCTCCACCGCGTTGATGATGATCCCGTCGCGCTGCGACACCGACGTGGTGCAGAGGGGCGCTCCCGCGGCCCCCTGGCAGACGGTGGTCGTGACGGTGGACGAACCGACCTGGGTGGCGACGTCGATGTCGTTGACGACGGTGACGTCGCACCTGAGCCTCGACGCCGGCGCCGGTGGGCGTCGAGTTGCACTGCGACGCGGTCTCGAGGGAGACGGCGGCGGATGCGGTCTGCACCTGCCCGGTCATGCCGACGACGGCGACGAGCGCGATGAGCGCGGCGCCCGCGGAGGCGAGGACGCGCGCGCGGATGCGGCGGCGGGGGCGGGGGGTGGTGATGGCGTTCCCGGGTGTTGCGAGGTGTCTCGGCACGGTGCTCCTTCTTCCCCGTCAGACTGCCCGCGGCTCCGCGACGGCATCGCGACGCGGGCGTGACGCGGGCGTGACACGCGGCGCGGCGCGGCCGTCGATCCGCGGGGCGATGGGGATGCGCGTTTCATTACGGCGCCCCCTCGGAGACGACGAAGAGGGCCGGTCCTCGGCGGATCGGCCCTCTTCGTCGTGCGGCGCACGTGGTGCGCGTCGTGTCGCCTACTTGCTGGCGCGGTACTCCTCGAGCAGGTCGGCGGAGATGCGCCCGCGCTCGGAGACCTTGTGGCCGTGCTCGCGCAGCCACTCGCGCGCGGCGCCCAGGTCCTCCTTGGGAGCGCTGGAGGGGGAGCGGCGCGCGCCACCGGCCGCGCGGCCCGACGAGGCGCGACCGACGCGCCGGGCGCGGTCGACGTACGTGTCGAGCGATTCACGGAGCTTGGCGGCGTTGGCGTCGCTCAGATCGATCTCGTAGTTCACGCCGTCGAGCGCGAAGGGGACGGTCTCGCCCTTTCCCTCTTCGATGACGACGCCGTCGATGTCGTCGACGAGCGTGGTGACAACCTTGCGAGCCACGTCTCTCCCTCTCATTTGCAGTTGATGCACCGGATGATGCGACGTGCGTCACGATACCGCTTTCCCCGGTGAATTCCGTGCGACCACGCGAATGGGATGTGGAAATGCGTGGGGATACCGGGATCCATGCGCTGCGCATGCATTCCCATGTCGGCCGCGTCGTGTCGTGCACTGATCGACGATGCGAGTCACGCGGGGAAATGGATTCCCCGCCCGCCGGGCAGGAATCTCCTCATGTGTGGAATAGTGCGACGTCGACCGGATGCCGTGCTCTGCGCAGACGCTGGGGATCGCCGGGGAGACCGGGCCATTGCCGGACCGGTTCGACGGGATGCGCTCCGAGTGGAGGACCAGGACCCACGGGACCTTCGCTTCGGCCCGGAGGAGATCCGCTGTCGTGCCGACGAGAAGACCATGCGGACGGACTGCGATGCCGGCGAGTGGAAGCGCCGGGACGCCGGAACCGGTGGCAGGTGAGGCCGGCGGAACAGTCCTACGTCATGCGGGGATGTAGCGACGCAGATGTCGGCGGAGTGCGGGATCGACCACGTGGACGAATGTCCCGCGGATGCCGCGCGTCATGAGCACCGCGTAGATGTTGCTGATGAGCAGCCGGAGATCGTCATCGGAGAAGTCGATGCCGAGCGTCGGATTGTTCTCCTGGCCCTTCTTGTCGAAGTAGGAGCCCCTGTCCATGACCAGTCGGCCGCCCACCCGGTCGTATCCGAGGTCCGAGCCGATGATGACTCCCGCGTAGTTGAGGTCGTATCCCTGGACGGTGTGGATCGAGCCCACCTCCTCCAGCGCGTTCGACGACGCGATCCAGTCGCGCTGGGTGCTGTTCCAGCGCGCGCGGTAGTCGCCGATCTCGATGTCGAACGCGCCGGGCTCCTTCTTCGACACCCACTCCCAGGCGTAGCCCGCCACCATGCGCGCGAGCCCGTGCTCCCGGTCGCGGTCGCGGATGGCCGCGTGCATGTCTCCCACGTCGTCGAACATGCGGAACTCGTAGTCGCCGAGAGCGTCCGGCGTCAGCGGCGACTCCGGATGCGGGCTCGGCGTCGCGCCGATGATGCGCCGGACGTGCCCGACGTAGTCCGTCCCCGCCCTCACGCGCATCTGCGACATGAGCGGCTGCCATCGGCGGTCTCGTCGGGCCTCGGCGATGACGCCGTCGATGGTGTCCGCACCGAGGTCGGCGGGTCGTATGCTCTGCGCGGCGTCGAGCATGAGGATCCGATGCGTGCTCTTCGCGCGGATCCAGTCCAGCTGCGTCCTCTGCTTGTCGTCGTCCCCGAAGAGAGCGACGGTGATGTCCCGGAACTTGCGGTTCAGCGGCCCCGAGGCCTGGTTCGCCCGGCGGTTCAGGCGATGCGCCTCATCGACGACGAGGAGGTCGAAGGGGGTCGCGCTCTCGCCGACCTGGAAGGGCGTCAGCACCTCCACCCCCTGCAGGCCCGGCGTCCGCCGGAACACCTTCCTGGCGCTCTCGCGCAGGGACTGCTGCGGGATGACGAACCCCGTGCGCATTCCCTGGAGCGCTTCGCGATTCTCCCCGAGGAAGAAGTCGGCGAAGACGGAGTCGGCGTCGAGCGCGTCGTCGACCGGGAGCCGCCCGATGTCGGCGATCAGCTTGAGGAGGTAGATGCCCATCACGGTCTTGCCGGTGCCGGGCTCGCCCTGGATCACCGTCGTGCTCTCCATCCCCGTCTGCCGGTCCGACACCAGCCCCTCGAGCACCTGCTCCAGCGCGAGCTCCTGGTCCGGCGACAGCGCCTTGAACGGAGACAGCTTGAACAGGTCATCGTTCTCGATCTCCGCGATGGAGCGGTGGAAGAGCCCCTCTCTGCGGAGCTCCTCGAAGACGCGCTCGAACTCCGCGGTGTAGGAGACGCGGTCGTAGTAGTCCGCGTTCGTGATTCCGATGTTGCGATTCAGGACGGTGTAGACGCCGTCACCGGAGAAGAGGTCGATGAGCCGCGACTCGAAGTCCAGGCACGCGGACTTGTTGGCGTTCTCGCCGACGATGATGCGGGCTGTCGCCAGATGCCCGCGTTGCTCGGACTTGAGGTGCTGGGCGAGTCGTGCGGCAGCCCGCAGCGACTCCCCGACGTATATCTCGTCGGGCGCGCGACCCCCGGCCCGCTTCCCCGCGGGTGGGCCGTCGAGGACGTACACCACAGGCCAGTTCGAGTTGCGCGGATGCTCCGCTCCCCATCGAGCGACCGTGTCGCTGGAGAGCTCGACCCGACGGACGTCAAAGCGCGTCATACCGGGTGCTGCGTCCGCGGGCCTTGCCGACGGGGTACTTGGCCCGAGTGACGGCCAGCTTCTCCCGCACGATCTCGTCGGGGTCGAGGCCCAACCGCTCCGCGAGCAGCAGGCAGTAGGTGAGCACGTCGGCCAGCTCCCCCTCCACCTGCGCGGGATCCCCGTGGGCGTCCCACTGGTAGCACTCGAGCAGCTCGCCGGCCTCGATCGCGATGCTCTTGGCCAGGTTCTCCGGCGTGTGGAACTGCGCCCATTCGCGTTCGGCGACGAAGGCCGCGAGCTCGTCGCGCACGTCCCGGCTGGCCATGCGGTCACGGTATCAGGGCGGCGGGCGCAGGCCAGGGCGCCGGACTCCCCGCCCACGGCCCCCAAGACTGGGGGCGATCAGGTCTCCATGACAGCGCATGGACCTCCGTATGGTCGGGAACACCGAGACGAGGGAGTCCCCATGGAATTCGCCGAACGCCTGGCCGCACTGGCGCTGAAGGTGCGCAACCAGCGCGACGCCATCCAGACGGAGGAGGCGACGAAGAACGCGTTCATCATGCCGTTCATCTCCACGATCCTCGGATACGACGTGTTCAACCCGCTCGAGGTGGTCCCCGAGTTCACGGCGGACCTCGGCCTCAAGAAGGGCGAGAAGATCGATTACGCGATCATGCGCGACGGCGAGGTCCAGATCCTCATCGAGTGCAAGAAGTCCACGGAGTCGCTGAAGATCGAGCACGCCTCGCAGCTCTTCCGCTACTTCGCCGTCACGAACGCCCGCATCGCGGTGCTCACCAACGGCGAGGTCTACCACTTCTACACGGACCTCGACGCGCCGAACCGCATGGACGAGAAGCCGTTCCTCGTGCTCGACCTCGCGGACATCGACGAGACCCTGCTGCCCGAGCTGATGAAGCTCACCAAGGACGTGTTCGACCTGGACTCGATCATCAGCGCCGCGGGCGAGCTCAAGTACGTCGGTGCGCTGAAGCGGGCCATCGCCGCCGAGTTCCGCGAGCCGACCCCGGAATGGGTGAAGCTCCTCACCCGCCGCGTCTACGACGGCATGTTCACGGAGAAGGTGCGCGACCAGTTCACGACGCTCGTCGGCAAGGCCTCGAAGCAGTACCTGAACGAGCAGGTGAACGACCGGCTGAAGACGGCCCTCGGCGCGCCCGCGTTCCCGTCGCCGCCGACCGCGGTGTCGGCCGACGCGATCACCAGCGAGGAGGCTGTCGTGGCGGACCTCGACCGCGACACGGAGATCGAGACGACGCTCGAGGAGCTCGAGGGCTACCAGATCGTCAAGGCCATCGCCTGCAGCGAGGTGAAGCCGCAGCGCGTGGTGCACCGCGACGCGAAGTCGTACCTCGCGATCCTCCTCGACGACAACAACCGCAAGCCCATCGCGCGCCTCCACTTCAACGGCAAGAAGCAGAAGTACCTCGGCCTCTTCGATGCGCACAAGGTCGAGACGCGGCACCCCCTCGGGTCGCTCGACGAGATCTACGCGCACGCGGACGCCATCCGCGAGGCGATCCGGCTGCACGCGGGAGAGGCGATCGGCGCGTAGGTCCGCGTCGGCGGACCGGAGGTGCCCCTGGAGGGACTCGAACCCCCAACCCTTTCCTTAGGACGGAACTGCTCTTCCATTGAGCTACAGAGGCTGACCGGCCCATGGTAGCGGAGCGGGGCCCGGGTGTCGGGGCCCGCGGTCCCGGCACGACGGCCGCCGGGAGCGCGACGTCACGACCGACCCCGCCTCGCGGTGCCGGTGGTCGACGCGCCTCCCGGATCCGCTCCCGCGCCGCCCCGCCTGCCGGTTTCCCCACCCGGCGCGTCGTACTGTTGCCGGGTGTGGCGTGCCAATGAACGATCCGACGACGACGACGACCTGCTCTCCGGGTTCGCCGCCGAGCCTCTTGAGGACCTCCACGTGAATGCTTCCCACAACAGCACCAGCCCCCACGACCTCCGCGTCGGCGACGTGCACCTGGGGAGCGGCAACGTGGCCGAGCCCCGCTGGCGCGAATGGCGCGAGCAGCTCGCCGGCGTCGGCGGCCCCTCGCCGTTGCTCCACTTCGTGGACGCGGCCGGCTCCCGCATCGAGCTGAGCACCACCCACCCGGGGACTCGCGCAGTTCATCACGGGCAAGACGACGCTGCTGTCGTCCCTCATCCGCGACGAGCTCGCGCTCCGCAGCGCCCGCAAGGCGGCCAACCGCATCACCCAGAAGGGGATCGAGCTGGTCTCCGCGCGGGGCATCGAGTCGATCCACCTGGCCATCGGCCTCGCCGAGTGGCGCTTCGCCGACGAGCAGTTCCGCGCCCCGGTGCTCCTGCGCCCGCTCGCGATCCGCCGCCACGGCAGCGACTACGAGGTGCGCCTCAAGGGCCAGCCGTTCCTCAACCCGGCACTCGCGCGGGCGCTCGAGGAGCAGTTCCAGATCACGCTCGACGCCGACTCGTTCGTCGCCCTCGCCGTGCAGAACGGCGCATTCAAGCCGCAGCCCGTCATCGACCGCCTGCGCGGCCTGACCTCGCACCTGCCGGCCTTCGCCGTGCAGCCGCGCCTCGTCGTCTCGTCCTTCGCGGAGGTCGGCCGGGCGCTCGCCGAGGACGCCGCCGACCTCGAGCACCTCGTCATCGACGCCATCGCCGGCAACCCCACCGCCAAGTGGGGCGTGGGCGAGTCCTACGCGCCCGTCGACCCGATCCCGCAGGACCAGCGCCCGCCCGTCACCGACACGCTGCTGCTCGACGCGGATCCGGAGCAGGAGTACGTCATCGCGCAGATCAACGCGGGCAACTCCCTCGTGGTGACCACGCTGCCCGGCACCGGCGGCACGCAGACCATCGTCAACTCCATCGGCTGCCTCGTCGCGCAGAACAAGCGCGTGCTCGTCGTGAGCCCGCGCGCGTCCTCCCTGAAGGGGATCGGCCAGCGTCTCGCCGACGTCGGGCTCCCGGGCATCGCCGTTTCGCCGAGGTCGCTCAAGCGCGATGTCGTCCAGTCCATCGTGCGCAACGAGAAGGCGGCCCCCGCGCAGACCGCCGAGGTCGACGACGCGCTCGTCCGCCTCCGCCACGTGCTGCTCGACTACCGCTTCGCGCTCGGCCGACCCGACCGGGACCTCGGCGTCTCCGTGCTCGACGCCCTCGGCGAGCTGTCCCGCCTCGCGCTCCTCCCCGCCCCGCCGGCGACGACGGCCCGCCTCACCCGCGATGCCGTGACGGCCATCGCGCACGACCGCGCGAGCGCCGCCGCCTCCCTCGTGAAGGCCGCGAGCCTCGGCGAGTTCCGCTACGGACCGGGCGACTCGCCCTGGTACGGCGCCACGTTCACCACGAGCGCCGCCGCGACGCATGCGCACGACCTCGCCAAGCAGCTGTCCGCCGAGGGCCTGCCGCGCCTCGTGGAGCGCGCGGACGATCTCATCGGCCAGACGCGCATGCGCGCGTACCGCTCGATCGACGAGCTCGGCGTGTACCTCCGCCTCCTGCTCGACGTCCGCGAGACGCTGGACAAGTTCCTGCCGGTCGTGTTCGACCGCTCGCTGAGCGAGATCATCGCGGCCACCGGATCCCGCCGCGACGCCCCCGAGATGACGAGCATCACCCGTCGTCGCCTCCGCAAGCTCGCCCGCGAGTACGTGCGACCCGGCGTCCACATCTCCGACATGCACGAGAGCCTGAAGGCGATCCAGAAGCAGCGGATCCTCTGGCAGCGCTACGTCGCGGTCGGGTCGACCCCCGAGGTCCCGCGCGGCATCTCCGACGTGCACGCGCGCTACCAGGAGGTCGCCGCCGACCTGAAGGTGCTCGATGAGCCGCTGAGCATGGTCACGCGTCCGACGCCGCTCGCCGAGCTGCCCGTCGACGAGCTGCGGGAGAAGGTCGCCCAGCTCGCCGAGGACAGCGAGGTGCTGCAGAACCTGCAGGAGCGCACGTCGCTCCTCGCGGACCTCCGCCGCCTCGACCTCGACCCGTTGCTGCACGACCTCTCCGACCGGCACGTGCCGCAGGAGTCCGTCGCCGCGGAGCTGGAGCTCGCCTGGTGGCAGTCCGTGCTCGAGCAGATGCTCGCGGGCGACAAGGCCCTCCTCAACGCCAACACGAGCGTGCTCGACCGGCTCGAGTCGGACTTCCGGCTCGTGGACGAGGCGCACGCCACCGCCAGCGCGGGCCTCCTCGCGTGGCAGCTCGCGGAGACGTGGAAGATCGGCGTCGTCGACTGGCCCGAGGAGGCGCACCACCTGCGCCAGCTGCTCGGCGGATCCGCCCCGGTCGACGCCGCGGCCCTCCACCACTCCGCGCCGCACCTCTCGCGTGCCATCGCGCCCGTCTGGCTCGCGTCGCCCTACGAGGTGCCGACCATCACGGACGAGATGCCGTTCGACGCCGTGTTCCTCGTGGACGCGGGGGCGATGACGCTCGCGGAGGCCCTCGGCGGCATCCGTCGCGGCAAGCAGACGGTGGTGTTCGGGGACCCCGTCACGCAGACGCCGTCGCCCTTCACCATCGCGGTCGTCCCGCAGCCCGAGCGGTCGACGCCGCAGCTCGCGGACGACGACTCGACGCTGGAGGAGCGCCACGCCGACTCCGCGCTCGCGCGCCTCGGCGAGCTCCTGCCCACGCTCTCCCTCACGCGCAGCTACCGCGCGGGCGGCGAGGACCTGGCCGAGCTCGTCAACCGCCGGTTCTACGGCGGCCGCATCCAGTCCCTCCCCTGGGCGGGCACCTTCCTCGGGCACGGCAGCCTCTCGCTCGACTTCGTCGCGGACGGCCACGGCATGCCCGACGAGGACACCGGGGCCGTCGAGAGCGTCGACGCCGAGGTGATCCGCGTGGTGGAACTCGTCCTCGACCACGCGAGCCACCGCCCGCGCGAGTCCCTCATGGTCATCACCGCCAGCGCCCGTCACGCCGTGCGCGTCCAGCAGGCCGTCCTCCACGCCGCCGCCAAGCGCAGCGACGTCACCGAGTTCTTCATCGGCGACCGCGCGGAGCCGTTCATGGTCGCGACGCTCGAGCAGTGCGTCGCCCAGAGTCGTGACCGGGTCATCTTCTCGGTCGGCTACGGCCGCACCCCGCACGGTCGCGTGCTGTCGAACTTCGGCTCCCTCGCGGCGCCCGGCGGGGAGCGCCTGCTCGCCGTGGCGATGACCCGCGCCCGCCGCTCGATGGTGGTCGTGTCCTGCTTCCAGCCCGGCGACATCGACCAGGACCGGATGAAGCACGGCATCGTCGCGCTCGCCCAGATCCTGTCGGAGGCGGAGGCCCGCTTCACGGAGGACCCGATCCCGGACGACGGCGACGCCATGCTCGTCGACCTCGCGCGCCGGCTGGAGGGGCTCGGGCTCGCGCCCGCCCTCGGTCACCGCGACAAGCTCGGGCTCGTCGCGTCCTACGGCGGTCGGGCCATCGCGATCGAGACGGATCCCGTCGTCAACCAGACGAGCCTCCGCGAGTCGCTGCGCCTGCGTCCCGAGATGCTGAAGCGCCTGGGCTGGCACTACCTCCGCGTGCACTCCTTCGAGCTGTTCGCGGATCCGGACGCCGTCGCCCGCCGCATCGCCACCGCCCTCGGCGCGATCTCGGACGCCCACCCGATCACGGCGCCCGTCGAGGTCCAGCCGGACGCGCACCGGGCGGAGTGATGCGCGAGCGCGACGCGTCGGACGGCTCGGAGGAGGCGTCGGCCCCTGGGTCGGCGGACCGCGGGGCGACGCAGGCGGGCGCGGAGGAGCGCCGACCTGTCCGCCGATCGCGTCGTGCCTCGACCGCGCCGGTCCCCGGATCCGACCCCACGCCGCAGGCCGACGCCCAGGGGACCGCGGTGCGCGCCGCCGAGGATGCACCGCAGGGCTGGGGCGACGCGCCCGCCGCCTCGGATGCGAATGACGACCGCCTCCGGCTCGACCGCCCGCCCCACTGGGGCTGACGGTCGACGCCGGAGGCGGTCGGGTGGTGCGGATCGCGCGCTAGGCGGGCTTCCCGGGCTCGGCCACGTGCTGACCGGTGGACGACGGGATGGTGTGCGCGCCCTCGGGCGACGGCTTGCCGGCGAGCAGGTCGCGGATCTCGATGAGCAGCTCGGCCTCGGTCGGCGGCACGTCCTTCGGCGTCGCCTCCTCGGCGGCCTTCTGCTTCGCGAAGGCGGCCTTCTTGAGGTGGTTCACGGGCAGCACGAGCGCGAAGTAGACGACGGCCGCGACGATGAGGAAGTTGATCAGCGCCGCGAGCACCGCGCCGAACAGCAGGGTCGCCGGCTCGCCGGACGCGGTCGGGATGTCGACCTTGAACGCGTCGTTGAGCGTCGACGCGTTGAACAGCGCCCCGATCAGCGGGTTGAAGACGGACGTGACGATCGCGGTGACGATGGCGGTGAACGCCGCGCCGATGACGACCGCGACCGCGAGGTCGATGACGTTCCCACGGAGGATGAACTCCTTGAAGCCCTTCACGGGTGCTCCTGTCAGGCGGGCCGTCCGATCAGGTGGACGGCGACGACGATCCCGACCCGGATGAGCTGGGACCCGAGGGGTTCCTCGGGGTCACCGTACCGGAGCCCTGGCCCGTGGACCCGGAGCCGGAGGAACCGGATCCCGATCCGGACGAGTCCGACGAGCCGCCGCCGGAGGAGGACGGCTCCTTCTTCGCCGCGGATCCGGCGTCGCCCGACCCCGAGGACGATCCGGCGTCGCTCGACGAGGACGAGGACGAGGACGATGCGGACGACGACCGCGACCGCTTGGCCGCGTCCTCGGTGCGCGAGTCGTTGCGGTAGAAGCCGCTTCCGGTGAAGCTCACGCCGACGGCGGCGAAGAGCTTCCGGAGCTTGCCGCCGCACACGGGGCACTCGGTGAGGGAGTCGTCGGTGAACGCCTGGACGATGTCGAAGGCGTTGCCGCACACCGTGCAGCGGTAGGAGTACGTGGGCATGGGTCCCTAGAAGGAGTGGATGAGGGTGGGGGTCACGATGCCGTCGACCGGCATGTCGTGCTTCTCCCGCGGGAGCTCGTCGACGAACTCGGCGTCGAACACCACAGCGTAGACCGGGGGGCAGGCCTCCATCGAGCCGAGGGTCTTGTCGAAGTACCCGCGGCCCCAGCCCATCCGCATGCCGCCCTGGTCGACCGCGGCGGCGGGGACGACGATGAGGTCGACGTCGTTGATGGCGATCGGGCCGAGCAGCTCGCCCACCGGCTCGGGCAGCCCGAACAGCCCCTCGGTCTCGGTGCCGTCGCTCACGACCCAGTCGAGCAGGCCGTCGTTGCGGGACACCGGGAGGAGCACCTGACGCCCGTCGGCGTGCAGCCACTGGAGGAAGGGACGCGTCGTCGGCTCGTCGACGGTGGAGAGGTAGCAGGCCACCCGCCGGGCGTCGTGGTTCGCCACGAGCTCCGTCAACCTGCTGGTCAGGCCGTGGGCGGCCTCATCGCGCTCGGTCGAGGTCATCTGCCGACGACGCTCCCGCAGCTGGGCGCGCAGGGCCCTCTTCTCGTTCCCGACATCGCTCGGCATGGTTCGAGTCTAGGTATGTTCGCCCGCTACGCTCGATCGCATGGTCACCCACATCACGAAGGCCGTCATCCCCGCAGCGGGACTCGGAACGCGATTCCTGCCCGCGACGAAGGCGATGCCGAAGGAGATGCTGCCGGTCGTCGACCGACCGGCCATCCAGTACGTGGTGGAGGAGGCCGTGGGAGCGGGACTCCACGACGTCCTCATGATCACGGGGCGCAACAAGACCGCCCTCGAGAACCACTTCGACCGCAACGCCGAGCTCGAGGCGACCCTCCAGCTCAAGGGCGACGACGCGAAGCTCCGCAAGGTCAACGAGTCCACGGACCTGGCGGACATGCACTACGTGCGCCAGGGCGACCCGAAGGGCCTCGGCCACGCGGTGCTGCGCGCCGAGATGCACGTGGGCCGCGAGCCGTTCGCCGTGCTCCTCGGCGACGACATCATCGACAAGCGCGACGTGCTCCTCTCCCGCATGATCGAGGTGCAGCTCGAGCGCGGCTGCTCCGTGGTCGCGCTCCTCGAGGTCGACCCCTCGCAGACGCACCTCTACGGCGTCGCCACGGTGGAGCAGACCGACGACGACGACGTCGTGCGCATCACCGGCATGGTCGAGAAGCCCGCCGCCGGCACCGCGCCCTCCAACCTCGCGATCATCGGCCGCTACGTCCTGCGCCCCGAGGTCTTCGACGTGCTCCACAAGACCGAGCCCGGCAAGGGCGGCGAGATCCAGCTGACCGACGCTCTCGAGAAGATGGCCGCCGCGCCCGAGTGGACCGGCGGCGTCTACGGGGTCGTCTTCCGCGGCCGCCGCTACGACACCGGCGACCGGCTCGACTACCTGAAGGCCATCGTCCAGCTGGGCGTCGACCACGAGGACCTCGGCGAGGGCCTCCGCGAGTGGCTGCCCGAGTTCGTCAAGACGCTCGAGCGCTGATCCGCGCGGCGGGCGCTCGGGCGCGGCACGACCACCAGCCGGGGAACGCGATCCCGGGAGTCGGCCGTCCCGGCGCCCGCGGCGAGGCCTAGGGTGGGGGACGTGCCGCAGACCGTACCCACCATGCGGGACGGGCGCATCTCCGTCCGGCCCATCCGGCTCCGCGACTCGCGGAGCCTGGAGCGCTCGCTGCTCGACAACCGGTCGTGGCTGCGCAAGTGGGAGGCGACCAGCCCCTACGCGCCCATGGCGTTCGACACGCGCGCCAGCATCCGGTCGCTGCAGGCCAACGCCCGCGCCGGGCTCGGCGTGCCGCTCGTCATCGACTACGACGACGAGTTCGCGGGCCAGCTGAACGTGTCGTCCATCGCCTACGGGTCGCTCTCCAGCGCGACCATCGGCTACTGGGTGGGCCAGGAGTTCGCGGGGAGGAACGTCACGCCGACGGCGGTCGCCCTGGCCACCGACTACTGCTTCACGACGCTCGGCCTCCACCGGATGGAGATCTGCATCCGCCCGGAGAACGCGCCGAGCCTCCGCGTCGTCCAGAAGCTCGGCTTCCGGTACGAGGGCCTCCGCCGCCGCTACATCCACATCAACGGCGACTGGCGCGACCACTTCTGCTTCGGCCTGGTCGTCGAGGAGCTCTCCACCAGCGTGCTCGCGCGCTGGAAGGAGGGCGGCGTCGACCCCGAGTGGTCCCGCGTGCCGGACGCCGACGTCGAGGCGGCCGCGTCGCCGCTCGCGGTGCAGCGCCGCATCTGACCGGCCAGCATCGGGCCGCACCGCGTCCGGCCCCGTACCTGCGGATGCGCCGGTCCGGCGGTGGACACGCGGCGCGCTTCCCACGCCGCGCGCACCGGACCTCCTAGCCTCGTGATCATGCAATCCGGCGGCATCATCATCGCGCTCTCCGCGGTGCTCTGGCTCGCCTACCTCCTGCCCACGTGGCTGCACCGGCGCCAGTACATGGCGACCGAGCGCAACGCCGTGCGCCTCCAGCAGACCCTGCGGATCCTGGCCGAGACGGCCGAGGTCCCCGACGCGGTGCGTGCCGAGACCCGTGCCCGCAACGTCGTCGAGCATCAGCGCGCCCTCCGCCGCGCCGCCGAAGAAGCCGAAGCCGCCGCGCGTGCGCGAGACGCCGCCGCCCAGCGCGCCCTACCGAAAGTGGCCCCCGTGACCGCATCGTCGCCCTCCGCCGCCACGCGCCTCCGCCGCAGCCGCCTCGCCGCGACCGTGGTGCTCGCCCTCGCCCTCGTCGGCGTGGTCGTCGGCCTCACGCAGGTCGCCGCGGCCGGCGCGTGGACGCTCCTCGTGATCTCCTCGCTCGCCACCTTCGGCTCGCTCGCCTTCCTGCAGCGCATGTCGCAGGTCGCCGCGGCGCGCCGGCTCCAGGCGCCCGAGGCGCGGCCCCTCCCGCGCACGGGCTTCACGGACTTCCACGAGGCGACCCCGCAGGCGACCGCGCCCGTCGTCGAACGCGAGGAGGGGGAGTCCTGGACCCCCGTCCCCGTGCCGAAGCCGCTCTACCTGTCGCGGTCGCAGGCGCCGGGCCCGCGCCCCGGCGCGGGTCGGGCGCCCGCCACCCCGCTCTCGCCCGCCGAGGAGATGCGCCGCGCCGCCGCCGCCTCCGAGGAGACGCTGCGGCGCGCGCACCTCGAGCCGGAGGTCGCGCGCCTCGCCGCCGAGGAGGAGGCCGTCGCGGCTGCTCCCGCCGCCCCCGCGGCCCGCACGCCGTCGGCGCCCGACAGCCGCTTCTCCCGCATGGGCATCGTCGACGACGCGCAGCCGGGCATGGGCGACCTCGACGAGGTCCTGCGCCGCCGCCGCGCGGTCGGCTGACGCCACCGCCTTCGATCCCCACGGCCGCGTCGCGCGGTCCGAGGGCCCCGCGTGACGTGGTAGTCTCGTGGAGTTGTCAGGGCCTATGGCGCAGTTGGTAGCGCGCCTCGTTCGCATCGAGGAGGTCAGGAGTTCGAATCTCCTTAGGTCCACAAGAACCCCGCTCCGGCGGGGTTTTTGCTTTCCCGCACGCTGCGACCTCTCGAACCCGAACCGCACTGCCCGTCGCGCGCGATCCTCGCGTCAGCCGGCGGGAGGGAAGCGCGTGACCTTGTACGGGGCGCCGGACCGGTCGTAGGTCGTCCACTCGCCGACCTGCCGGCCGTGGTCGAAGGATCCCGAGCGCAGCATCGTGCCGTCGAGCCGGTACCAGGCCCACATGCCGTGCTGCTGGTCGCCGAGCATCCCGCCGCGGGCCCGGAGCGAGCCGTCGCGGTGGAGGACGGTCCGCTCCAGCGGCGGTCCGGAGGCGTCGTCGGGGGTCGCGTCGGGGCTCATGGCCCCACGGTAGGGGCACCGCCCGTGGCGGGCGAGCCGTCGGTGCGCCCCGGTTAAGATCGACCGGTGCCCCGATCCGCGATCCCGACCGTGACCATCGCGACCCCGGAGGTCCGGGCGCTCCGCGCCGACCTCGCGGCCGCTCCCTTCACCCTCGCGTCCGCCCTGGGCGTGTGGGGCGACGCAGCCGGCCAGGCGCTGCACCGCGGGAACCGGATCCCGGCCCGTCGTGCCGTCGCCGCCGCGCGCACCGGCGGCCGCCTCCCGGCACCGGCCGCCCTGGCGGCCCTGTTCGTGCTCGGCGATCCCGTCGACGCGGACGACCTGCGGGCCGCCCTCCCGACGCTCGGCATCGAGGGTGCCGCGCGCCTCGGGCTCGTCGAGGAGGACGGCGACCGGGTGCGACCGGCCGTCGACCTCCGCCCGTACGGCTTCATCGACGCCCACGGCGTGGGCGAGTGGTGGATCGCGTCCGACCTGGGCGAGCTGGCGACCGGCGGGGCGCTCGACGAGGACCACGTGCTCGGGGTCGGCGGCGCCTCCGCGACGCTCAGCGGCCTGATGGTCTCGGCCCCCGTGGCCTCGGCCCTCGACCTCGGCACGGGCTGCGGGATCCAGGCGCTGCACGCCTCGCGGCACGCGGACCGGGTGGTCGCGACCGACATCTCGGCGCGGGCGCTGGCGTTCGCGGCGCTGAACGCGGCCCTCAACGGCGTCACCACCATCGAGCTCCGGCTCGGCAGCCTCTTCGAGCCCGTGGCGGGGGAGCGGTTCGACCACATCGTCTCGAACCCGCCGTTCGTCATCACCCCGCGGGCGGAGGGCGTGCCGGCCTACGAGTACCGCGACGCCGGCCTCGTGGGTGACGCGCTCGTGGAGGGCGTCGTCACGCAGCTCGCCCAGCACCTGACGCCGGGCGGGATCGCGCAGCTCCTCGGCAACTGGGAGCACCGCGCCGGCGAGCCCGGCCTCGAGCGCGTCGGCGGATGGCTCGAGGCGGCCGCCCACCGCACGGGCACCGGGCTCGACGCGTGGATCGTCGAGCGGGAGGTGCAGGACGCGGCGCTCTACGCCGAGACGTGGATCCGCGACGGCGGCACCCGCGCGGGCACGCCGGAGTCCGAGGCGCTCCTCGACGCGTGGCTCGACGACTTCGCGGCGCGCGCGGTGGACGCGGTCGGCTTCGGCTACCTCACCCTCCGTCGGCCCGCGACGGGCGCGCCGACGCTCCGCCGGCTCGAACGGCTCCCCGGCGGCCTCGGCCACAACCCGACCGGGCTCGGCGACCACCTGCGGGCCTCCCTCGCCGCGCACGACGCCCTCGCCCGCCTCGACGACCGGGCGCTCGGCGGACTCGCGCTGGTCGTGGCCGGCGACGTCACCGAGGAACGGCACTACTGGCCGGGCGCCGAGGACCCGACGGTCATGACGCTCCGCCAGGGCGCCGGCTTCGGTCGGGAGGTGCCGCTCGACACCGGGCTCGCCGCGCTCGTGGGCGCGTGCGACGGGGAGCTGGCGGTCGGCGCGATCGTCGACGCCGTCGCGCAGCTCACCGCCGTGGACGCGGAGGCCCTCCGCGCGGAGCTGCTCCCGCGGATCCGCGCGCTCGTCGCCGACGGGTTCCTGCTGCTCCCGGGAGCCGTCGCCGCGGAGGACGATCCCGCCGACCGTCCAGGACGCGACGCCTAGGATCGCCGGGTGACCCGCCGAACCCGTCCCGCCGCCCGTCCCGAGATCGTCCGCGCCGTCGTCCTCGACGCCGCGCTCATCGTCGTCTTCGTCCTCGTCGGGCGGGGCGAGCCACGGCGAGGACCTCGCGCCCTCGGCCGTGCTCGCCACCGCGTGGCCGTTCCTCGCGGGCGGACTGGTCGGCTGGATCGTCGCCCGCGCCTGGCGGGGCCCGTCCCGCGTCGTGCCCACCGGGCTCCTGGTGTGGGGCGTGACGCTCGTGGTCGGCGTGGTGCTGCGGGCGCTCAGCGGCGAGGGCGTGGTGGTGCCCTTCGTCATCACGACGGCGATCATCCTGGCCGTCCTGCTGCTCGGGTGGCGCGCGGTCTCCGCGCTCGTCGTGCGCCGCCGCGCCCGGGCCTGAGGCCAGGACGCCGCGCCCGCCTCAGGCGGCGGGCGGGGTCGGCGCGACGGCCTCCATCACGGCGATGAGCGCCTTCGCGTAGGCCTCCTCGGCCTCGAGGTCGCGGTGCTCGACCTCCCGGCCGTCGAGGACGACGAGCACCACGTGGGCGCCGTCCTCCGCCCCGCCGATCTCGCGCCGCAGGGAGCGGAACGCCCCGCCGAGGAGCTGCCGGAGCTGGTCCTCGCGCGGCAGCCACAGGCTGTCCTCGAGCGCGACCGAGTCGAGCGCCCACTCCGTGGTGCCGTTGAAGCCGAGGACCGTGCCCGTGGCGTGCTCGTGCGCCTCGATGGTGAGCTCGCTGATGGTGAAGACGTCGGACTCGAAGCCCTGGCCGCGGATCCGGAACCGGTCGCCGGGCTCGGGGCTCCACTCGAGGCCGAGCTCCAGGAGGGTCGTGGCGTGCGCGGTGGAGATCATCCCCGCAGTATGCCCGGCGCTCCCGGGCATCGCCTCCGCGGCCCAGGGAGAGCGCGTGCATTAGATTCGGGGGCACCGCCTGCGGCAGACGTCCGCCGCCGGTCGTCCGGGGAGGACCATGCGCGCGACAGTGAAGGACGTCGCCGCGCGCGCCGGGGTGTCGCCCAAGACCGTCTCGAACGTGATCACGGGCCGCGTGCAGGTGAGTCCCGGCACGCGGGAGCGCGTCGAGCTGGCCGTCGCGGAGCTCGACTACGTGCCGAACCTCTCCGCGCGGGGCCTGCGCAACGGGCGCACCGGCGTCATCGCGGTCGCCCTGCCCGACCTCGGCACCGCGTACTCGGCCGAGCTCGCCCACCATCTGGTGGAGGTGGCGCACGAGGCCGGCTACAGCATCCAGATGGAGGAGACGGGCTCCCGGCCCGATCGCGAGCGCGACCTCATGTCCCGGGCACGCGAGCACCTCGTGGACGGGCTGATCCTCAACCCCGTCCTGCTCTCCCAGAGCGCGATCGGGCGGGCCGAGTCGCTGCCGCCCGTGGTCGTCATCGGCGAGGTCGAGCAGGAGGTCGCCGACCGGGTCGGGGTCGACAGCGTCGGCGCCGCGTACGACATGACCCGGCACCTCCTCGCGACGGGAGCGCGGCGCATCGCCGCGGTGGGCACGGCGACGCGCGAGGAGTCGGCCGCGGGGGACCTGCGGCGCATCGGCTACCGCCGCGCGATGGAGGAGGCCGGCGAGGCGCCCGTCGAGATCGACCGCACCGGCTGGAACAGCGCGTCCGGCGCGGAGGCCGTGGACTCCTGGCTGGCCGGCGGCAACCCGGCGCCCGACGCCCTGTTCTGCTTCACCGACGGCCTCGCCTTCGGCGCGCTGCGCGCCCTCGCCGACCACGGGCTGCGCGTGCCGGAGGACATCCAGGTGGCCGGCTTCGACGACGTCGACCAGTCGCGGTTCTCGATCCCCACCCTCACCACCGTGCACTTCGACATCCGCGCCTACGCCGAGGCGGCGGTCGGCCAGCTCGTCCGGCGCATCGAGGAGCGCGAGGGCCCTCCCGTGCAGGTCGTCATCCCGCACCGCATCGTCGTCCGCGGCAGCACGCGCGCACTCCTCTGACCCGGATCCGCCGTCCGCTGCGGATCCTCCGGCAGATCGTCGAGCCGAAACGTTGCGCTTCGCATTACAACGATGTAATGATGTGGCCATCACGAAGGAGTGGTCAATGGATCCTGTTACGGGAAAGGCCGGGGGACGTCCCTCGGCATGGTCGAGGCGTCAGATCCTCATGGGCGGCGCTGCGGCCCTGGGCGGCGCGTTCCTCGTCGGCGGACTGTCCGGCTGCGCGCCTCAGGTCGCAGCGGCCGGCGGCATCGTCGACCTGAAGTACTGGCACCTGCTGTCCGGCGGCGACGGCATCCGCATGACGGAGATGGTCACCGAGGCGAACGAGTCGGGCGAGGGGTTCGACGTCACCGCCACGGTCCTCGCCTGGGGCCAGCCGTACTACACGAAGCTCGCCATGGCATCGGTGGGCGGTCGCGCGCCCGACGTCGCGGTCATGCACGCGGCGCGCGTCCCCGGGTTCGCGCCCGGGGGTCTCCTCGACCCGTGGGACACCGACAAGCTCGCGGAGCTCGGCGTCACGCAGGCCGACTTCGAGCCGCGCGTGTGGGACAAGGGCGTGGTCGACGGCGAGCTGTACTCCATCGCCCTCGACAGCCACCCGTTCATCCTCATGTACAACACGGACGTCGCCGGCCAGGCGGGCGTGCTGGGGGACGACGGCCAGCTGGCCGAGATCACCTCGCCCGAGCAGTTCGTCGACGTCATGCGGAAGATGCAGGAGGTCACCGGGGTGCACGGCCTCAGCTACGGCTACCTCGGCGACGGCGCCCAGATGTGGCGCTTCTTCTACACGTTCTACAAGCAGATGGGCGGCGAGATGGAGCTGCCCACGGGCGGCGAGGTCGTCTACGACCGCGACAAGGCCGTCGCCTCGCTCGAGTTCATCCAGAGCCTCCTCGACGGCACCATCGCCACCCCGAGCGGCGACGGCGGCACCGCCATCGCCGAGTTCGCCGGCGGCAAGAGCGGCGCCGTCGTCACCGGAGTGTGGGAGCTGCCCACGTTCCAGGCCGCGGAGCTCCCGTTCGACGCCATGCCCATCCCGAACCTGTTCGGCACGCCGGCCACCTACGCCGACTCGCACGCGTTCGTGCTCCCGCACCAGAGCTCACCGGACCCGGTCAAGCGCGACAAGACGTACGCCTTCGTCGCGGACCTCCTGAAGAACTCGCTGCAGTGGGCGGGCGCCGGCCACATCCCGGCGTACAAGCCCGTGATCGACAGCCCCGAGTACGCCGAGCTCCTCCCGCAGGCGCACTACGCGAACGCGGCCGAGCAGATCAACTACGACCCGGTGGCCTACTTCACCGGCTCCGGATCCGACTTCCAGTCCTTCTTCGCCGAGAACGTGCAGAACGTGTTCCTCGGCCGCCAGGACGCGGGTGCCGGCCTCGACGCCTTCATCCGGCAGATCAACGCGCTCCTCGCCAAGCCCAACCCCCTGTAGCGCCCGACCCCGGGGCCCCGCGACCTCCGCCGGCGGCCCCGCACCCCTCTTCCTGCGATACGACGAAGGAGTCCACTCGTGACGACAGCAGCACCACCCACCCCGGTCGCCCCCGCGACCGGGTCCGCCCCCGCGGCACACCGCGGGGCAGCCCAAGGTCCGGGCCAAGGAGCAGACGCAGGGGATGCTCTTCATCGCCCCCTTCCTCATCACCTTCCTGCTGTTCCTGGTGTGGCCGGTCCTCTACGGCTTCTACCAGAGCCTCACCGGGCAGAGCCTCACGGGCGCGAACAGCGAGCTCATCGGCTTCGCCAACTACTTCGAGGCGTTCGGCGACAGCCAGATGTGGCGCTCGCTCGGCAACACCGTGGTGTTCACGATCGCGAGCACCATCCCGCTGCTGGTCGTCGGCCTCGTGCTCGCGCTCCTGGTGAACCTCGGCCTCCCCGGCCAGTGGCTCTGGCGGCTCGCGTTCTTCCTGCCGTTCCTCCTCGCCTCCACCGTCGTGTCGCTGTTCTGGCTCTGGATGTACAACCCGCAGCTCGGCGTCGTGAACGCCATCGCCGGAGGCCTCGGCCTCCCGCAGCCCGCGTGGCTGCAGGACTCGAACCTCGCCATGACGAGCGTCGTCATCACCACCGTGTGGTGGACGGTCGGCTTCAACTTCCTCATCTACCTCGCGGCGCTGCAGAACATCCCCGACCAGCAGTACGAGGCGGCCGCGCTCGACGGCGCCGGCAAGTGGCGGCAGCTGTTCTCCATCACGATCCCGCAGCTGGCCCCGACCACCGCGCTCCTCGCGATCCTGCAGGTGCTCGCCAGCCTGAAGGTCTTCGACCAGATCTACCAGATGACCGCGGGCGGCCCCGGCGGTGCGACCCGGCCCATCGTGCAGTACGTCTTCGAGACCGGGTTCACCGGCTTCCGATTCGGCTACTCGGCCGCCATCTCCTACATCTTCTTCGCCCTGATCGTGGTCATCTCGGTCATCCAGTTCACCGCGACCCGGAGGAAGTCATGACCACCACCACCCGACCCGCCTTCTCCTCCGGCACGCTGGCGCGGAAGCCCGCCACCAGCGCCACCGCCCGCCAGGGGCGCACCGGAACGCCCCGGTTCGCGCCGTCGCGCGTCGCGGCGCTGCTGATCCTCATCGTCCTCGCCGCCGCATGGCTGCTGCCGTTCCTCTGGGCGGTGCTGACCTCGTTCAAGTCCGAGACCGACGCGGCCGCGTTCCCCGTGACGCTGTTCCCCGCGGGCGGGTTCACGCTCGACGCCTACGCCTCCGTGCTGAACGGCGGCACGATCCCGCTCTGGACCTGGAACAGCCTGCTCACCAGCACCGTGATCACGGTCGTCGCGGTCGTGTTCTCGGCGCTCGCCGGCTACGCGCTCAGCCGCATCGACTTCCGCGGCCGCAAGGTGCTGATGGGGGCGATCGTCGCGTCGATCATCATCCCGCCGCAGATCCTCATCGTCCCGCTCTTCTACCAGATGCTGTCCTTCGACCTGGTGGACACCCTCTGGGCCGTGATCCTGCCCCAGATCGTGCAGCCGGCCATGGTCTTCATCCTGAAGGCCTTCTTCGACCAGATCCCGATCGAGCTGGAGGACGCCGCGCGCGTCGACGGCGCCGGGCGCGTGCGCGTGTTCCTGCAGATCGTCATGCCGCTGTCGCGCCCCATCCTCTCGGCGGTCGCGATCTTCGTCTTCATCGGCGCGTGGAACAACTTCCTCTGGCCGTTCATCGCCACGAACGACGCCACGCTCATGACCCTGCCCGTGGGGCTGCAGACCGTGAAGAACGCCTACGGGATCCAGTACGCGCAGAACATGGCCTCGGCCGTGCTCGCCGCGCTGCCGCTGATCCTCGTGTTCCTCTTCTTCCAGCGCCAGATCATCAAGGGCATCTCGACCACCGGGTTCGGCGGGCAGTGATCCGCCGCCCCGCGCCCACCACCGGTCCACCCATCCCGTCCGGGACGCACGCTCCCGGGCCCGACGTCCAGGAGGACGCCACATGACCCGCGCCCGCATCACCATCGACCGCGACTTCACCATCGGCGACGTGCCCCGCCGGCTCTTCGGCTCGTTCGTCGAGCACATGGGACGCTGCGTCTACACCGGCATCTACGAGCCGGGCCACCCCACGGCCACGCCCGAGGGCTACCGGCAGGACGTGCTCGACCTCACCAAGGAGCTCGGCGCGACCGTCGTCCGGTACCCCGGCGGCAACTTCGTCTCCGGCTACGACTGGGAGGACGGCGTCGGCCCCGTGGAGGACCGGCCCCGCCGCCTCGACGGCGCCTGGCACACCGTCGAGACCAACGCGTTCGGCCTGCACGAGTTCATGGGCTGGTCGAAGGCCGCGGGCGTCGAGGTGATGGAGGCCATCAACCTCGGCACGCGGGGCGTCGACGCCGCCCGCTCGCTCGTCGAGTACGCCAACCACCCGGGCGGATCCAAGTACTCCGACATGCGGCGGCGGAACGGCGCCGAGGAGCCCTTCGACATCAAGCTCTGGTGCCTCGGCAACGAGCTCGACGGCCCGTGGCAGATCGGGCACAAGACGCCCGACGAGTACGGCCGCCTCGCGCAGGAGGCCGGCAAGGCCATGCGCCTGGTGGACCCGAGCATCGAGCTGGTCGCGTGCGGCAGCTCCAACTCGGGCATGCCGACCTTCGGGCAGTGGGAGCAGACCGTGCTCGGCCACACGTACGACGTCGTCGACTACATCTCGCTGCACGCCTACTACCAGGAGCACGAGGGCGACGTGCGGAGCTTCCTCGCGAGCAGCGTCGACATGGACTTCTTCATCGAGTCGGTCGTGGCCACGGCGGACGCCACCGGTGCGCGCCTCAAGAACCGCAAGCGCATCGACCTCTCGTTCGACGAGTGGAACGTCTGGTACCAGCGCGGCCTCGACACCGAGGACCAGCCGCATCGCATCGAGAAGTCCGGCTGGCGCGAGCACCCCCGCGTCATCGAGGACGAGTACAACGTGACCGACGCGGTCGTCGTCGGCACGCTCCTCAACTCGCTGCTGCGCCACGGCGACCGCGTGAAGATCGCCAACCAGGCCCAGCTCGTCAACGTGATCGCGCCGATCCGCAGCGAGGAGGCGGGACCCGCCTGGCGCCAGTCGATCTTCTGGCCGTTCGCGCGGATGGCGCAGCTCGCGACGGGCCGCATCCTCCAGGTCGAGGTCGACAGCGACCGCTACGACAACGACCGCTTCGGCACCGCCGACCTGGTGGACGTGAGCGCGACCTGGGACGACGAGGCGGGGACCGTGTCCCTCTTCCTCGCGAACCGCGACCTGGAGGAGGAGGCGTGGACGGAGGTCGCGCTCCGCGGGCTCGACGCCGGCCGGATCCTCCGCGCCGAGGTGCTGCGCGTCCCCGAGGGCGGGGACCGCTTCACGAGCAACACCGAGGAGTCCGGCGAACAGGTCGGCCTCGTGCCGCTCGAGGGCGTGCACGCCGAGGGCGGGCGCCTGACGCTGACGCTGCCGGCGCTCTCCTGGGCGGTCGTGGTGCTGGACGTGACCCGGAGCTGATCCCGGACCGGCGACGTCGACGGCCCGCCCTGCATCGCGCAGGGCGGGCCGTCGTCATGGGGAGGCGCGTCAGCTGGCGGGGCCCTCGGTCAGGGTCACGGTGCCGGTCTGCGCGGCGCCGGCCGCGGTGGTCCAGCCGAGCGCCACCTGGTCGCCGGGCTCGTGCGCGGCGATGGCGGCGCTGAGCTCGGCGGCCGACGCGACGGCCTTCCCGTCGACCGACGTCACCACGTCGCCCTGGGCGAGGCCCGCCTGGGCGGCTCCCGACCCGTCGACCACGCCCTGGACGGGGGCGCCCGCGACCGTGCCCGCGCCGTTCGCGAGCAGCACGCCGAGGAACGCCGGGTAGCCGATCTGCACGGTGCCGGACTCGACGCCGCTCTCGATCTGCTTCGCGATGCTCAGGGCCCTGTCGATCGGGATGGCGAAGCCGGCGATCTGCGCGGAGCCGGAGGAGGCGGCCGTGTCGATGCCGACGACTTCGTTCTCCGCGTCCACCAGGGGGCCGCCGGAGTCGCCGGAGACGATGGGCGCGTCCGTCTGGATGAGGTCGGTCAGCGTCTCGCCGGCCGCCGTGCCCTCGGACTGCGTGGTGATGGTCTGGCCGAGCGCCGTGACCTGGCCGGCCGCCGCCGTGAGCGTGCCCGTGCCGCCCGCGTTGCCGACGCCCGTGACGGCCTCGCCGACCGTGACGCCGTCGGTGTCGATCACCGCCGGGGTGAGGCCCGACGCGCCCTCGAGCTGCAGCACAGCCACGTCGTTCGTGGCGTCGGTGCCCACGACCTTCGCGACGTAGGCCTTGCCGGTCGACTCGACCGTGACGCGGATGCTGGTGGCGCCGCTGACGACGTGGTTGTTGGTGAGGATCGTGCCGTCGGATGACAGGATGATGCCGGTGCCGGCACCCGCCGCGTTCTCGTACGTGAGCGCCGAGTCGATGGTGACGACGCCCGCCGTCTGCGCCGCGTCGGCGGCGGGGGAGGTGGCCGAGGCCCCGGTGCCGGACTGCTGGCCGGACCCGGTGCCCGACCCGGACCCGGTGCCCGACCCCTGCCCCGGCAGCGTCGTCGTGCCACGGCCGAAGCCCTGGCCGGGCGTGAAGGCGCCGGGATCCTGGATGCGCGTGTCGCCCGCGGTGGCGGCCGAGCGGCCGAGGTCGGCCATGTAGCCGAACGCGGTGCCGCCGCCGAAGGAGAGCAGGAGCGCGAGCGCGGACGCTCCGGCGATCAGGCCGGTGCGGAGGCCCTTGCCCATGCGCTTCGCGGCCACGGGGTTCCCGGCCGCGTCGAACGGCAGGGGGCGGCCGAAGGCGTCGGTGGCGGGGGCGGGCCACGGCGATCCGGCGACGGGACGGCCGTCCGCGGGCATCGCGGTCGCGGTCGCGTACGCGGCCGTCGGCTGCGGCGCGGTGGCCGCGGAAGGGGCGGGGGCGCCGGCGCCGGCGGGGACCGCCGGGCCGTCGACCGCGGGGCCGGCCGGGGCGGGCCAGGCGGCGGCCTCGGGTGCGGGTGCGGGTGCGGCGGGGGCCGGTGCGTCGGCCGCGGGCGCGGTGGGCGCGTCGGCGGCGGCCTCGCGAGGTGCGTCAGCGGCGGCGGGCGAGCGGGTGGCGTCGACGGGGGCCTCGTCCGGACGTCCGGTCGGCTCCTGGGGTGTCTCGTTCATGACGGGTCCTTCGTGTCTCGGGTGGCCTGGTGGGGAGGCCATGGGGAGATCACACCGCTCGACCCTATGAGCACCCCATGACGCGCACGAGCGTTGGCCATGGATCCTGGGCCACGCCCGGGCGTACCCTGAGCGGCATGACGCGGAGGTCGGACGACAATGGCCCGGCGCCCGTGGATCCGCGGTTCGACCCGGCGTTCCAGCGCGGTACCGCCCCCGCGCCGCGTCCGGCCGACGCGGGGCGGGATGCGGCCGAGCCCTCGGGCGCAGCCGACGCGGCACGCGGCGATGCGCCGGTGCGGGACGCCGCAGCGGCGGGGGAGCCCGTGCCCGTCCCTCCGTCCCGGCCGCTCGTGGCCGGCTGGCTGGCGCCCGCGCTCTGGGTCCTCGCGGTCGCCTTCCCGGCGGCGGGCCTCGGCCTCCGCGCGCTCGGGGCCTCGATCGCGAGCTCGATGCCGTACTCCAGCTTCGGGGATCCGCTCGGGCCGGCGTGGCTCCTCGATGCCGTGCCCCTGCTCGTCACCCTGGCGCCGGGGATCGTGGCGGGCGGCCCGATGGCCGTCATCGCGGCGCTCGCCGTCCACGCGGTCCGGCGCCGGCCGGCCTGACGCGCACCGGGCGGACACCGGGACGCCCGGAGCCCGGGTCGCCCGCCCCGCCCGCGTAGGCTCGACGCATGGAGCAGAGAAGCCTCGGCAGGACCCATCGGAACGTCTCGGTCATCGGACTCGGGACATGGCAGCTCGGCGGGGACTGGGGTGACGTCGCCGAGGACGACGCGCTCGCCGTGCTCGACGCCGCGGCCGACGCGGGCATCACCTTCTTCGACACCGCCGACGTCTACGGCGACGGGCGCAGCGAGACCATCATCGGCTCGTGGCTCCGCGCCCACCCGGACGCCGGCGTGACCGTCGCGACCAAGATGGGCCGCCGCGACGCGCAGGACCCCGCGAACTTCACGCTCGACCGCTTCCGCGAGTGGACCGACCGCTCGCGCCGGAACCTCGGGGTCGACATGCTCGACCTCGTGCAGCTGCACTGCCCGCCGACGCCCGTGTTCTCCAGCGACCGGGTCTACGACGCCCTCGACGAGCTCGTCGCCGACGGGGCCATCGCCTCCTACGGCGTGAGCGTGGAGACGACGGACGAGGCGCTCCTCGCCATCGCGCGCCCCGGCGTCGCGAGCGTGCAGATCATCCTCAACGCGTTCCGGCTGAAGCCGCTGGACCGCGTGCTGCCGGCCGCGCGGGAGGCCGGCGTCGGCGTCATCGCGCGCGTGCCCCTCGCATCGGGCCTGCTCAGCGGGCGCTACACGGCGGACACGACCTTCGCCGAGACCGACCACCGGAACTACAACCGGTCGGGCGAGGCGTTCGACGTGGGCGAGACGTTCTCGGGCGTCGACTACGAGAAGGGCGTGGCCGCCGCCCGCGAGTTCGCGGCCGCCGCGCACGAGGCCGCCCCCGACCTCACGCCCGCGCAGGTGGCGCTCGCGTGGATCGTGCAGCGCGACGGCGTCTCCACCGTGATCCCCGGTGCCCGGAACGCGGAGCAGGCGCAGGCGAACGCGCGGGCCGGCGACGCTCCTGCGCTCGGCGAGGTGTTCGAGCGGCAGGTGGCCGACATCTACGACCGCTCCTTCCGCGAGGCCGTGCACCCGCGCTGGTAGCCGCCCCGGACGGACGACGGCCCCGGTCAGCGATGCTGACCGGGGCCGTCCCGCGTGCGGATCCGCTACTGGAGCGAGTCGCAGGCGCTCGACATCTGCGTCTTCAGCTCGTCGCTGATGGGCTGGCCGACGCCGGGCGCGATCTGGTCGGCGAGGGCGGTGATCTGCTGGCCGGCGGCGGCCGCGCCGCTCTCGGTGGAGGCGGAGATCTCGGTGCCGAGGTCGCGGAACGCCTGCACGTCGGACTCCTCGAGGGTGGACTTGTCCTTGAGTCCGCACGCGATGTCCCGGGTCTTCGCGGCGATCGCCTCGCGCGATCCGGTGGCGGCGTCGCCGGAGCCGGCATCGCCCTCGGTGGTCGCCTCGGGCGTGGGGCTCGCGGCCTCGGCGGAGGCGGATGCGGACGGGGTGGGGGTCGCGGAGTCGTCGGCGGCGGGGGAGCTGCACCCGGCGAGCGTGAGGCCGAGGACGAGCCCCAGCCCGGCGATGCCGGCGCGGAGGCGGCGCGTGGGAAGCGGGCGGATCGGAGAGGTCATGCCCTCACACTATCCAGCCGGACGGCGTCGGTTTCCGCGGGGGCGGGAACTCGGGGGCGCGCTCGCCGGGTGACGCCCTCGGCGGTGGGGCGGGGCAGCGGGGCGGCCGATGCGGGTCCGCGCGCGGACCCGGCGGTCACGTCATGACGGGGACGGGCTCCGTGTCCGGGATGGGGCCGGCGTCACGGCCGCGGAGGTCCGGGCTGTGCCGGTGGAAGACGGCGGCGATGGCCGCGCCCACCGCGAGCAGCGCCGCCGCCACGACGAAGGCGCCCTGCGCGCCCTGCGCGTCGATGACGAAGCCGGCCGCGGCCGAGCCGAGCGCCGCGCCGATGAGCTGCCCGGTGCCGACCCAGCCGTACGCCTCGGCCGTGTCGCTGAAGCGCACCGACGAGGAGACGACGGCGAACAGCACCGCCAGCGCCGGCGCGATGCCGACGCCCGCCAGGAAGAGGAAGACGGAGAGCCAGGCGAACTGCATCCACACCGCGGCCAGCGCCGTGCCGACGAGGATGATGGTCATGCGGCGGGCCATGGCCCACGGGCTGATGGGGATGTGGCCGAGCGCGAGGCCGCCGATGAGCGAGCCGACCGCGAAGATCGCGAGGACGAAGCCGGCCTCCGGTCCGCCGTGGCCGTACACCGCGACGACGCCGGCCTCGATGGCGGCGCAGGCGGCGATGAGCAGGAAGCCGACCACGGTGCTGAGGAGCACGGGCGGGCGGCCGAGGACCACGCCGAAGCGGCGCTTGCTGCGCGGGATGCGGACGCGGCCGAGCTCGGGGGAGGAGATGAACCACGCGCCGCCGCCGACGAGGAACGCCGCCGCGACGAGGATGCCGGCGCTCGTGTCGACCTGGATGGCGAGGAACGTGGCGATGACGGGGCCGAGCACCCAGATGATCTCCTGCGCCGACGCGTCGAGGGAGAAGAGCGGGGTGAGCTGCTTGGAGTTGACCATCTTGGGGTAGATGGTGCGGACGGCCGGCTGCACGGGAGGGTTCGCGAGCCCCGCGAGGAGGCCGAGCCCCATGAAGGCGGGGACGGAGGTGCCCGCGTCGCCGAGCGCGACGGCGACGACGGCGACCGTGCAGACCGCGGAGGTGAGGATGAGGACGGGGCGCATGCCCCAGACGCCCATCCACCGGCTCGTGAGCGGGCCGGCGACGGCCTGGCCGATGCTCGTGGCGGCGAGCACGAGGCCCGCGGCGCCGTACGACTCGTGGATCCGCTCGACGTGCATGAGGAAGGCCAGCGAGAGCATGCCGCCGGGGAAGCGCGCGACCAGCTGGGCGGTGATGATCCGGCCCACGCCGCGGGTCTTGAGGAGGCTTCCGTACGTGCTCACGAGGGTCAGATCCTACCGGCCGTGCGGGGTCCGCCCGTAGCCCGGGAGCCGGCGGGAGGCGATGTCAGGAGGTCTCCGTAGCCTGTGGAACATGTGCATAAGTCCGCGGAGTTGTCCACACCTGTGGACGACACGCCCACTACATATGGGGTTGGGCATGGCCGGGCGCCCGCATATATAGTGATGGGGACGGTGACGGCCCCAGATGATCCCCACTCCACGGAGCGGGGGACGCGGGCCGGCCGAGCATTTCCCCTGGTGAGGACCAGTGCTGCTGCAGCACGGGGCGCGGCGGGTGCCACCTGCATCGCGTCCCCATCGACCGGAGGACCGTCCGCGCCCATCCGGGCGGACGACGAAGACGACAAGGAGCGAAGTGTCCATCACCGTAGTGAAGCGCGACGGCACGCGGGAGCCGTACGACGCGAACCGCATCAACCTGGCCATCGAGGACGCCACGCAGGGCCTCGACGAGAACATCGGCTGGGTCACGCAGATCGCGTCGGAGCTGGAGATCACCCTCTTCGACGGGATCACCACGCAGCAGCTGGATGAGGCCGTCATCCAGGTCGCGCTCCAGAACGTGAAGGACGACCCGGCGTTCGACACCGTCGCCGCCCGCCTGCTCCTCAAGACCATCTACAAGCGCGTCCTCGGCGACTACTCCTCGCCCGAGGAGCTCAAGCGCCTCCACGCGGAGCACTTCGCCCGCAACATCCAGCGCGGCGTCGACGAGATGCTCCTCGACTCCCGCCTCGTGCAGCTGTTCGACCTGGAGCGCCTCGCCCAGGCCCTCGAGCCCGCGCACGACGAGCTCCTGAAGTACATCGGCGTCGTGACGCTGAACAACCGCTACGGCATCAAGGGCCGCAACGGCGACGCCCTCGAGGTGCCCCAGTACTTCTGGATGCGCATCGCGATGGGCCTCACGCTCAACGAGCAGGACCCGACCTCCACCGCCATCGCCTTCTACGAGAAGATGTCGAAGCTCGAGTACCTCGCGGCCGGCTCCACCCTCGTCAACGCGGGCACCATCTACCCGCAGCTCGCGAACTGCTTCGTCATGGAGATGCAGGACGACATCGAGCACATCGCGAAGACCACGCGCGATGTCATGTGGCTCACCAAGGGCACGGGCGGCATCGGCCTCTCCGTCTCCAAGCTGCGCGCGCAGGGCTCGCCCATCCGCTCGAACAACACCACCTCCACGGGCCCGATCCCGTTCATGCACACCATCGACTCGGTGCTCCGCGCCGTCAGCCGCGGCGGCAAGAAGTTCGGCGCCCTGTGCTTCTACATGGAGAACTGGCACCTCGACTTCCCCGAGTTCCTCGACCTCCGCCAGAACTCGGGCGACCCGTACCGCCGCACCCGCACCGCCAACACGGCCGTGTGGATCAGCGACGAGTTCATGAAGCGCGTGCAGAACGACGAGGACTGGTTCCTCTTCGACCCGCTGGAGGTCTCCGACCTCAACGAGCTCTACGGCAAGGCCTTCTCGGAGCGCTACGCGTTCTACGTCGGCGAGGCCGAGGCCGGGCGCATCCGCATGTTCAAGCGCATCAAGGCGCGCGAGCAGTTCAAGTCGATCCTCATCTCGCTCCAGACCACCAGCCACCCGTGGCTGACCTGGAAGGACACGATCAACAACCGCGCCCTGAACAACAACACGGGCACCATCCACCTCTCGAACCTCTGCACCGAGATCACGCTGCCGCAGGACGAGGACAACGTCTCCGTCTGCAACCTGGCGTCGATCAACCTGTCGCAGCACCTGAAGGACGGCAAGGTCGACTTCGCCAAGATCGAGCAGAGCGCGCGCCTCGCGGTGCGCCAGCTCGACAACCTCATCGACATCACGCGCTCCAGCGTGAAGGAGGCGGACTTCTCCAACCAGCAGAACCGCGCGGTGGGCCTCGGCGTCATGGGCTTCACCGACATCGTGGAGAAGCTCGGCTTCTCGTACGAGTCGGAGGAGTCGTACGACCTCATCGACGAGATCATGGAGCACGTCTCCTACGCGGCCATCGACGAGTCGGCCGACCTCGCGCAGGTCCGCGGCGCGTACCCGAACTTCGCGGGCTCGCGCTGGTCGGAGGGCCTCGTGCCGCTCGACTCCATCGCGCTCATGGAGGCCGACCGCGGCGTCCCCGTCAAGGTCAACCGCACCACGCGCCTCGACTGGGACGCGCTGCGCGCCAAGGTCAAGGGCGGCATGCGCAACGCGACGCTCATGGCGATCGCGCCCACCGCGTCCATCGGCCTCGTCGCCGGCACCACGCCCGGCCTCGACCCGCAGTTCTCGCAGATCTTCAGCCGCTCCACCTCCTCGGGCAAGTTCCTCGAGGTCAACCGGAACCTGGTGAAGGACCTGCAGGAGCTCGGCCTCTGGGAGACGGTGCGCGAGAGCATCCTCCGCAGCCAGGGCGACATCCAGGGCATCGCGGCCATCCCGGACTCGGTCAAGGCCACGTACCGCACGAGCTTCCAGCTCTCGCCGTACGCGTTCCTCGAGGTCGCGGCCCGCGCGCAGAAGTGGATCGACCAGGCCATCAGCCGCAACATGTACCTCGAGACGCGCGACCTCGGCGACATGATGGACATCTACTTCGCCGGCTGGGAGCGCGGGGTCAAGACCACGTACTACCTGCACATGAAGCCGCGCCACAGCACGGCCGAGCAGTCCACCGTGAAGGTCGACAAGTCGCAGGACGCCGACGGCACCAAGCGCAAGGGTCTTCGGCGGATTCGGCGGCGGCGCCCCCGCCTGACCGCGCCCGCGTCGTCCCCCGCATCCACCGCGACCGCGGGAGGCTCCGGCCCCGCAGGCCGCTCCCGCGCCCCGCAAGGGCTTCGGCTTCGGCGGAGTGGGAGGTGCACGCTGATGAACGACGACACGTTCGGCGACTACGTCGTCCCCATGGACCCCATGGACGAGCTCCAGTGCGACTCCTGCCAGTAGGCAGGAGCACCTAGCAGCATCGTCGCGGCGCACTCGGCCGCTCCCACCCGCATCACCACGCACGTCACCCGGAGAGAAGAAGCACATGTCGAAGATCCTCGGCACGGGAATCCAGGAGGGCCTCCTCCTCAAGCCCGTCAACTACCAGTGGGCCATGGACCTGTACGACCAGGCCGTCGCGAACACGTGGTTCCCCAACGAGATCCAGCTCGGTGAGGACATCGCGGACTTCAAGAAGATGACGGACGAGGAGCGCCACGCGATCACGTCTCCTCGATGAGCTACTTCAACCCGAACGAGCTCCTCGTGAACAAGGCGCTCGCGTTCGGCGTGTACCCGTACATCAACGCGCCGGAGTGCCACCTCTCACCTGGCGAAGCAGATGTGGGAGGAGGCGAACCACTGCATGTCGTTCGAGTACGTCCTCGAGACGTTCCCGATCGACCGCGAGGCCGCCTACAACTCCCACGTCGACATCCCGTCGATGGCGCGCAAGGAGGAGTTCGAGGGTCAAGTTCATCAAGCGCATGACCGAGCAGACCCTCGACATCACCACCACCGAGGGCAAGAAGGACTTCGTCCGGAACCTCGTCGCGTACAACGTCATCCTCGAGGGCATCTGGTTCTACTCGGGCTTCATGGTGTCGCTGTCGTTCCGCCAGCGGAACCTGCTGCGCAACTTCGGCTCGCTCATGGACTGGATCGTCCGCGACGAGTCGCTGCACCTCAAGTTCGGGATCAACCTCATCCTCACGGTGCTGGAGGAGAACCCCGACCTGCAGACGGAGGAGTTCGCCGCCGAGATCAAGCAGATGATCCTCGACGCCGTCGAGATGGAGGAGCAGTACAACCGCGACCTCCTGCCCAACGGCATCCTCGGCCTCAACGCGAACTACATCAACCAGTACGTCAAGTACCTGGCCGACCGCCGCCTCGAGGAGCTCGGCTTCGAGGCCGAGTACAAGGTCTCCAACCCGGCGAAGTGGATGGCGACGGCGAACGACACGCTGCAGCTCGTCAACTTCTTCGAGTCGACCAACACGTCGTACGAGTCCAACGCGTCGGCCACCGTCGGCGCCAAGTAGGACCGACCGCCGCTGCGTCGCCGCAGCACCGCACGACCTGCCGCCGCCCGCGCCGCGCATCCACCCGGATGCCGGCGCGGGCGGCGTCGTGCCGCCCGCGCCGGCCGGAGCGCGCCGGACCGGGAGCGCAACCCGCGCGACCGCATCACGCACCACGTACCACCGCACCACCGCACCACGCACCGCTGCACCATCGAGAGGGCCCATGGACCAGCCGCACGACACCGCCAGCCGACACGTCGCCCGTGACGGACGCGCCTACGTCACCCGGGTCGTGGGGTGGGACGACGCGCGCGGCGCCCGCATCCGGCGCGCCATGGAGGACGAGATGGACGTCCGCGGCCAGGGCCGGCACGCCGACGACCCGGATTGGCCCGCGAAGGCCGCGGTGGCGTTCGCGCTCGATCCCGCGGACGTGGAGGCCGTCGTGCTGCTCGTGCCCGAGGGCGACGACCGGGAGGCGGCGGCCCACGGCGTCATCCGGCGGCTCGGCGGCGAGCTGGAGCTGAAGAAGGTCGTCGTGGATCCGGCGCACCGCGGCACGGGCCTCGCGCGTGCGCTCATGGCGGAGCTCGAGCGGGTCGCCCGCGAGCGCGGCGCGCGGCGGCTGATCCTGCAGACGGGCGACCGGCAGCCCGACGCCGTGCGGCTCTACGAGACGGCGGGCTGGCTGCCCATCGACGTGTACCCGCCGTACCTGCCGGTCACGAACTCGATCTGCTTCGAGAAGCCGCTGGCCTAGCGCGGTCGCGCCGCTGGGATCCGCCCCGACGACGTGGGCCGGCGTGCGGGGCTGGCGTGCGGCCGGGCTGGCGCCGGGACGGCGGCGCGCGCATGCTGGGGCAGGGCTCCCGGACAGCCCGGCCGGGAGGGCCGCATGACCGCCGAGTACACCTGGGACGTCTTCTCCACCGTGGACGGCTACGGGTCCTGACGCCGCCGGCGCGGATTGGGGCGCGTACTGGGGGAGGCAGGGTCCCGAGCTGCTGGCCCGACGGATCGACGTCCACGCTGGCGCGCAGCGCCTCGTGTTCGGGGCCACCACCTTCCGCGAGAACGCGCGGCTCCTCGCCGCCGCGCGGGACGCCGGCGAGCTCGACCGAGTGGAACGTCCTGTCGATGCGCATGCCCGCGACGGTCATCTCCTCCACCCTCCGCGACACGCTCGAGCTGGGCCGACGCCACCATCGTCGCGGGCGACGGGGTCGGGATCGTCCGGCGCCTCAAGGAGGAGTCCGCGCTGCCCCTGCGTTCGCCGGGCAGCCTCTCGCTCAACCGCTCGCTCCTGGCGGCCGGCCTCGTCGACCGTCTGCACCTCACGGTATTCCCCGTGGTCTCGGGCGCACGGGCACCAGCCCGATCCTCCGCGGCGTCGAGGACCTCCAGCTCGAGCTCATGGAGAGCCGCGTGCTGGACGGCGGCACGCTCGACCTCGTCTACCGGCCCCGCCTCCGCTGACGTCAGCGGGCCGCGGGCGCGGGCGGCGGGTGGCGAGCGGCGCTGCGGCCGCGGCACGGGGAGCGCGGCCTGCGAGCATGGGCGGATGGACATCCTCATCACGCCCGCCGAGCTGGACCACGCCCTCCGCACCCGTGACGACATCCGCGTGCTCGACGCGCGCTGGTCGCTCGGGGGACCTCCCGGCGCGCCGCTGCACGAGGCGGGGCACATCCCGGGCGCGGTCTACGTCGACCTCGACGCCGAGCTGTCCCGGGCACGGCGTTTCCCGAGGAGGGGCGGCACCCGCTGCCGGACACCGCGGACCTGCAGGCCGCGGCCCGGCGCTGGGGCATCCGCACGGGGGACGTCGTGGTCGCGTACGACGGCGGTGGCGGCCTCGCGGCCGCGCGGGCGTGGTGGGTGCTGCGCGACGCGGGCGTCGCGGACGTGCGGATGCTCGACGGGGCGCTCCCCGCCTGGACCGCTGCCGGCCTGCCGCTCGACACCGGCCCGGCGGCGCCCGCGCCCGGCGACGTGACGCTGTCGAGCGGGCTGCTCGCCGTGGTCGACGAGGCCGGCGCCGCCCGCGTCGCGGCGCAGGGAGTCCTCCTCGACGCCCGCGCCGGGGAGCGGTACCGGGCCGAGGTCGAGCCGTGGGGCAACCGCGTCCCGGGCACATCCCGGGCGCCCGCAGCGCGCCGTCCTCCGACGCGCTGACGGCGACCGGCGCGTTCCGGTCGGCGGAGGAGCTGCGGGCGCGGTACGGGCGGCTCGGTGCGGTGGACGCGGGGCAGGTCGCCGTGTACTGCGGGTCGGGCGTCAGCGCGGCCCTCGAGGTGGCGGCGCTCCGCATCGCGGGGATCGACGCGGCGCTCTACCCCGGATCCTGGTCGGCGTGGTCGAACCGGCCCGAGCTGCCCGCGGCGACCGGCGCGGAGCCGGACGGCGGCCGTTGATCAGGCCGAGCGCCGCACCGCGATCACGGTGCAGTCGTCCGGCTGGCCCGCCGGCGCGAGCTTCACGAGGGCGTCCACGAAGCGCTGGGCGTCGCCGTGCCGCACCATGAGGCCCGTGAGGTAGGTGTACGCGGACTCCTCGTCGTCGAAGAAGTCGAGCAGACCGTCGCTGAAGATCACGAGCGCGTCGCCCGGGTCCAGGCGCACCGTCTCCTCCTGCCAGGCGTCCTCCGCCTCGAGCCCGAGGGGCAGGTGCCGCCCGCGGAGGCGCTGCATGCCGCCGTCCGCGCGGATCACGAGCGAGAGCCCGTGCCCGGCGTCGACGTAGGTGAGGACCCCGGTCGCGAGCGCGAGCCGCGCGTGGAACATCGTCGAGAAGGAGCCGGCCGTCGAGAAGGTCGTCCACGAGGGCCGCGGCGCGCGCGCACCATGGTGCTGCGGACGCCGTGCGTGCGGGAGGCCAGGCGGACTGTCGCGCGGACGCCCGCCGCGAGGATCGCCGCGCCCACGCCCTTGCCCATGACGTCGGCCAGCGTGAGGCGCAGGTCGCCGCCCTCGAGGAACCAGTCGTGCACGTCGCCGCCCACGACCTGGGCGGGGATGCTCGTGCCCGCGACCTCGTAGCCCTCGAGGTGCGGCGCCGCCACCGGCGAGAGGGCGCGCGCGACCTCGACGGCGCGCTGGCTGTCGGTCTCCCGGGCGAGCTCCTCGGAGAAGAAGTCGCCGATGAGGGCGAGGCGGGCGCGGTCGGTCGCGCTGAGGAAGGCCCGCGGCGCGGTGTCGGCGATGAAGAACACGCCGATGACGTTGCCGTCGGGCGCGCGCAGGTGCTGCGCGGCGTAGAAGCGGACCCCGAGCGGGCCGGTGACGCTGGGGGAGTCGGCGAGCCGGGGATCGCGGAGGGCGTCCTCGACGACGAGCATGCCGCCCTCGGCCGCGAGCGCCGCGTCGGTGAAGGTGCCGTGCCGGGCCCAGCGGGCGGAGGGCAGGCCGACGCTGGACTTCATCCAGATGGACTGCGCGCCGATGACGCCGACCGCGGCCATCGGAACGCGGTAGAACTCGGCGATCATGACCGTGATGCGGTCGAACCGCGTCTCGGGAGCGGTGCCGAAGACGTGCAGGGCCTCGAGCGACTCGAGCCGCTGCTGCTCCCGGAGGTCGGTGTCCACGCGGTCCCCCTGTGCCGTCACCCGCGGATCCCCCGATCCGCGCGTCGCGCACCCGGCCCGGCGGCCCGTCGTGCGCGATGCCCTGATCCTACGCGCCTGCGGAAATGCGGGGCGCCGGGTCAGCTCGCGAGCACCTTGCGGATCCGCTGCAGCGACACGGGCTCCGCCGTGGGCAGGTGCTGCGCGAAGAGGCTGAGGCGCAGCTCCTCCAGCATCCACCGGGCGTGCACGAGCGACTCGGGCGCGTGCGGCGCCGACGGGATGACGCCGCCGGCCTCCCGGTACAGGTCGGTGGCCTTCTGCACCTCGGTCATCCAGGCGCGGTCGCGGGGGCGGGCTGGTCGGGGAGGCGCTGCACGCGGTGCGTGAGGCCCTGACAGGTACGCGGGCAGGCGCTGCAGCCGCGCGAGCCCGGTGGCCGACGACGAACCCCGGGTGCACGAGGCCCGCGAGCTGCTCGCGCGCGTCGGTGAGGGCGCCGATGAGCTGCATGCTCGTGGCCTGCTTGATGGCGCGCTCGGCGTCGCGGGATCCCGTGAGGATCCGGTTCACGAGCGCCACCGTGTCGAACATCGAGTCCATGACGACGCCCGAGACGCGATCGCGCGCCGTCTCGAACAGCTCCTTCGAGTAGATCGCGCCGCCGGGCGCGACGCGCTCGAGCACCTGGTCGATGCAGGCGAGCAGGCAATCGTCGAAGAGCGCCTGCACGTTCGCGTACGGGCTCGTCGCGAGCATCAGCTTCTCCTGGCTCGTGAGGTGCTGCTTCACGTAGGCCGAGGGGTTCGCGATGGCGAGGACGAGGAGCCGCCGGACGCCGCCCGGCATCGCTCGGGCCTGGTCCTCCGCGGTGGCCATGAGGCGGATCGCGACGGTGGAGCCCTCGTCGACGAGCGCGGGGTAGGCGCGGATCACGTGCCGGCTGTCTCCCGTGCCGCCCTGCGCGGTGTCGACGAAGCGGGAAGCTCGTCGAGGTCCCAGGTCGTGAGGCCGGTGCGCTCCATCCCGCGCGCGGGGCCCTTCGCGCCCGCCACGCGCTCGACGGGTCGCGCGGTCGCACGGGCCACGCTGTCCCGGGCGCGGCTGGAGAGGCGCGCCTGCAGCTCGGTGAGGTCGCGGCCCGCGGCGACCTCGCGGCCGCGCTCGTCGACCACGCGGAAGGCCATGCGGAGGTGCGCGGGGATCCGGTCGAGGTCGAAGTCGTCGTCGGCGACGCGCACGTGCGCCTTCCGCATGATGAGCGAGGCGATGGTGGTCGTGAAGGCGACCGGGTGCTGCGGGTCGGGCTCCGGCAGCCCCTCGAGGAGCCGGTCGGCCCAGTCGGCGGCGGGCACCACGTTCTTCCGCAGCGCCTTGGGGAGCGCCTTGATCATGGCGGTCACGAGGTCGCGCCGCATGCCCGGGACCTGCCAGTCGAACCCGGCGGGGCTGAGGCGCGCGAGGAGGGCCAGCGGGACCTGCACGGTCACGCCGTCGTCGGGCGCGCCCGGCTCGAAGCGGTAGGTGAGGGACAGGCGCTGGTCGCCCTGCTGCCAGGTGGGCGGGAACGCGGCCTCGTCGACGTCCACCGCGTCCTCGGCGAGGAGCTCCTCGGCGGTCATGGTGAGGAGGTCGGGCGTCTCCTGGCGGGCCTTCCTCCACCAGCCCTCGAAGGCACGCGTGGAGGCGACGTCGCGCGGGATCCGCTTGTCGTAGAACTCGAACACGGCCTCGTCGTCGTTGAGGATGTCGCGGCGGCGCGTGCGCTCCTCCACCTCGGCGAGCTCCTCGCGGAGGCGGCGGTTGGCGCGGTCGAACGCCTGCTGCGACTCCCAGTCGCCCTCGACGAGCGCGTGCCGGATGAAGAGCTCCCGCGCGTACGCCGGGTCGATGCGGGAGAACTGCACCCGGCGCTTCAGCACGATGGGCACGCCGTAGAGCGTCACGCGCTCCCAGGCGACGGTCGCGCCCTGCTTCTTCTCCCAGTGCGGCTCGCTGTGGGTGCGCTTCACCAGCGAGCCCGCGATGGGCTCGGCCCACGCCGGGTCGATGGCGGCGTTCGTGCGCGCGAACAGGCGGCTGGTCTCCACGAGCTCGGCGCTCATGATCGCGTCCGGCTGCTTCTTGGCGAGCGCGGATCCGGGGAACACGACGAACCGCGACTGCCGGGCGCCCACGTAGTCCTTCTTCTGCGCGTCCTTCAGCCCGATGTCGGGAGAGGAGGCCCGCGAGGAGGGACCGGTGGATCCCGTCAGGGTCGGCCTTCGGCTCGTTCATGGCGAGGTCGAGCGGACGGGCCAGCTGCCGGAGCTGCCGGAACACGTCCTTCCACTCGCGGACCCGCACGTAGTTGAGGAACTCGGCCTTGCACATGCGTCGGAACGCGCTCGAGGAGAGCTCGTCCTCCTTGGCCTCCAGGTGGTTCCAGAGGTTGAGGAGGGTGATGAAGTCGCTGGTCGGGTCGATGAACCGCGCGTGCTGCTGGTCGGCCTGCGGGCGCTTCTCCAGCGGCCGCTCGCGGACGTCCTGGATGGTGAGGCCGGCCACGATGATCATGACCTCGCGGCTGACGCCGTGCTTGCGGGACTCGACGACCATGCGCGCGAACCGCGGGTCGATGGGCAGGCGCGACAGGTCGCGGCCCACCTTCGTGAGCGCGGGGGTGCCGTCGGGGGAGCGGACGACCGCGCCCAGCTCCGTGAGGAGGTCGACGCCGTCCTTGATGCCGCGCGAGTCCGGCGGCTGGAGGAACGGGAACGCGGCGATGTCGCCGAGGCCGAGCGACACCATCTGCAGGATGACGGCCGCGAGGTTCGTCCGGAGGATCTCGGGCTCGGTGAACTCGGGACGGCGGAGGAAGTCCTCCTCCGAGTAGAGGCGGATCGCGATGCCGTCGCTCGTGCGGCCGGAGCGGCCCGAGCGCTGGTTCGCCGACGCCTGCGACACGGCCTCGATGGGAAGGCGCTGCACCTTCGACCGCACGCTGTAGCGGGAGATGCGCGCGGTGCCGGCGTCGATCACGTACTTGATGCCGGGCACGGTGAGGCTCGTCTCGGCGACGTTGGTCGCGAGCACGATGCGGCGGCGCACGCCCGCCTGCGTCGAGGGCTGGAACACGGCGGCGCTGGTCGGCTGGAGGAGAGCCGCCCGTAGAGCGGCAGCACCTCGGTGTGCGGCAGGTTCCTGCTGCGGATCGCGTCCTCGGCGCTCGCGGATCTCGTTCTCCCCGCTGAGGAACACGAGCACGTCGCCGGAGGACTCGCCGGCGAGCTCGTCGAGGGCCGCGTTGATGCCCTCCAGGTAGTCCTGCCGGTCGTCGGCCGGGCGCTCCATCGGCGCGTCGGCGAGGTCGTCGTCCTCGCCCGCGACCGCCGCCTCCGCGACCAGCGGGCGGTAGCGGATCTCCACCGGGTACGTCCGCCCCGAGACCTCGACGATCGGCGCGTCGCCGAAGCGCCGCGAGAAGCTCTGCGGGGTCGATGGTCGCCGACGTGATGATGAGCTTGAGGTCGGGCCGGCGCGGGGAGCAGCTGCTTGAGGTAGCCGAGCAGGAAGTCGATGTTGAGGCTGCGCTCGTGCGCCTCGTCGATGATGATCGTGTCGTACTTCCGGAGGAGCCGGTCGCGCTGCAGCTCGTTGAGGAGGATGCCGTCCGTCATGAGCTTGATGCGGGTGTCGGCGGAGACCTTGTCGGTGAAGCGCACCTGGTAGCCGACGAGCTGGCCGACCTCGCCGCCGAGCTCCTCCGCGATGCGCTCCGAGATGGTGCGCGCGGCGAGACGCCGGGGCCGCGTGTGGCCGATGCTCTCGCGGCCGAGCTCGAGGCAGATCTTCGGCAGCTGGGTGGTCTTGCCGGAGCCCGCGGCGCCCGCGACGATGACCACCTGGTTGTCGCGGATCGCCTCGGCGATCTCGTCCCGCATCCGGCTGACGGGGAGCTCCGGCGGGTACGCGACGCCGAATTCCATGCTGGTCCCATCCTATCCGCGGGCCGTCGGGACCCCGGCGGGACGGCCGCGGTGGCTATCGTCGGGGGAAGGCGCCGATCCGCTCGGCGCGCGGGGGGCTGTGCCCGCCGAAGTCGACGACGACCGACGGGATCCGCCATGACCTCCGACGCGCCCCTCCTCCCCGAGCACGACCGCGGTGACGCGGATACCGGCTTCGCCTCCCCGTGTCCGTCGCCGCGATCCTCGCCGAGTCCGCCGAACGGCACGCCGACCGGGTCGCCGTCGTCGTCGGCGACGTGTCGACCACCTACCGCGAGCTGTGGGACGAGACGCGCGCCTACGCCGGGGCGCTCGCCGAGCGCGGCGTGGGGGAGGGCACGCGCGTGGCCATGCTCATCCCGAACGTGGCCGACTTCCCGCGGGTCTACTACGCCGTGCTCGCGCTCGGCGGCGTGGTCGTGCCCGTGCACGCGCTGCTCAAGGCGGAGGAGATCGCCTTCGGCGCCGCGCGACTCCGGATCCGCCCTCCTCGTGTGCGCCGGACCCCTGCTCGAGCAGGGCGGGAAGGGCGCCGGGCTCGCCGGGGTGCCCGTCATCAGCGTGCTCGTGCCGGCGTCGACCGAGGGCGGGCCCGACCGGCTCGAGGAGCTCGCGCAGGCCGCGACGCCCATCCGCACCTACGTGCCGCGCCGTCCGTCCGACACCGCGACGATCCTCTACACCTCGGGCACCACGGGCCAGCCCAAGGGCGCCGAGGGCTGCCACCTGGCGCTCGTCATGCAGGTCGACGTGCTGCTGCTCGAGCACGTTCGACCTCCGCACGGGGGACCGGATCCTCGGCTGCCTGCCGCTGTTCCACACCTTCGGGCAGACCTGCACCATGAACGCGTCGTTCCGCACGGGCGCGACCATCGTGATGGTGCCGCGCTTCGACGGCGACACCGCGCTCGCGCTCATGGTCGAGCACGACACGCAGGTGTTCATGGGCGTCCCGACGATGTACTTCGCGCTCCTCGCCGCCGCCGGCCGCAACCCCGCCCGACCGTCCCTCCCCGGTACGCGATCTCGGGAGGCGCCGCCATCCCCGTCGCCGTCATCGACGCGTTCCGCGAGCAGTTCCAGGCCGAGATCGCACGAGGGCTACGGCCTCACGGAGACCTCGCCCGTCGCGTCGTTCAACCATGTGGGCGTGGCCGCGCGGCCGGGCACGGTCGGGAAGCCGATCTGGGGCGTGCAGGTCGAGATCGCCGACCCCGAGCACGAGGACCGTGTGGAGCTCCTCGAGCGCGGGACCATGGGCGAGATCGTCATCCGCGGCCACAACCTCATGAACGGCTACCTGAACCGCCCGGAGGACACGGCGCGCGCGGTCGTCGACGGGTGGTTCCGCACGGGTGACCTCGGGACCATCGACGACGACGGGTACATCCGCGTCGTCGACCGGACGAAGGACATGATCCTGCGGAACGGCTACAACGTGTACCCGCGCGAGGTCGAGGAGGTCCTCGCGCGCCACCGCCGCCGTCGCGCAGTGCGCCGTGTTCGGGGTGCCCCACGAGGAGCACGGGCAGGAGATCGTCGCCGCGATCGTCGCGCAGGCGGACGCGGCCGTGGACGCCGAGGAGGTCGTCGCGTACATGCGGGAGCGCATCGCGTCGTACAAGTACCCGCGGCGGGTCGAGGTGGTCGAGGCGCTGCCGCTCAGGGCCGAGCGGGAAGATCCTCAAGCGGGCGCTCGTCGAGCGGTTCGGCGCGTGAGCGACGGGCACGGCGCTGCGGGCGCCGGCCCGGGCGCGGCAGGCAGCGGGCGACGCGGGCTCCGCCGTCCTCCGCACGCCCGTCCCGTCGGTGCCGATGGGCGACGGCGTGCCCATCCCGCAGTTCGGCGTCGGCACCTACAAGGTCCCGGCGGACGACGCCGAGCGGGTCGTGTCGGAGGCGCTCGAGGTCGGGTACCGGCACATCGACACGGCCGCGATGTACGGCAACGAGGAGGGCGTCGGGCGGGCGATCCGCGCCTCCGGGATCCCGCGCGACGAGCTGTTCGTGACCACCAAGGTCTGGAACGACGACCACGGGCGGGAGCGCGCGCGCGACGCCATCCGCCGGAGCCTCGACCGGCTGGACCTCGCCGCGGTGGACCTCCACCTCATCCACTGGCCGGCCGCCGAGCGCGGCCTCTACGTGGAGACCTGGGAGGCACTCGCCGCCGCGCGCGACGCGGGGCTGACCCGCTCCATCGGCGTCTCCAACTTCCTCGTGCCGCACCTCGAGGCGCTCGACGCGGCCGGCCTCCCGCGGCCCGCGGTCGACCAGATCGAGCTGCACCCGCGGCACCAGCAGCGCGCGACGACGCGGTACCTCGCGGAGCACGGCATCGCCGTCGAGGCCTGGAGCCCGCTGGCCCGCGGAGCCGTCGCCGACGCGCCCGTCGTGCGCGCCGCCGCCCGCGCCCACGGGCGGACGGACGCGCAGGTCGTGCTCCGCTGGCACGTGCAGCAGGGCACGATCGTGTTCCCCAAGACCACGCGCCGCGAGCGGCTCGTGGAGAACGCCGACGTGTTCGACTTCGCGCTCACCGACGACGAGATGGACGGGATCACCGCCCTCGAGGCGGCCCGCGGACGCGTCGGCAGCCACCCGGACGCGGTGTCGTAGGGGGCGGACGCCCGCGGCCGGTCAGGGGATGCGGCGGTCGTTCCGCAGCTCGCGGGCGATGGCGCCGAGGCCCGTCCGGAGCGCCTGCAGCTCCGCGAGCGTCAGGCGCGCCGAGCACGTCCTCGCCGAGCTCGGGGCGGGCGGCCATGAGCTCGCGGACGACCGCGCGGCCGAGGTCGGTGGCGTGGATCCGGCGCACCCGCTGGTCGACCGGATCCGGCGCGCGGATCACCAGGCCCGACGCGGCCAGGCGGTCGACGAGCTTCGAGGTCGAGGCCATGGACACCCCGAACGACTGGGCGAGGGCGGCGCCGGTCGCGCCCTCCTCGGTCGTCACGATCACGGTGAAGGGACTTCAGCTGCTGGATCGTCAGGTCCGTGGTGAGCAGCGGCGCGAGCACCCGCGGGATGGAGCGCACGGTGATCGCGATGGTCAGGGCCTCGATGCCGGCGAGGGCGTCGGCGCGGGGATCCATGGCCCCACCGTAGGTCCCAGCCGATCCCCAGCGCAGGCGCGCCTCAGCCCCGGGCTAACCTTCTGTCGCAGCAACAGAACCGATCCGCAGTCGTGTCGGCGCCCGCGGTCCGCCGCCGTCGCCCCACCCGGGTCGCCGTCCGCGCCGGCCCACCCGACGAGAGCGAGACGCCATGACCGACACCATCCCCGCCGCCATCTCCGCCACCGACGAGCGGCGCCTCGAGGCCGCGCGCGCCCGGTACCGCCACGAGCGCGACCGCCGGGTCCGCCCCGACGGCGCGACGCAGTACCGGGGCGCCCGGGGCGAGTACGGCTACTACGCGAAGGACCCGTACACGCCGCGCGAGGAGCGGGAGCCCGTGACCGACCGGGTCGAGGCGCTCGTGATCGGCGCCGGCTTCGGCGGCCTGCTCACCGCCTCGCGCCTCCGCGAGGCGGGCGTGGAGTCGCTGCGCCTCATGGACGAGGCGGGCGACGTGGGCGGCACCTGGTACTGGAACCGGTACCCGGGCGTCCGCTGCGACATCGAGGCCTCCGTCTACCTGCCCCTGCTCGAGGAGGTCGGCGGGATGCCCGGCGAGCGGTACGCCCCCGGCGAGGAGATCCGGCAGCACGCCGTCGCGATCGCCCGGCGCTTCGACCTGTACCGCGACGCGCTCCTGCAGACCCGGGCCACCGGCCTCGCGTGGGACGAGGGCGCCGAGGAGTGGATCGTCGACACCGACCGCGGCGACCGCTTCCGGGCCCGGTTCGTGGTCACCTCCTCGGGCACCCTCACCCAGCCGAAGCTGCCCGGGATCCCCGGCATGGAGGAATTCCGCGGCCACACGTTCCACACCAGCCGCTGGGACTACGGCTACACGGGCGGCACCCCCGACGGCGGGCTCACCGGCCTCGCCGACAAGCGCGTGGCGGTCGTCGGCACCGGCGCGACGGGCCTGCAGGTCATCCCGCACGTCGGCGAGGACGCCCGGGAGCTCTATCGTCTTCCAGCGCACGCCCTCCACGGTCGACGTGCGGGACAACCGGCCGACCGATCCCGCGTGGGATTCGGCGTCGCTCCGCCCCGGGTGGCAGCGCGAGCGGATCGACCACTTCCTCGCCGCGCTCGCCGGCGAGCCGTCGGCGGAGGGCCTCGTGCAGGACGGCTGGACGAGGACCGTCGCCCTGCAGCGCCAGATCCTCTCCGGCGCCGTCGACACGAGCGTGCCGCCCGAGGAGCGGGAGCTGCGCGACGAGCTGCCGACGACCTCGACACCATGGACCGCATCCGGGCCCGGATCGACGAGGTCGTCGAGGACGAGGCGACCACCGAGGCGCTGAAGCCCTGGGCACCGCTGACACGTGCAAGCGCCCAGGGCTTCAGCGACACGTACCTGCCCACCTTCAACCGGCCGAACGTGCGGCTCGTGGACACGGCGGACACGGGCGGCATCACGCGCATGACCGAGACCGCGGTCGTGGTCGGCGACACGGCCTACGAGGTGGACTGCGTCGTCTTCGCGACGGGCTTCGAGGTGGGGATCTCGGGCGATCCCGTCCGGCACGCTGCCCGTTCGTCGGGCGGGGCGGTCCGCACGCTCCTCGGTGGCCTGGGCCCAGGGGCCGCGCACGCTGCACGGCCTCTTGTCGCACGGCTTCCCGAACCTGTTCCACCTGAGCGGCATCCAGAACGCCAACTCGGTCAACTTCGTGCACGTCCTGCTGGAGCAGGCGGAGCACATCGCCGCGATGATCGCCCGGGGCCGCGACGTCGGCGCGCGCCGCATCGAGCCCACCGCGGAGGCGGAGGACGCGTGGGTGCGCACCATCCGGGAGACGGCAGCCGACCCCCGCGCGTTCCAGGAGGCGTGCACGCCCGGGTACTACAACGGCGAGGGCACGCGCTCCATCGGGGGCGCCTCCTACAGCCCGGGACCCGTCGCGTTCCACCGGCTGCTCCGCGCCTGGCGTGAGGAGGGCATGGCCGACGTGCTCGTCGGCGCGCAGGAGGGCGCGGGCGCCGCGGCGTCGCGCTAGGCGCGGGAACGCGACACCTCCGCCCGGTACGGTGTGGCCCATGTCCCAGCACCGCATCCGCACGCGCCTCAAGTCCGTGGTCTCCCGAGGCGTCGCGCCCCTCGGGGGCCTCGCGGGCGGCGGCACCTCGCGGGCGCGGGCCGAGCGGGATCCCGAGCACCGCGAGCCCGACGACGGCCCGCGCCGCCCGAGCCTCGTCGACAACGGCGTCTACGTCGACGGGTGCCGCGTGGCGAGCCCCGCGACGCTCGCCGACACCTTCCGCGAGCTCGACGAGCGCCCCGAGGCGATGGCGTGGATCGGCCTCTACCGTCCGACCGTCGAGGAGCTGCAGGCGCTCGCCGAGGAGTTCGACCTGCACGAGCTGGCCGTCGAGGACGCGGTGCAGGCGCACCAGCGCCCGAAGACCGAGCGCTACAGCTCCACCCTCTTCACCGGCGTGCGCCGCGCGCCGCCCGCTACGTGGACGACCGCGAGGAGGTGGAGTTCGGCGAGCTGCACGTGTTCCTCGGCCGGAACTTCGTCATCACGGTCCGGGCGCCGCCGAGTCGCCCGACCTCTCCGCCGTGCGCACGCGCATGCAGGAGCGGCCGGAGCTCCTGGCGCACCGGCCCGAGTCGGTGCTCTACGCGATCCTCGACGCCGTCGTCGACGGGTACGCGCCCGTGGTCACGGGCCTCGCCAACGACATCGACGAGATCGAGGACCAGGTCTTCGACGGGGACCCGGCCGTGTCCCGCCGCATCTACGAGCTGTCGCGCGAGGTCATCGACTTCCAGCGGGCCGTGCGCCCCCTCACGGGCATGCTGCAGCAGCTGCAGGCGGGATCCGGGAAGTACCGCGTGAGCGAGGACCTGCAGCAGGCGCTCCGGGACGTGGCCGACCACGTCATCGTCGTCAACGAGCGCGTCGAGGAGTTCCGGGTGCTGCTGCGCGACATCCTCACCGTGAACAGCACGCTCGTCGGGCAGCGCCAGAACGAGGAGATGCGGGAGCTGTCCGAGTCGAGCAACCGGCAGAGCGTCGAGACCCGCAAGATCTCCGGCTGGGCGGCCATCCTCTTCGCGCCCACGCTCGTCTCGAGCGTGTACGGCATGAACTTCGACCTGATGCCGGAGCTGCACTGGGACTGGGGCTACCCGGTCTCGCTCCTGCTCATGCTGGGCGTGAGCGGCGTCCTGTTCACCATCTTCCGCAAGCGCGACTGGATCTGACCGGCCGTCGCCCGGAGGCCCGCGCGTAGCGTGGACGCATGACCAACCGCCTCGCCGACGCCGTCAGCCCCTACCTCCTGAGCCACGCCGACAACCCGGTCGACTGGCGCCCCTGGGGCCCGGAGGCGTTCGCGGAGGCCGCCCGGCGCGACGTGCCCGTGCTCGTCTCCGTCGGCTACTCCACGCGCCACTGGTGCCACGTCATGGCGCGCGAGACGTTCTCCGACCCGGTGCTCGCGGAGCGGCTGAACGCGGGCTTCGTCGCGGTCAAGGTGGACCGCGAGGAGCACCCGGAGGTCGACGCCGCGCTCATCACCGCGGCGGGGGCCTTCACCGACCAGCTGGGCTGGCCGCTCAACGTGTTCACGACGCCCGAGGGGCGCACCTTCCACGCGGGAACGTACTCGCCGCCCGAGCCGCGGGCCGGCCACCCGTCGTTCCGGCAGGTGCTGGACGCGGTCGCCGACGCGTGGACGACGCGGCGCGACCAGGTGGAGCACGGTGCGGGGCAGCTGAGCGCGGCGATCCGCGAGGCCTCGGCGCGCGGATCCGCCGCCTCGCCCCTCCCGGACGCCGCCGCCCTCGACCGCGTGGCCGCCGAGCTCGCGGGCTTCGAGGACACGGAGCACGGCGGGTTCGGATCCGCGCCCAAGTTCCCGGTCGCCCCCGTGGTGCTGCTCCTCGACACGCTCGCGACCTCCGGCGCGCTCGCCGGACCGCGCCGAGGCGACGGCCGCGCTCGTCCGCCGCACCCTCGACGCGATGGCCCGCTCCGACCTGCGCGACCCGGTCGAGGGCGGCTTCTTCCGCTACTCGACGCGCCGTGACTGGTCGGAGCCGCACTACGAGCGGATGCTCTACGACAACGCGCTCCTCCTCGACGCGTACGCACGCGCCGGCGACGAGGAGGTCGCGGCGGGGATCGTCGCGTTCCTCACCGGGACGCTCCGGCGGGCGTCGGGCGGCTTCGCGTCGGCGCAGGACTCGGAGAGCACGGTCGCCGGCCGCCGCGTCGAGGGCGGCTACTACGCGCTCGACGCCGCGGGCCGCGCCGCCGAGGAGCCGCCCGCGGTCGACGGCAAGGTGCTCACCGGCTGGAACGGGCTCGCGATCGGCGCGCTCGCCCGGTCGGGCCGCGCGTTCGGCCGCCCCGCGTGGATCCGGGCCGCCCGGGCCGCCGCCGACATGCTGCTCGACCAGCACGTGCGGGAGGACGGGTCGCTCGTCCGGGCGTCCATCGACGGGCGGGTGTCGCCCGCGGTCGCGACCCTCGAGGACCACGGCATGCTCGCGGACGGGCTGCTCGCGCTGGCCCTCGCGACGGGGGACGCGGGCTACGCCGTGCGGGCGCGGGACCTCGTGGACGCGCTGATCGCGGCGGCGGCGGCGGAGGGCGCGGACGCGGGATCGGACGCGGGCGGCGGCGGGAGCGCCGGGTTCCGGGTGCCGACGGGCGCGGATCCGGTGCTCGCCGGATTCGGCCTCGACCTCGCGTCGGATCCGTCCGAGGGCGCGTACCCCTCCGGGCTCACCGCGGCCGCCTCGGCCGCGCGCGTGCTGGGGCAGCTGACCGCGGATCCCCGCTACGACGACGCGGCGCGCGACGCGCTCGCGACCGTCGCGGCGGCCGGTGCGACGCGGCCGATCGCGTTCGGCGGCGCGCTCGAGCAGGCGGTCGCCGTCGACCGGGCCGCCCGCCAGCTCGTCGTGGTGCTGCCCGACGCGTCCGATGCCCCCGACGCGGCCGGTGCCGCCGACGACGCCGGTGCCGACGACGACGCGCTCGCCGCGATCGCGCGCGGCCGCATCCGCCCGCCGGACGTGGCGCTGGTCGTGACGGAGTCCGTGGCGCGTGCGTGGGCGGAGGCGGGCTTCGAACTGCTCGCCGACCGGACGGCCGCCGCCGGCCCCACCGCGTACCTCTGCGCCGCGTTCGTCTGCCGCCTCCCCGTCACCGACGCGGATGCGCTCCGCGCCCAGCTCGCGGGGGCGCTCCCCGGCTGACGCCGCGATGCCGGGACGCGCACCGAACGGCGGGCTGCGCGTCGCGGCCTAGGGTCGGAGGGTGGCCGAGCACCCGGAGTACGCGATCTTCCTCAACGGCTCGTACGGCGTGGGCAAGACGACCGTGCTCGACCACGTCGGGAACCTCCTCGCCGCCCGCGGGCGCCCCTTCAGCCTCATGGACGTCGACTGGTTCCACCGGTCGTGGCCGGTCGCCGACGATGACCCGGGCAACACCCTCGTCGAGGCGCGGGCCATCGCCGCCGTCTGGGCGGCCTACCGCTCCGTCGGCCCGCGGCAGCTGGTCCTCAGCGGCGTCATCGCGAGCGCATCCGACGCGGCCCGCTATGCGCGCGCCGTCGGGATGCCGGTCCGGTCGGTCCGCCTCGTGGCCCGGCCACGGGCCCTCGAGGCGCGGCTGCGTCGACGCTACGACCCCGACCGGGCGGAGGACCTGGCATGGCACCTGGAGCGGCACGCGGAGCTCGCGGACCGGCAGGCGCGGGTGGATCTCGACGAGGCGGTCATCGACGCGGACGACAGCACCCCGGCGGAGGTCGCCCGGCGCGTGCTGCGGCACTTCGGCCTGGACGACGCCTCCCCGGCACCTCGCCGGGCAGCCGACGTGGCTCGGCTCGTACGCGGACCGGGCCGCGGAGTACGCGGAGCTGCTCGGATCCATGGCCGCCGTGCACCCGTCCGACGCCGAGCTCGTGACGACATGGGCGGCGGGCGTCACGGGTCCCGTGCTCGACGCGGGCTGCGGTCCCGGGCACTGGACCGACCACCTCGCGCGTCAGGGGATCGACGTCCGCGGGATCGACCAGGTGGCCGCCTTCGTCGACCACGCGCGCGCCGCCTACCCCGCGGTGCCCTTCGTGACCGGCAGCATCGACGCCCTGCCCGACGCGGCGGACGCGTACGGGGGAGTCCTGTCCTGGTACTCCCTCATCCACCACGAGCCGTCGACCATCCGACGCGCCCTCGACGAGTTCGCCCGCGTGCTCCGCCCGGACGGACGGCTCCTCGTGGGCTTCTTCCCCGGTGCCCGTCTCGAGGCGTTCGACCACGCGGTGGTCACCGCCTACCGGTGGCCGACGGATCTGCTCGCGCACGAGCTGGTCGCGGCGGGCTTCGAGGTCGTCGAGACGCACACCCGCACCGGCTCCGGCGCGGGATCCCGTCCGCACGCGGCGATCTCGGCTCGACGCGTCCGCGGCCGCTAGGGCGCGGGCTCCGCCGCCCCGTCCGGCAGGCCGTCCGCTCGCGGGGCTCCGCCGGACCTCGAGGCCGCTCGGCTCAGTGCTGCGGGATCGCCCGGTCCGGCTCGTCCTCCGGTCGGCCCGCGTACCACTCGTGGAACTCGGAGCAGCGCCCGTCGGCGTCGAAGCGGAGGAACCAGATGTTGTCGTACGCTGTGACGACCTCGTCGCCCTCGTCCGCGAGGAAGACGGTGCGCCCGTGCGTGACGGCCGTGTCGCCGTCGAGGACCACCGGGTGGTACCGCGCGTCGAACCGCTCCCCGACGAACGCGTCGCGCTCGGCCATCCACTCCGCGACGATCGCGTCGCGGCCCGTCGCGCGGATCCCGAACGGGTAGTGCCACACGGCGCCCTCGGACCACAGCGCGGCGATGTCGTCCGGCTCGTACGACTGCCACGCGGCCACGTACGCGTCGAGCCACCGCTGCACCTCCGGCCGGCCGATGCCGCGCACGGACCTCGTCGTCGGATGGTGCCAGGCGGGCTGGTCGAGGAGGGAGGTCATCGTGCGAGCCTAGGCGCGGGCGCACCCGGACCCTGGCCCCGACCCGGCGCCGTCACCACCAGAACGGCGGCTGCGTCACGTAGGGGCTCTCGAGACGGGCGACCTCGTCGTCGGTCAGCTCCAGGTCGAGCGCGGCGACGGCGTCGGTGAGGTGGTGGGGCTTGGTGGCCCCGATCACCGGGGCGGCGACTGCGGGGTTCCGCAGCACCCAGGCGAGGGCGACGCGGGCCATGGGCACGTCGCGCTCGGCGGCGATCCGCTCGACCGCGTCGATCACGGGCCCGTCGGCGTCCGTGTCGAAGGCCGCGGCGACCTCGTCGGTCTCGGATCGCGCGGTGGTCGCGCCGCGCGGTCGGGTCAGCCGGCCCTTGCCGTTGGGGGAGTAGGGGGTGAGGCCGACCCCGGTGTCGACGCAGAGGGGGATCATCTCGCGCTCCTCCTCGCGCTTGATGAGGTTGTACTGGTCCTGCATGGCGGCGAAGCCCGTCCAGCCGTGGACGGCCGCGGCGCGCTGGAGCTTCGCGAACTGCCACGCGTGCATGGACGAGGCGCCGAGGTAGCGGACCTTGCCCGCGCGGACCACGTCGTCGAGCGCCTGCATCGTCTCCTCGACCGGGGTGTCCGGGTCGAAGCGGTGCAGGTAGTGCACGTCGATGTGGTCGGTGCCGAGCCGGCGGAGGGACGCGTCGACCTGCTCGAGGATCGCGGCCCGGGACAGGCCGGATCCGCCGGGCCCGTCGTGCATCCTCCCCGAGACCTTGGTGGCGAGGACGATGTCCTCGCGCCGGGTGAAGCGGCGGATGGCGCGGCCGACGTACTCCTCGCTCGTGCCCTGCTGGTAGACGTTCGCGGTGTCCCAGAACGTGATGCCGAGCTCGACCGCCTGGCGGAAGAAGGGCGCCGACGCCTCCTCGTCCATGGTCCAGGTGTGCATGCCGCGTGCGGGGTCGCCGTAGGTCATGCAGCCGAGGGCGAGGCGGCTCACCTTCAGGCCGGTGCTGCCGAGACGGGTGTGCTCCATGGTGGTGATCCTCCTCGATCGGCCACCAGGCTACGGCGTGCGGGGCGTCCCGGGCGTGCCGTGCGCGCCGTCGGCTGCGCTCGCCGGCGAGGCCCGTCCGCCCGTCGACGTCCACGTCGCCGCTCGCGCTCGCGGCCGGACACCGGTGGTGCGCACCCACTACTGGCATGGCGGCGCGGAAGACAAGTAGCGGCCCCGGTTCACGGCCGACGGGGTGCGCGCTACCTTCGATCTGTGCGCCGCTCCTTCGGGTGGAGCGCGACACATGTCGGCTCGAGCTGCGGGTAACAGCTCGCCGGCGGCCCGGCCCCGTCACCGGGGCCGGGCGCACTTCCGCCCGGGCTCCGGGCTCCGGGCTCCGGGCTCCCGTGCTCCCCCCTCTCGCCCGGCCCATGCCGAGCGGCGCGCGCGGCGTCCGGCGCGCACGCCGTCCGGCGCGTCCCGCTCAGGCGCGCAGTCGGCCGTCCACGCGCCGGGGGCCCGACCAGCCGTCCCGGAGCGGGGCCGGCAGGATCGCCTCCGGGGCGTCCTGGTACGCGATCGGCCGCTGGAACCGCCGCATCGCCGTCACGCCCACCGACGTGTGCTGGGACGTCGTCGCGGGCCACGGCCCGCCGTGGCGCTGGGCCCACGCGACGGCGACGCCCGTGGGCCAGCCCGCGAAGAGCAGGCGACCCGCGCGTGCGGCGAGGAGGTCGACGAGCGCGTCGACCTCGTCCTCCGGCTCGGCGTGCAGGGTCGCCGTGAGGGACCCCGGGAGGGCGGCGACGGCGAGGTCCCGCTCCTCGGCGCTGCGGTACCGCACCAGCAGGGTCGCGGGGCCGAACACCTCCGCGGTGAGCTCGTCGGCCGACGCGGCGAAGTCGAGGGCGTCGACCGCGAGCAGCGCGGCGGCGCCGGCGACCGTCGGCGCGATCAGCTCCTCGACCCCCGGGATCCCGGCCAGCCGTCGGGCGCCCGTCACGAAGCCCTCCGCGATGGATCCGGTCAGCATGGCCGCCGTGCCGCCCGGCACCTGCCCGGGCAGCTCCCGCTCGAGCGCCGAGCCCGCGGGGACGAGCACGAGCCCGGGCTTGGTGCAGAACTGACCCGCCCCGAGCGTGTACGACGCGGCGAGGCCCGCGGCGAGCTGGCCCCGCGGGCGGCATCGGCCCGAAGTGTGACGACGACCGGGTTGAGGCTGCCGAGCTCGCCGAAGAACGGGATCGGCTCCTCGCGCGCGGCGGCGCGGTCGGCGAGCGCGCGTCCGCCGCCGAGCGAGCCCGTGAAGGCGGCCGCGCGGACGGGGGCCGCGTCGACGAGCGCGAGCCCGGCGTCGAAGCCCTCGACGAGCGCGAACGCGCCGTCGGGAGCCCCGGCCCGCCGGAGCGCGCCGGCGACGATCGCGGCGGTCGCCCGGGAGGTCTCGCGTGCCCGGGGTGCGCCTTCACGACGACGGGGCACCCGACGGCGAGCGCCGATGCCGTGTCGCCGCCGGCGACGGAGAACGCGAAGGGGAAGTTCGAGGCCGCGTACACGGCGACGGGGCCGAGCGGGATCAGCATGCGCCGGAGGTCCGGACGCGGGGGAGCGCTCGACGGGTCGGCGTGGTCGACGACCACCTCCAGGTGGCTGCCCTCCTCGATCGCGTCGGCGAACAGCCGCAGCTGGCCGGTGGTGCGGGCGACCTCGCCCGTGAGGCGCGCGGCACGGCGAGCCCGGTCTCGCGGGCGGCGAGCGGCACCGAGCGCGTCGCGCGCGGCGTCGAGGTCGTCGGCGATCGCGCGGAGCCACCCGGCGCGCTCCGCCTCGGTGGCCCGGGCGGCGGCGGGCGCGGCCGCGGCGGCGCGCGCCACGGCGTCCCGGACGGCCTCCGCCGTGGTGTCCGCGCCGCTCACGAGACCACCTCGTCGCCGTGCGCGAGGATCCGCTCGAGCTCCGCGAGCTGGTGCGGGCTCGGATCCACGAGCGGCGCCCGGACGGACCCCACCGGCATCCCCCGGAGCCGCAGGCCCGCCTTGATGAGCGACACGGCGAAGCCGGGCGTCTGGTCGCGCAGGCGCACGAGCGGCGTGTAGAACCCGTCGAGGAGCCGGCGCTGCGCCTCCCGGTCGTCGGCCTCGTACGCGGCGAAGAACGCCCGCGCGATCCGCGGCGCCATCGCGAAGACGGCGGACGAGTACAGCGGCACGCCGATGGCGCGGTAGGCCGCCTGGCTCGCCTCGGCGGTCAGGAGCCCGTTGAAGAACTGCACGTCGTCCCGTCCGGCCCGGCGCGCGGCCAGTACGAAGCGCTGCATGAGGGCGATGTCGCCGGCCCCGTCCTTGATGCCGGCGAGGGTGGGCAGGGCGAGGAGCCGCTCCACCGTCGACTCGCTGAACTGGGCGGTGCCCCGGTGGTACGCGATGAGCGGCAGCGGCGAGGCGGCGGCGATCGCCTCCACGTACGCGGCGACGCCGGCCTGGGGGCCCTGCACGAGGTAGGGCGGCATCACGAGGATCCCGTCCGCGCCCAGCTCGGCGGCGATCCGGGCGCACCGGCGGGCGTGCCCGAGCGGCCCGCCGACGCCCGCGACGACGACGTGGCGCCCGGCGGCCGCCGCGACCCCGACGCGCACGGCCTGCGCGTACTCCTCGATGTCGAGCGCGTGGAACTCGCCCGTGCCGCACGCGACGAAGGCGGCGCCGGCGCCCTGGCCGAGCCCGTCGGCCACGTGCGCGGCGAGCAGGTCCTCGTCGACGCGGTCGTGGGCGTCGAACGGGGTCACGGGGAAGAAGAGCACGCCCTCGAGCGGGGCGAGCCCGCCGGACGCAGCGGTGGCGGGGGTGGCGGGGGTGTCGGTGATCGTCATCAGAACCTCGGGAGCGTGGGGTCGTAGGCGGGATGGATGCTGCGCATGTAGCCGGTGTCGTCGCGCACGGTGCGGCCGGACTCCCGGTACACGCGGTGCTGGCGGGCGAGCGCCTCGCGGTCGAGCTCGACGCCGAGGCCGGGGCCGGTCGGCACGGCGACGGCGCCGTCCACGATCTCGAGGACGCCGGGGACGATGACGTCGTCGCCGCGGTTCCACGGGTAGTGGGTGTCGCAGGCGTAGCCGAGCTCGGGGCTCGCCGCGGCGACGTGCGTCATGGCGGCGAGGGAGATGCCGAGGTGCGAGTTCGAGTGCATGGACAGGCCCACGCCCCAGGTGGCGCAGATCGCCGCCAGCTCGCGGGTGTGCGCGAGCCCGCCCCAGTAGTGGTGGTCGGAGAGCACGATCTGCACGGCGTCCTTCGCGAAGCCCTCCGCGATCTGCTCGAAGGTCACGACGCACATGTTCGTGGCGAGCGGCTGGGACACCTCGGCGGCCACGGCGGCCATCCCGTCGATGCCGAGCACCGGGTCCTCGAGGTACTCGAGCACCCCGTCGAGCTCGCGGGCCACGCGGAGCGCCGTCTCGTGCGTCCACGCGCCGTTCGGGTCGATGCGCAGCGGGTGGTCGGGGAACGCCTCCGCGAGGGCGCGGATCGCCGCGATCTCCTCGTCGGGCGGGAGCACGCCCGCCTTCAGCTTGATGGAGCCGAAGCCGTACCGGCCGATGAGGAGGCGGGCCTGCGCGACGATGCCCGCAGGATCGAGCGCCGCGCCGAAGTCGTCGGGCTCCTGACCGGGGTGCGCCGCCCACTTGTAGAAGAGGTACGCGCTGTACGGGACGGCGTCGCGGACCCGGCCGCCCAGCAGCTCGCTGACCGGCAGGCCCGTGATGCGGCCCTGGGCGTCGTGCGCGGCCACGTCGATCATGGAGTGCACGACACGGCGGGCACGGAGGTCGAGCGGACCGTCGTCGCCCCCGAGGGCCGCGCCGACCGCCGCCTCGATGCCGTGGAGGTCGAACACGCTGAGCCCGACGACGGCGTCCCGGACGGACGCGACGGCCTCAGCCGCGGCGGCACCGCCCTGGCCCTCGCCGAGGCCGATGACGCCGCCGTCGACGACGAGCTCGACGATGGTGCGCAGCGCCAGGGGCTCGTGCACGCCGTCGGCGTTCAGCAGGGGAGGGTCGCGGAACGCGATGGGCGTGACGACGAGGTCGCGGATGATCATCGAGCCCCTCCCATCCGCATATGCGGATGCCCTCCATCAGCGTGAACGTGCCTGCTAACGTAGGCGGCATCGGGCACGTCGTCAACGCGGACGGGCCGGGAAGGGGACGCCGGCATGGCCGACGCGCGGAGCATCGTCATCACCGGGGCCGCCGGCCTCGTCGCCCGCGGGGTGCGGCCGCTCCTGCGCGCCGCCGGCCACCGGCTGACCCTCATCGACCTGGTCGACCCGGAGGCGGTCGCGGGCGAGACGGCGATCACGGCCTCCGTCACCGACACGGACGCCGTCCGTGCGGCGATCGTCGGGGCGGACCTCGTCGTGCACCTCGGCGGCCTCAGCCGGGAGCGGTCGTGGGCCGCGCTGGCGGAGGCGAACGTCGAGGGCACCCGCAGCGTGCTCGAGGCCGCCCGCGACACGGGCGTGCGGCGGGTGCTGCTCGCGAGCAGCACGCACGCCGTCGGCTTCCACCCCGTGCCGGCGCAGCCCGTGGACCGGCTCGAACCGCGGCCCGACGGCCTGTACGGCGCGAGCAAGGCCGCCATGGAGGCGCTCGGCTCCGTGTACGCCGACCGCCACGGGCTCGCCGTCGTGAGCGTCCGCATCGGCACGGCCCTCGCGCGGCCCACCACCTCGCGCATGCTCTCCACCTGGCTCTCCTTCCCCGACCTCGCGCGGCTCGTCGAGGCGGTCGCCGCGCTCGACGAGCCCGGCGCGCGCATCGTGTGGGGCGTCTCCCGCAACACCCGCGCCTGGTTCGCGCACGATGCCGGCCACGCCATCGGCTACCACCCGGAGGACGACGCCGAGCAGCTCGCGGCGGACGTGATGCCGCGCGACGTGGACGGCGTGGATCCCGACGCGAACGGCCTCATCGGCGGCGAGTTCGCGTCGGCGGCGCATCCGCTGGGGGAGCCGTGGTGACCCGCGCCGCCGGGGAGCGGGTTCCTGCATCGTCGCCTGCCGCGATGGCGGCGGAGGGCGGCGCCCGGCCCGTCAAGTCGGCGGAGCGCACCCTGGCCCTCCTCGAGCGGCTGGCGGCGTCGGACGAGCCCGTCTCCGTCGTCGAGCTGCACCGGGCGTCCGGATACCCGCGCTCCAGCCTCCACCAGCTGCTGCACACCATGGCCGCCAGCGGCTGGATCGAGATGCTGCAGGACGGCACGCACGTCGCCATCGGATCCCGCGCCCTCGTCGTCGGCACCGCGTACCTCGACCGCGACCGGGCGCTCCCGCACGCAGTGCGGGCGCTCGAGCGCATCCGCGACGACACCGGCTACACCGCCCACTACGCCCGCCGCGAGGGCGACCAGGTGCTCTACCTGGCCACGCGCGAGACCACCGAGTCCCGCCGCGCCACCTCGCGCGTCGGCCGCCAGCTGCCCGCGCACGCCACCTCGCTCGGCAAGGCGCTGCTCGCGGAGCTCAGCCCCGCCGAGCGGCGCGACGCGCTCGGCGACGGCCCCCTGGCCGCCCTCACCGCGCGCACCGTCACGGACCGCGCCGCCCTCGACGCCCAGCTCGACGGCTTCCACGAGCGCGGCTACGCGCACGAGCGCGAGGAGAACCTCGCGGGCGTGAGCTGCGTGAGCGTCAGCGTCGGCTACCGGATCCCCGCCACCGACGCGATCAGCTGCTCCATGCCCGTCGCCCGGGCCGACGACGCGGAGGTCGCCCGGGTCGCCACCGTCATCGGCACGCACGCGCAGCGGCTCGCCCAGGAGCTGCGCTCGGCGGGCGTCCGATGAGCCGCGCGTTCTGCGTCTACCCCTGGGACCTCATCGACGATCCCGATGCGACCGCGCGCGTGCGGGACGCCGGCGCCGGCGGGGTCGCGATCGCCGCCGCGTACCACTCCGTCCGCGCCGCGACGCCCCTGCACCCGCGGCACCGCGTGGTGGACGCCCGCGACGCCGCCCTCTACGTGCCCGTGCGCCCGGAGGCGTGGGGGAGATCCGGCCGAGCGACCACGCGCCCTGGGTCGGGCCGCGCGCGTTCGAGCGCGCCGCCGCCGTCGCGCGGGAGGCGGGGCTGCGCGTCGAGGCCTGGATCGTGCTCACCCACGCGTGCGCGATCGGGGAGCGGCACTCGGAGCTCTCGGTCGTCGACGCGTGGGGGCACGTGCACGTCCACGCGCTCTGCCCGTCGCACCCCGAGGTCCGGGAGTACGCGGCGACCCTCGTCGCCGAGGTCGCCGCCGCGGCACCGCTCGACGGCGTGATGCTGGAGGCCTGCGGGCCCCTCGGCCTCGCGCACCTCAGCGCCCACGAGAAGACGTCGGGCGCCGACTGGTCGGCCGACGTGGAGGCGCTCCTCTCCATCTGCTTCTGCACCGCCTGCGTCGCGGCGCTCGCCGCGGACGGGGTCGATCCGGTTGCCCTCCGCGCCGAGGTGCGGGCCCGCGTCGACGCGGACGGCTCCACCGACGGCCTCGAGGCGGTGCTCGCCGTGCGCGCGCGGGCGCGCCGCCTGCTCCTCGAGGCGTGCGTCGGCGCCGCGCGGGCGGCGGGCGTCGCGCGCGTCGTCGTGCACGCGGATCCCGACCCCTGGGCCACGGGCCCCTTCGCGGCGCTCCTCGACGACGTCGACCTCGTCGACGGCGTCATCCTCGCGGACGCCGTCGTGCACGACCCGGACGCCGTCCGCGCCCTGCGCTCCCGGCTCCCCGGCACCCGGCTGGGCGGCTGGATGTGGGCGATGCCGCCGGCCACGGCCGCGGGGATCCGGGCGGGCTGGCCCCGCGCGATCGCCGGCATCGACGACGCGTACGCGTACCACCTGGGCCTCGTCGGGCCGGAGCGGCTGGCGGCGGTGGGCGACGCCCTGCGCGCGGGTGCGGGTGCAGGTGCGGAAGGCCCCGAGGCCGCGCCGCCCGCGTCCTAGCCGCGCGGCTGCAGCCGCGCGCCCGGCCTCTCAGCGCGCGACGGGCCGCCGCGGCGCCTCGGCCTCGCGGCGGATGACGGCCTTGGCGGCGCGTCCCGCCCGGAAGGTGCTCCAGGCGATCCCGCCGACGAGCAGCAGCGCGCCCCAGCTGGCGACGCTGTTCATGCCGGCGCCCGCCGCGATGCCGCCGATGACCCCGCCGATGGCGACGGGGAGGCACGTCCCGCGCAGCGCCGGGAGCGCCGCCCGGTGGCCGGCGCGCCACGCGGCGTCGCTCGTCATGAGCGGGCGCGTGCGGATGCCGATCCAGCCGTTGCGCTTGAGCACGCCCCACGCGGCCAGCTGGGTGGTGCCGAGGATCAGCAGCGCCGCGACGGCGAGCAGCAGCGCGGGGACACCCATGCGCTCAGCCTGACACGGGAGGGCCCGTCGCGCGCGCTCAGCACTCGATGACGTTGACCGCGAGTCCGCCCGTGGACGTCTCCTTGTACTTGGTGGACATGTCGAGGCCCGTCTGCCGCATCGTCTCGATGACGGTGTCGAGGGAGACGAGGTGCGTGCCGTCGCCGTGCAGCGCCATGCGGGCGGCGTTGACGGCGGTCGAGGCGGCGATCGCGTTCCGCTCGATGCACGGGATCTGCACGAGACCTCCGACGGGGTCGCACGTGAGGCCGAGGTGGTGCTCCATCGCGATCTCGGCCGCGTTCTCGACCTGGCGCGGGGTCCCGCCGAGCACGGCGCAGAGCGCACCCGCCGCCATCGCGCACGCCGTGCCGACCTCGCCCTGGCAGCCGGCCTCGGCGCCCGAGATGGACGCGTTGGCCTTCACGAGCGAGCCGATGGCGGTCGCCGTGAGCAGGAAGTCGCGGATCCCGTCGCGGTCCGCGCCGGGCACGAACCGCAGGTAGTAGGAGCCGACGGCGGGGATGATGCCCGCGGCGCCGTTGGTGGGCGCGGTCACCACGCGCCCGCCGGACGCGTTCTCCTCGTTGACCGCGAGGGCGAACGCGTGCAGCCACTCGTGCGAGGTGTCGCGCGCGCCCTCGGCGTCGATGGCGGCGAGCTGCGACGCGACGCGGGCTGCCCGGCGTCGCACGTTCAGGCCGCCGGGCAGCGTGCCCTGGCCGTCGAGGCCCGAGGAGACGCACGCGGCCATGGCGTCCCAGATCGCGTCGAGGCCGGCGACCGCGCGGCGCGAGCCGTGGATGGACTCCTCGGTGTCGCGCGCGACGTCGGCGATGGAGCGCCCCGTCGACTCGGCGAGGGCGATGAGCTCGTCCGCGTTGGAGAAGGAGTGGGGGAGCCCGGTGGGCAGCACGGCCGAGGGCGCCTGGTCCTCGCGCAGCACGAACCCGCCGCCGACCGAGTACCACGTGCTCTCGAGCACGGTGCCGCCCTCGGCGTCGAGGGCGGCGAGGTGCATCGCGTTGGGGTGCCGGGGCAGGCGCGTGAACGGCTCGAACGTGAGGTCGCGCCCCACCATGCGCACCGGGTGGACGCCCGCGAGCGGCACGTCGACGCCCTCGCCGAGACCGGACCAGCGGCCGCGCACCTCGTCGGGGTCGCACGTCTCCGGCGCGAGCCCGGCGAGGCCCGCGACGACCGCGTCGGGCGTGCCGTGGCCGAGCCCGGTGGCGCCGAGCGAGCCGAACAGCCGCACCGTGACCCGCGTGATCCCCGTCAGCCGCGGCGACGCCGCGCACTCCTCGGCGAACAGCAGGGCCGCGCGCATCGGGCCGACGGTGTGCGAGCTGGACGGCCCGATCCCGATGGAGAAGAGGTCGAGTGCCGAGACGTACGCTGTCATCCCGTCAGACTATGCCGCCGCCTCCGCGCGGTCGGCCGGGCGGCCCCCGACGGGTCCGACGGGGCCGCGCCGGGCGGCCCCGGAGGAGGCGAGCGCCAGCCAGGTCCACCCGACGGCGAGGCCCAGCATGGTGATCACGCCCCGCGGGAAGAAGATGTGGCTGTCGACGAACGAGACGGCCGCGATGACGGCGACCACCGCGCCGGGCAGGGCCCGGAGGCCGGCGCGCCGGATCACGAGGGCGCTCGCGAGCACGGTGACGGCGACGTAGGACCACACGCCCGTGACGACGATGCCGTCGGCGAGCGCGTACATGGTGGTCACCCCCTGGCCGCCCTCGATCTTGAGGGCGCCGGCGGCGATGCCCGCGAGGATGTCGAGCGCCTGGTAGCAGACGGCGTAGGCGAAGCCGAGGACGACGGCCAGGATGCCGAGGCGGCGGTCGTGGCGGCGGGTCAGGAGGATCGGCGCGATGGCGAGCAGCGGGAAGACCGGGAGCAGCGCGATGTGCAGGTCGCGCCACTGCACGGCGGTCGCGGCGGTCAGCTGGGTCGGGTGGCTGAGGCCCGCGGCGGCGAGGGCGAGCGGGGGCAGGGCCACGGCCACGAGGACGGCGGCCGTGCGCGAGCGGGTGGGGGCGGCGACGTCGGGCATGCGGTCATCGTAGGCACGCGGCGGCGACGCATCGGGCGGGATCAGGGGCCCGACAGGAACCCGGGTGCGTCACCCCGGCATGGAGAGAGCCCCCGCCGCCGGACCATGCGGTCGGGCGACGGGGGCTCCGTGGTGCAGGAAGACTAGGCCTTCTTGCGGCCGACGATCGCGCCGTAGACCAGCAGGACGATGATCGCGCCGACGATGGCGAGCGCGAGCGAGCCGAGGTCGAAGCTGTCGACGCCCTTGCCGAAGAGGGCGCTGCCGATGAAGCCGCCGAGGAATGCGCCGACGACGCCCAGGATCAGCGTGACGATGATTCCGCCACCCTGCTTGCCCGGGAGGATCAGCTTGGCGAGCGCTCCGGCGATCAGACCCAGAACCAGAAAACCGATGATGCCCATGTGTTGCTCCTCAAAGATGTCGTGCTGTGTGACACCCGAATGCGGGTGGACGTGCCCCAGTCAAGCACCCGGAGGACTATTTGTGCAAAAACGTTTAGTGGCTACGTCATTGCGCGGCGATGTCCTCCGAGCTGTCCGGGCGCCGGATCCGGGGCGCTCAGGAGCCCGGGGTACCTTCGGCGCATGCGCATCCCCCCCTGTCCGCCGTCCCCGCGAGATCCCCGGCGAGGGGGCAGGAGTCGGTCTGGGACTACCCCCGCCCGCCGCGCGTCGACCCGAGCGGCGAGCACGTCGTGATCGAGCTCGGCGGCCGGGTCGTCGCCGACACCCGGGCCGCCGTCCGCGTGCTCGAGACGAGCCACCCGCCCGTCTACTACATCCCCTCCGACGACTTCGCCGCGGGGGTGCTCTCCTCCGCCGCGGGTCGCTCGTGGTGCGAGTACAAGGGCGAGGCCTCCTACCTCACCCTCGCGGCCGGCGGGGTCACGGCGGAGCGGTCGGCGTGGTGGTACCCGTCGCCGACCCGCGGGTTCGAGCGGCTCGTCGACATGATCGCGGTGTACCCCTCCGCGATGGACCGCTGCACCGTCGATGGCGTGACCGTCGAGGCGCAGGAGGGCGACTTCTACGGCGGCTGGATCACGCCGCGCGTGGTGGGCCCGTTCAAGGGCGCACCCGGCACGCTCGGCTGGTGACCCCCGGGTCCGGGCCGCGCGCGACCGCGCCGCCCGGACCCGCCGCTAGACCGCGGCCTTCCGCGAGCTGATGACGCCGGTGTCGAAGCCGAGCAGGTGCAGCCCGCCGTGGAAGCGCGCGTGCTCGACCTTGATGCAGCGGTCCATGACGACGGTGAGGCCGCGGGCCTCGGCGTCCTCCGCCGCCTCCTGGTTCCAGATGCCGAGCTGCACCCAGATGACGGGCGCGCCCACGGCGACCACGTCGTCCACCACGGACGGGATGTCGCTCGCCTTGCGGAAGACGTCGACGATGTCGGGCACCTCGGGGAGCGACGCCAGGTCCGGGTACGCCCTCTGCCCGAGGATCTCGGTGGCGTTCGGGTTCACGAAGTAGACCCGGTAGCCGCTCGACTGCTGCAGGTACGTGCCGACGAAGTAGCTGGACCTGGCCGGGTTCGGGGAGGCGCCGACGATCGCGACGCTCTTCGCGCGGCGGAGGATCGCCAGCCGCTCCTTGGCGCTCGGGCCCGTCCAGGTGCGCTCCGAGCGGAGCAGCGCCGCGAGCGGGCTGGAGCGGGGGATCGCGCAGGTGAGCCCGTTCTGGAGCTGGGTGGTCTGGGTGCCGTCGGCGCCCGGGTCCTGCACCGGCTCGACGACCTCGGCGGGGGCGTCCGTGGGGACTCGCGCCTCCGCGGCCTGCGCCTCCGCGGCGTCGCCGGCCGCGCGGTCGGCGGACTCCTCGGCGGGGTCGAGCGGCGCCAGGTCGGCGGCGTCCGAGGCCGGGTGGGGCGTGGATCCGGCGCGCTCGGGCGGCACCCCGCCGGTGTCGAAGCTCACTTCGCTCCCTCCGTGGCCGCGGCGAGCGCCTGGTCCAGGTCGTGGATGATGTCGTCGACGTCCTCGATGCCGACGCTGATGCGGACGATGCCGGGCAGCACGCCCGCGTCCACGAGCTGCGCCTCGCTGAGCTGCGCGTGGGTCGTGGAGGCCGGGTGGATGACGAGCGTCTTCGCGTCGCCGATGTTGGCGAGGTGGCTCGCGAGCTCGACCGACTCGATGAAGCGCTGGCCGACGGCGCGGCCGCCCGCGACCTCGAAGGTGAAGACGGAGCCGGGCCCGGTCGGCAGGTACTTGCGCGCGCGCTCGTGGTGCGGGTGCGCGGGGAGGCCGGCCCAGTTGACGGCGGTGATGCGCGGATCCGCGTCGAGCCACTCGGCGACGCGGCGCGCGTTGTCGACGTGCGCCTGCATCCGGTACGGGAGGGTCTCGACGCCCTGCGCGAGGAGGAACGCGGAGTGCGGCGCGAGCGCCGGCCCGATGTCCCGCAGCTGCTCGGCGCGGAGGCGGGTGAGGAAGGCGTACTCGCCGAAGTTGCCGGTCCAGTTGAGGCCGCCGTAGCTCGGCACGGGCTGGTCGAGCAGCGGGAAGCGCGCGCTCTCCCAGTCGAAGAGGCCGGACTCGACGACCACGCCGCCGAGCGTCGTGCCGTGCCCGCCGAGGAACTTCGTGGCCGAGTGGATGACGATGTCGGCGCCCCACTCGATGGGCCGGTTGAGGTACGGCGTGGCGATGGTGGAGTCGATGACGAGCGGGACGCCGGCCGCGTGCGCGACCGCGGCGAGGCCCTCGATGTCGGCGATCTCGCCGGACGGATTCGCGACCGTCTCCGCGAAGACGAGCTTGGTGCGGTCGGTGATGGCGGCGGCGTAGTCGGCCGGGTCGCTCGACTGCACGAACGTGGTCTCCACGCCGAAGCGGCGGAGGGTCACGTCGAGCTGCGTGATGGATCCGCCGTAGAGGTTCGCGGAGGCGACGATGTGGTCGCCCGCGCCCGCGAGCGACGCGAAGGTGATGTACTGCGCGCTCAGCCCGCTCGCCGTGGCGACCGCGCCGAGGCCGCCCTCGAGGCTCGCGACGCGCTCCTCGAACGACGCGACCGTGGGGTTCGACAGGCGCGAGTAGACGTTGCCGTACTTCTGCAGCGCGAAGCGCGCGGCGGCGTCGGCGGTGTCGTCGAAGACGAACGCGCTCGACTGGTAGATGGGGAGGGCGCGCGCGCCCGTGGTGGCGTCGGGGATGTTGCCCGCGTGGATCGCCCTTCGTCCTGAACCCGTACTCGCGATCGACCATGGGGTCACGCTAGCCCGGGCTCCCGACGGTTTCCCGGCCGCGGCGTAATGCGGCGACATCCGGCCCGGCCCCGGATCAGGACAGGCGCACGGCCGCGAGCGCGAGGCCCGCGATGAGCGCCCAGGACAGGAGGCCCGCGGCCAGCGCGGAGCCGCCCTGGCCGACGAGCTCGCGGAGGCGCACCGCGGATCCGAGGGCCACGAGCGCGACGGCGAGGAGCGCCGTCTGCGCGACCTGCGCCGCCTCCAGCACGCCGTCCGGCAACGGCACGAAGGTGCGCACCAGCACGGCGGCGAGGAAGCCGAGGACGAACAGCGGCACGATCGGGGGGCGGGCGGCGCCCTCGACGCGGCCCTCGCGGCGGCGCATGACCACGCCGGCGACGGCGACCACGGGCGCGAGCAGGAGCACACGGGTGAGCTTCACGGCGATGGCGATGGTGAGGGCCGCGGATCCGGCGATCTGCGCCGTCGCCACGACCTGGCCCACGTCGTGCACGCCCGCGCCCACCCAGTGCCCGAAGGCCACGTCGTCGAGGCCGAGCGGGCCGGCGAGGGGCGGCAGGACGGCGATCGCCAGGGTGCCGCACAGGGTCACGAGCGCGACGGGCGCGCCCTGGTCGGCCGGCTTCGCGCGCGTGACGCCCGCCATCGCGCCGATCGCGCTCGCGCCGCAGATGGAGAAGCCGGTGGCGAGGAGGAGCGGCTGCTGCCCCGGCATGCGCAGCGCGCGGGCGATGGCCCAGGTGCCGGCGAACGACAGCACCACCACGGCGACCACGAGCAGCACCGCGCGCCAGCCGAGGCCGACGATGTCGGAGAGGCCGAGCTGCAGGCCGAGGAGCACCACGCCGATCCGCATGAGCCGCTTCGACGCCAGCGTGAGCCCCGGCTTCAGCGGGCCGGTGAGGGCGGGGCGCGCGGCCGGCACCTGCGCCGCGACGATGCCGAGCGCCACCGCCACCGTGAGCAGCGGGACCGCCGGGACGAGGGCGTGCACCCCCCACGCCGCGAGCGCGGCGGCAGCCGCCGCGGCGAGGCCGGGGAGCGCGGGGTGGAGGCGCGAGGCGGTGGCGGGCATCAGATCCAGCCCGAGGGGATCCAGGCGTGCAGGCGCCAGAACCAGGTGGGGATGAGCTGCCCGGTCCAGAGCGGGTAGAAGAAGGCGCTCACGAGGATGCACGCGGCGAGCACCGAGCCCACGACCACGAGGCCGCGCGTGCGCCGCCGCCGGGGATCCGTGCGGTCGCCGAGGACCATGCCGAGCACCATCGCGAGGCACAGGATGAGGTACGGCTCGAAGGCGATCGAGTAGAACTGGAAGACCGTGCGGTTCACGTAGAGCAGCCACGGCAGGTAGCCCACGACCATGCCCATGAGCACGAGGCCCACGCGCCACTCGCGCCGGGCGGCGAGGCGGTAGAGCAGGTACAGCATCGCGGCCACGGAGAGCCACCAGATGAGCGGGTTCGCGATCGACGTGATCGACGCCGAGCACGCGTCGATCGTGCAGCCGGCCTCGCCGGGGCCGTAGGCCTCGTAGTAGAACTGCGTCGGCCGGTAGAGCAGCAGCCAGAGGCGCGGATCCGCCCGGTACGGGTGCGTCACGTCGAGCCCCACGTTGAACTCGTACTGCTGCGACAGGTAGTGCCAGAGGCTCTGCACGGGCAGCGGCACCCAGCCGAGGCCGCCCTCCCAGGCGTTCCGCCCCTCCGCCGCCCAGCCGCGGAAGTACCCGTTCGAGGTCGCGAACCACCCCGCGTACGACGCGAGGAAGGCGGCGACCGCGGGCGGCACGAGGAGGAGCGCCGAGACCGGGCCCTGCATCACCGCGCCGGCCGTGAACCACGCGCGGCGAGGCCGTGGCGGCGGCGCAGCAGCATGTCGGTGAGCACCGCGTAGAGGCCGAAGCCCGCGAGGAAGAAGATCCCCGACCACTTCACCGACGCGGTCGCGCCGAACGCGATGCCGGCGGCGACGAGCCACGGACGCCAGAGGACCACGGGCCCCCACTCGAGCGGGAGGGCGCTCTCGGGCCGGGCGTCGCGCCGGAGGGCGAGGAGGCGCTCGAAGCGCCGCTCGTGCCAGGTGCGGTCGAGGAGGACGGCCCCGAACCCGAGCAGGCCGAAGAACATGACGTGCGTGTCGAGGAGCGCGATGCGGCTCATCACGATGGCGTGGCCGTCGATGGCGAGGAGGAGCCCGGCCATCGCGGCGACGACCGCGGAGCCGGTCAGGCGGCGGGCGATGAGCATGAGGAGGGCGACGGCGAGAGTGCCGACGACGGCCGTGGCGATGCGCCAGCCCACCGGGTCGCCCGCGCCGAAGACCGCGAGCCCGAGGGCGATGACCCACTTGCCGAGCGGCGGATGCGCCACGAACGCGGGCGCGATCAGGTACTCGTCCGTCCGGCCGGCGATGAAGTCCGGGTTCGGCTCGGTCGGCCACGAGCCCTCGTAGCCGAGGTGGAGGAGCGTCCACGCGTCCTTGACGTAGAAGGTCTCGTCGAACACGAGCGTCGCCGGGTGGCCGAGGCTCTGGATGCGGAGCACGGCCGCGAGCAGGGTGATGAGGATCGGCGCACCCCAGTGCGACGCGCGGCGGCGGCCGGGCGTCGAGACGAGGCGCGCCCAGGCGTCGTCGAGGCGGGATCCGCGGGCGGTGAGCGCGCGCTCGTCGGCGCGGCGGGACACGCGCGTGGGCACGTCGACCGCGAGGGCGGTGCCGTCCGCGGGCATGCGCTCGTCGACTCCGTTCCCGGCAGGGCGGTGGGGCATGTCGGGCACGGCTCATCATCGCATGCGGGTGCGCGGCGTCCGGGGCGGCGGACGCTCCGCGGCGGGCCGTGACGCCGCGGCGGGACGACGGCCCGGCTCCGGCCCCGCTCCCCGTCGACACGGCGGATGCCCGGCGCTACGGTCGGCATGTCGACCGACCGCGCACGAAGGGGAGTCCCGTGCTCATCGCCCTCTGGGCCGTCTCCGCCATGCTGGCCGTCGCCATGCTCGGCGCCGGGATACTGAAGCTGGTCCGCTCGCGTCAGGCCCTCGTCGACGGCGGGATGCCGTGGGCCGAGGGCTTCCCCGCGGGTGTCGTGAAGGCCATCGCCGCCCTCGAGGTCGTCGGGGCGATCAGCCTGGTCCTGCCGCTGGCCACCGGCATCGCGCCGGTGCTCAGCCCCGTCGCGGCGGTCGGCCTCGCGGTGCTGATGGCCGGCGCCGTCGTCGTGCTTGCCCGCCGCCGCGAGCCCGTCGTGCCGCCGCTCGCGCTCCTCGTGCTCGCGCTCGCGGCGGCCGTGCTGGGCTTCGTCGCCCTTGGCTGACGTCCGGCCGCGGCTACTCGGCGTCGTCCTCGGCGGCGTCCGGCTCGTCGTCGAGCAGCAGGAAGAGGCCCGCGTAGGGCTCCAGCTGCACCGGGAAGCTGGACAGGTCGTCGACCTGGCCGATGACCTCGTCGGTGGTGGCGTCGCGCACCGCGCGGCGGCTCGGCAGGTGCTCGGAGCGCACTGTCGCGAGGATGGGCTCGCCCGTGAAGTTCAGCACCGTGAGCTGCAGGCGCGCGTCGCCCGACGGGTCGCCGTTGTCGAGGCGGTGGACCATCACGAGCATGCCGGGGTGGCCGACGTCCGGCACGTCGAGCTGGGTGCCGACGGCCACGTCGAAGCGCTCGCGCACCTCGAGGACGCTGCGGAGTCCGGACGCGAACGAGGCCGGGTCCTCGATCTGCGCGGGGAGGGATCCGTACAGCGAGCGGCCGCGCGGCATGCCGGCGCCGGACGCGGTCGCCTCGGGCGCCGCGTCGAGCAGGTCGTGGCCGCCCCGGTGCACCCAGCGCGTGTCGCCGCCCTCGATGAGGTCGGCCACCTGCGACGCCTGCAGCGGAAGCACGCCGAGCAGGTCCCATGCCGAGAGGGCGAAGACGCCCGGCTGCCAGGCGTTGAACTTCGCCAGCAGGAGGTGCGCGGCGCGGATCCCGTCCACGTCGTCGTCCCCGATCGCGTCGAGGGTCGTGAAGCCCTGCGCGGCCGCGATGACCGAGGTCGTGGTGCAGGCGATGCCGTTGGTCGTGAACACGTGGTTGTAGTCGGCGCTGTCGCCCGTCAGCTCCTCGAGGAGGTCGCCGCGGATCGTCTCCGCGAGATCGGCGCCCGTCATCTCGGCGCCCCGGAAGGGGAAGACGTCGGCGCAGTGCTCGGTGGCCCAGTGCACGAGCTCGTACGTGAGCTCGTCGTGGTTCTGCAGCGCGTGCACGAGGGTCACGGGCTCGACGCCCACCTCGAGCGAGGTGCGGAGCGTGAGCCGCAGGAACTCCGTGTCGCCGGTCGCGAGGGCGTGCTGGTACGCGGGCCGGTTGATGAAGTCGTAGGAGAGGTCGGCGCCGACGCGGCCGGTGTCGCGGATGTCCTCCATCGTCAGGTTCAGCTCCTGGAAGGAGAATCCGCCGACCTTGCGCACCATGCTCGCGATGAGGTGGTTCGCCGCCTCGGAGAGCGGGTGGCCCTCGGACCAGGCCGGCCCCTCGACGCTCTTCTCCACGCCCAGGAAGCCGTTCGCGTCGAGCCGCAGGGCGCTCGCGCCGAGGTCGCCGAGCGAGTGCAGGGCGTCGCCGATGACCATGCGCATGCCGGCGAACGTGGGGTCCAGCCAGTTGATGGAGGGCTGGCCCTGCTTGAAGTAGTGCAGGTACACCCAGCGGCGGGTGCGTCCGTCGACGCCCAGCACGGGCGCGGTGGCGCTCCAGTTGGTCTCCTTGACGCCGGGGGCGTAGAAGATGACGCGCTGCAGGCGCCCGATGATGTAGCCCTGGTCGGCGAGCGCCTGCTCGGCGGCCACGTCGAGGTTCACGGCGTCGCGGCCGGGGAGCACGTCCGGCAGCAGGTGCCAGTCCTCCTCGGGGATCTCGACCATGTGGTAGATCCCGGGGAAGTCCTTGTAGCCCATCTCGGCGAGGCGGAAGTCGGCGCCCTTGCCCGTGTGGCCGGGCACGATGTCGTCGATGACGCTGCCGCCGTGCTGGTCGGCGACCTCGGTGAGGCGGCGGAACTCGTCCTCCGTGCCGAAGGCCGCGTCGATCTGGGTGCTGATGCGGTCGAAGTGGCCGTCGACGCTCGCGGTCTGCGACCACTCGGTGATGCCGCCGGCGAGCTTCACGGGGCCGGTGTGCACGGCCTCGATCCCGATGCGCTGGAAGATCTCCCACAGCTGCGGGTCGCCGAGGGCGGCCAGGTACGACTCACCGCCCTTGGTGATGAGCGAGATCGGGTAGGCGGTGAACCAGACCGACGCGGTGTCGATGGCGCGGCGCGCGTCCGGGCGGGCGTAGGGGTTCGACCACATGCTGGGCGAGCCGGACAGGCCGCGGCTCAGCACGTCGGCGTCGCCGAGCATCGACTGGCGGCGGAGCCACTCGACGTAGGAGGGGTTCGACGCGTCGGCGGCACGCGGGTCGGACGACGAGCGGCGGATCCCGCTGGCCCGCATCTGCGGCCGGGAGCGCAGGCGCGCGGGGCGCGCCGGGAAGCGGTTGTCGTCGTACGTGATCTCCGTGGGCTCCGGCTCGGGGACGGCGTGCGTCTCGATGGCGTCCGTCGGGATGGCGTCGTCCACGTGGTGCTCCTCGCAGGTGGTGGTGGTGCGTCGCGCCCGGTCCGGGCGCCGTCGGCCCCGCGGGGCCGCTCTGACGAGCGTACGCAGGATGAGGGACGTCGTGGAGCGTGGCGCGGGCGGGCCGGGGCGGATCGGGAAGCGCGTCCCCGCTCGCTTGCAAGCGGATCAGCTCTCCGCTTAGAGTGATCCGGACGCACTGTCCGCTACGGAGACGAGGAGCCGCATGCCCGAGACCACCCGCATCGCCCGTGCGCCGCGCGCCGACGCCCGTCGGAACCGCGACCTCCTCCTCGACGTCGCGGAGCGGCACTTCGCCGAGCACGGCGTCGACGGACCCCTGGACGCCATCGCGAAGCGGGCCGGCGTGGGCCCCGGGACCCTGTACCGGCACTTCCCGACGCGCGAGGCCCTGCTCGCCGCACTCCTCGCCGCCCGCGACGACGCTGTCGTGGCCGAGCGGGAGCGCCTGCGGAGCGCGTCCTCCGACACGGGCGAGGCGCTGGCCGGATGGCTCGACGCGGTCGTCACCTGGGCGTCCGCGTTCGACGGGCTCCCCGAGCCGCTCCGGGCTGCCACGCGGACCGATGCGTCACCGCTCGCCACCCGCTGCGCGGGCTTCATCACGACGACCGAGGAGTTCCTGACGGCGGCCCAGCGCGACGGGCACGCCCGACCGGGCATCCGGGCGCGTGACCTGTTCCTCGCCGCCCTCGCGACCAGCTGGGTGCGCGGGGCCGCGCTCGCGGACGACGCGTCCGCGACGTCGCTCGCCGCCCTGACGCGGTCCGGATGGGCGTCGTCGTCGTCCGGCGGGCCCGCCGCCGCGTCCGCCGCGGATCGGCACTGACCACGAACGCCGACGGGGATCCCCGCCGGCCACCACGAGCACGACCAGGAGGAGACAGCGCATGGATCGCATCGGGATCATCGGCAGCGGAGACATCGGCACGGCGATCGCCCGGCTGGCCGTCGCCGCGGGGCACGAGGTGCTCATCGCGAACTTGCGGGGCCCGGCGTCGCTCGCGGGCCTGATCGAGGAGTTGGGCCCGAGCGCGCGGGCGGGCGACGTGGCGGAGGCGGCCGCGTTCGGGGACGTCCCCGTGCTGGCGGTGCCACTGGGGGCCTACCCCTCGCTCCCGGCCGATGCGCTCGCCGGCCGCGTCGTCCTGTCGACGGGCAACTACTATCCGCACCGGGACGGGCGCATCGCGCCGCTGGACGCCCTCGCGGCGACGACCGCCGAGCACGAGCAGGCGCTCCTGCCCGGCGTGGCGATCGTGAAGGCGTTCAACAACATCCTGTTCCGGCACATCCCCGCGCTCGCGCACTCCGCCCCGAGGACCGCGCTGCCCGTCTTCGGCGATGACGCGGGGGCGGTGGAGCGCGTGGTGGCCGTCGTCGACGAGCTCGGCTTCGACGCGATGGCCGCCGGCACGCTCGCCGACTCGTGGCGTGCGGAGCCGGAGTCCGGCGCGTACACCGCCACGTACGCCGCCGACCCCGACCTCTTCGCGCACGACTACCTCGCGGACCCGGGGGCCCCCGTGTCCGCGGCACGCCTCCGGGAGGTGCTCGCCGCGTCGCGCCGGCCGGACGTGGGCGCGCGTCGCTTCTGACCTCGCCGCCCGGCGGCCGGGGCGTATCGGCGGGGGCGCGGGGAGGCCGCCGCGCCGACGCGCATGCCGGCGTCGGGGCCGTGCCCGTCGTCGAGTCCCGCCGGATCGTCCCCGTCGCGCCCGAGGTCGCGTTCGCGATCTCCCAGACGCAGGGCGCCGTCCGGAAGCGGTGGGATCCGTTCATCGCCCACCAGCACCTCATGGGCGGCGCGACCGAGCCGGCGAAGGGCGTCCGCACGTTCACGGTCTCGCGCCTGGGGCTCAGCATGGGGAGCGAGTACGTCTCGCACCAGCCGCCCACGAACGTCGGCATGCGCATGACCCAGGGGTCGTGGTTCTTCGCCCGCATGGGCGGAGGCTGGCGCTTCGCGGCCGCCGAGGGCGAGCCGGGCCGCACGCTCGCGACCTGGCGCTACGACTTCGCCTGCCGGCCCGCCTGGCTCGCACCCCTGGCCGAGCGCATCGGGGCGTGGATCCTGCAGCGCGACATGGACCGGCGCATCGACGGGTTCGCGCGCGGGTGCCAGGATCCGGTGGTGCTCGCGGCGGTCGGCGCGGGAGTCGGCGCGGGCTCGGGCTCCGGCGTCACGGGCTCCGGCGTCACGAGCTGACGCGTGTTCCTGCGGAGGGAGCGGCGGTGGCCGGACACCTGGGGGCTCATCGCCATCGGCGTCGTGCTGTGCGTCGTCTCGGTGCTCGGCCTCACGGGGGCGTTCGGCGAGATCGACAGCGCGGGGAGGCTGGACACGATCGTGCTGTTCGGCGTGCCGCTCGGGCTCTTCGCGATCGGTGCGGGCGTGGTGAACGCGGTCCGCGGCGGGAGCGCCCGGGACGGCACCGACCCGGACGGCCCCGATGCGGACGAGGACGAGGACGACGCAGCCGAGGGCGGGCCGGCCCGCGGGTGATCGCCCGCGTGCCGGCCCGCCCGGGTGCCCGCCGCGGCTCAGTCCCGCAGTGCGAGTTCCAGAAGTCGGGGACCTTCACGTACACGAAGCGCCGGCCCTCATGCACGCAGTAGGTGGCCGTGGTCGCGATGAATGCGCTCGCCCCCGCGCTCATCGCGGACACGGCCGCGCACACGACCGCGCCGTGGCCGACGCAGGTCGCGCCGATCGATAGGAGGACGACCGCGGATGCCGCCACCCCCGCCACGAACCCCCTCGACGGGACGGCGAAGGTCTTCCAGTGGAAGACCTTGCTCCGCCAGTGCGCATCGGCGGTGACCGGATCGGGGTACCGCGCCGACCCGGCCCGTCCTCGAGCCCCGGCGCCTCGCCGGCGGCCATGCCCGCGCGGAGGTCCTCGACCTCCTCCGTCGCCTGACGCGTCAGAGCCGCGCGGGACGAGGGCGATGCCGTCCCCGTCGCGAGGACCACGTCGACGATCTGGTCCACCGTGATGCGGCCCGACACGACGTCCTGGGGGAGGGTCCGGTGCTCCACGGAGGCGGAGATCGCCGACCGGGCGTCGCCCAGAGGGTCGGCGGAGGCCGGAGTCGGCGCGGCCAGGGAGGAGGCGGCCACGGCGACGGCGAGGACGACGGCCGCCCTCGGGACCAGGCCGCGGAGGCGGTGCCGGCGGGTCGCCGGCGCGCGGCGTGCGGTCGAGGCGCGGCGGTCGGCCGCCGGAGCGGCGCCCGTCGGAGCGGCGGCTCCGGGCGGGACCGGGGGCAGCGGGGCGGGGAGCGGGCGGACGGTGGTCATGGTGGCCTTCCGGAGGGGATGGGCCGACGGGGTCGTCGGCGTGCCGACGAGGATGCTCGCGGATGGGAGGAGACGGTAGGGCGCGGGAGGGCACCGCCGCGCGGCCGCCGCACAGCCCGCCATCGCGTCCGCGCCCGGACCGGATGGGATGATCGACCGGTGATCATCCTCGGCGCGACCCCCATCGGCAACCTGGGCGACGCGTCGCGGCGGCTCGTGGAGGCCCTCGGCTCCGCCACCGTCGTCGCCGCGGAGGACACCCGGACGACCATCCGCCTGCTCGGCGCCCTCGGCGTCGAGAACCGGCCGCGCCTCATCGCGCTGCACGACCACAACGAGCAGGAGCGCTCCGCCGACCTCGTCGAGCTCGCGCGCGAGACCGACGTGCTCGTCCTCTCGGACGCCGGCATGCCGGCCATCTCCGACCCCGGCTTCCACCTCGTGGAGGCGGCCGCCGCCGCGGGCGTCCGCGTGACCGCGCTGCCCGGGCCGAGCGCCGTGATCACCGCGCTCGCCGTCTCGGGCCTCCCCACGGACCGCTTCACGTTCGAGGGCTTCCTGCCGCGGAAGGGCGGCGACCGACGTCGCGTGCTCCGCGAGCTGGTGCGCGAGCGCCGCACGATGGTGTTCTTCGAGTCCCCGAACCGGCTGCAGGCGTCGCTCGAGGACGTGGTCGCCGAGTGGGGCCCGGATCGCCGCCTGGTCGTCTGCCGCGAGCTCACGAAGCTGTACGAGGAGGTGCGCCGCGGCACCGCGGCCGAGCTCGCCGCGTGGGCGGCCGAGGGCGTGCGCGGGGAGATCGTGGTCGTCGCGGAGGGGGCCGCGGCCCTCGAGATCGACCTCGCCACGGGCGTCGCGCAGGTGCTGGAGCTCGTGGCCGACGGGGCCCGCCTGAAGGACGCCGCGGGCACCATCGCGGAGGCGACCGGCCTCGGCAAGCGCGACCTGTACCAGGCGGCGTTGCAGGCCAGGTGATGCCGGCGGTCGCGGCAGGCCCGGGCGTCGGCGCCTAGCCGGTCGGATCCTGCGCGCGGCGCTCGCGGAACGCGACCATGTTCATCCGATTGCCGCAGCGCACGCTGCAGAACCGCTTCGAGCCGTTGCGCGACAGGTCGACGAGCACGCCGTCGCAGTCGTCGGCGGCGCACACCCGGAGCCGGTCGGTCGCGTCGGAGCGCACCACGTCGACCAGCGCCATCGCGGCCTCCACGAGCACGCGGTCGGCGAGCGGCGCGTCGTCGGGCGTCGCGTGCAGGTGCCAGTCGAGGGCGTCGTGCCGGACGAGCCGGGGGAGGCGCGGTGGCGGGCGAGCAGCTCGTTGACGGGATCCACCATGGCGTCGCGGTCGAGGGTCCAGATCTCGCGCAGCCGGGCGCGGGCCTCGTGCACCTCGCGGAGCTCGCGCTCATCGCGGTCGAAGCGGCCGGAGAACCCGTTGCGGGTCATCAGATCGGCGAGCTGCTCCGGGGTGGACAGCAGGTCGAGGCCGGTCCGGGTGGCGCGCGGGGCCGTGTTGAGGATGACGGCGTCGAACGTGAGCACGTCCTCCGTGTCAGGGGCGAAAAGCAATTTGACTCCTTATCCGAGTCCAGTTTAACGTCAGGACCGTAGGCCGCTTGGCCCCTGACGGAACGAGCACACCATGGAACGCCGCCACCTCACCACCGGCCTGGTCCTCGCGATCGTGGCCGCCGCGTCCTTCGGGCTGTCCGGCGCCTTCGTGAAGCCCCTGCTCGCCGCCGGCTGGAGCCCGGTCGCCGCCGTCACGCTGCGGGCGGTCATCGGCGGGCTGATCCTCGCCCCCGTCGCGCTCGTCCAGCTCCGCGGCGACCTCCGCCCCGTCCTCCGGGCCTGGCGGCGCGTGCTCGGCATGGCGGTCGTGGGCGTGGCCGGCGCGCAGGTCCTGTACTTCGCGGCGATCGAGCGGATCCCCGTGGGAACGGCCATCCTCATCGAGTTCATGGCGCCGCTGCTGCTCGTCGCGGTGGCGTGGGTCGTGACCCGGCGGCGGCCCGCGCTGCCGGTGCTCCTCGGATCCGTCGCGGCCGCCGGCGGGCTCGCGCTCGTGGTCGCGCCCTCCGGGGGCGGGGCGCTGGATCCCGTCGGCCTCCTCTTCGCGGTCGGCGCCATGGTCGGCTGCGCCGGCTACTTCGCCATCGCCGCGCGGGGAGCGGACGGCCTGCCGCCCGTGGCGCTCGCCGCCGCGGGCCTCCTGGTCGCCGCGGTGCTGCTGGGGATCGTCGGCGTGACGGGCCTCGTGCCCTTCACCGGATCCACCGCCGACGTGGAGGTGCTGGGGGACGTCGTGCCGTGGTGGGTGCCGATGCTCGTGGTCGGCGTCGTCGCCACCGCCCTCGCGTACGGCGCGGGCATCACGTCGGGCTCGATGCTGGGATCCCGCCTCGCGTCGTTCACGGGCCTGCTCGAGGTGGCGGCGGCCGGTGCCTGGGCGTGGCTGCTGCTCGGCGAGGCGCTCACGGCGCTCCAGCTGGTCGGCGGGGTGCTGATCGTGGCGGGCATCGTCGCGGTGCGCTTCGACGCGCGGGCGGACGCGCTGCCCGGCGGCGCGGAGGCCGGGACCGCGGCGGCAGCGGCGGCCGTCGCCTCGTCCGGATCCTCGCCGGGATCCGGGCCCGCGCTACGGGGCCGGTGACTCCGCCGCGTCCACCGGCTCGAGGTGCCGCAGCACGCGCTTGAGGTGCATCGCCGTGAGCACGCCGGGCCCCATCGCGCGGCCGAGCTCCTGCGACCGGCGGTCCACCGCCTCCACGAGCAGGCGCACCCGACGGGCGGCCTCGCCCATCGCGCGGTGCCGCTCGGGGGAGTCCGGGTCGTCGAGTTCGAGCACGTCGGCCACCGCGTGGCACGCGGCGCGGACGGGGGCGGCGACGTCGCGGTCGAGGGCGGACGACCCGCGCTGCTGCCAGATGGTGTCGGCGAGCGCGGCGGAGACGTCGCGCACGTGCCAGACGATCTGGTCCATCGCCTCGAGCCGGGCGTGGTCGATGCGCACGTCCCGCTTGTTCACCAGCGCCCGCGGGTTGCCCTTCCGGCTCTCGTCGGCCTCCCGCAGGTCGGCGCGCACGGCCCGCGCGGTGTCGGCGAGGCCCTCGCTCGCGCGGATCCAGTCGGCGTGGGCGGGCGGCGCCTCGGACTCCACGGCATCGCCGACCTCCCGGAGGCGCTGGGCGACCTCGCGCTGGAAGTCGCTGATGCGGGCGCTCGCCGCCCCGCTCGACAGCCGGGGGATCACGAGCACGTTGACGAGGAGCCCGGTCACGACGCCCACGGCCATCTGCGCGACGTAGCCGAGCGAGTACTGGTCGGCGTCCTGCCCGCCGATGATGAGCACGAACAGCGCCGCCATCGGCACGTACTCGCGGCCGGCGCCGAACCAGCCGGAGCCCGAGAGGATCACGCCGATGCCGACGATCACGGGGATCGACCACCACGACGGACCCGTGGTCATGATGACCCCGGTCGCGAGCAGGATCCCGCCCCGAGGCCCAGGAGCGTCTGCAGGCCCGTCCGCGCGGACCCCATGAGCGTCGGGTACATGCTCACCAGCGCGCCGAGCGGCGCGTAGTAGGGGTACTCGCTCGCGACGCCGGGCACGTAGGGCGCCACCGCCCAGGCGATGCCGACCGCGAGCGCGGTCTTCGCGGCGAGGACGAGGCGGCCGGGGGAGGTGGCCGCGCGCCAGGCGCCGACGACGGCGTCCCGGACGCGATGGGTGACCATGCCCGAGGCTATCGACGCGGGGAGGGCGCGACCGGGCCGGCGGTCGGCCCGCGGCCGGGCGCCACGAGCCAGGCGTCGACCGGGTCCTCGCGCTCCACCCGGAAGCCGGCCCGCTCGTACAGGCGCCGGGCCGGGCTTCCCTGCAGCACGTCGAGGCGGAACGGCCGGCCGTCGTCGTGCCGGTCCATGAGGTCGGCGAGCACCTCGCCGCCGATGCCGCGGCCCTGCGCCGCGGGGTCCAGGTAGAGGTGCTCGACCCACCACGCATCCGGCTCCTCGCGGCAGGCCACGAGTCCGGCGTCGCGGCCGTCGACGCGGATGACGGAGGTGCGCTCGGCGGCCCACCCGTCGAGGAGGCGGCGGCGGACCCGCACCGGATCGAAGCGCCCGAGCCGCTCGAGGTCGGGGCGGAGCACGACGGCGCGGAGCTCGGCCATCCAGGCCGCGTCGTCGGGGAGCGCGGGGCGGAGGATCCAGGCGGGGAGGGGCCCTGCTGCCCGCCGCAGGTCCCGCTCCATGCAGACGCTCGTCGGATCGGCGGCGTACGGGCCGAAGCGGGGCACGTGCCGGTACCCGGCGCGCTCGTAGAGGGCGATCGCGGCGGTCTGCGGCAGACCCGTCTCCAGCCGCATGAGCGAGGCGCCCGCCTCCCGGGCGGTGGCCTCCGCCGCCGCGAGCAGCGCCCGGCCGACGCCGAGGCCGCGCGCCGCGTCCGTGACGAACACCCGCTTCAGCTCCGCGGATCCGTCGTCGCCGTCCACGACCGCCGCCGTGCCGAGCGCGCGCCCGTCCTCGCGCGCCACGAGGAAGGCCACCCCCGGCCGCTCCAGCGCGGCGACGTCGAGCGAGTGGTAGCTCTCCGCGGGGTACAGCGCGAGCGCGTACTCGTCGGCCTGCCGCAGCAGCGGCAGCACGTCGTCGCGGCGGGGGGACTCCGGGGAGACGATGAGCACACGCCAGCGTAGGACGGGCCGGGCGGTGGATACGCTGGACCGGTGCCGCGCGGACGAGGCCCCGAGCCCTCCGCGTCCGGCGCCCGACCGTGAGGAACAGCATGCAGATCCACCGCGTCCGCGTCCACCGCAGCGACGAGGCCCTGCCTCCGGGGAGCAGCTGGCGGGGCGCATCGCCGCCGTCGCCGCGGATCCCGTCGAGGTCGACGCCGACGTCACCGAGATGATCGTCAACCGCATCATCGACAACGCGGCCGTCGCCACCGCCTCGCTCACGCGGGCGCCCGTCGTCGCGGCGCGTGCGCAGGCCCTCGCGCACGGGCCGTCCACGGGCGGTGCCGGCGCCACGGTCGTGGGAGCGGATCCCGCCACCCGCGTGAGCGCCGAGTGGGCGGCCTGGGCGAACGGCGTGGCCGTGCGCGAGCTCGACTACCACGACACCTTCCTCGCCGCGGAGTACTCGCACCCGGGCGACAACATCCCGCCGATCCTCGCCGCCGCGCAGCACGCCGCCGCGGCCGGGCGCCCGGACGGCCGCCCGATCACCGGCGCGGACGTCGTGCGCGGCATCGCGACCGGCTACGAGATCCAGGTGGACCTCGTGAAGGCCATCAGCCTGCACGCGCACAAGATCGACCACGTCGCGCACCTCGGCCCGTCGGCCGCCGCCGGCATCGGCACGCTCCTCGGCCTCGACGCGGAGACGGTGTTCCAGGCCGTCGGCCAGGCCCTGCACACGACCACCGCGACCCGGCAGTCGCGCAAGGGCGCCATCAGCACGTGGAAGGCGCACGCTCCGGCCTTCGCCGGGAAGATGGCGGTCGAGGCGATCGACCGGGCCATGCGCGGGCAGACGAGCCCCACGCCCATCTACGAGGGCGAGGACGGCGTGATCGCGTGGCTCCTCGACGGCCCCGGCGCCGGCTACGACGTGCCGCTGCCCGGGCCCGGCGAGGCCAAGCGGGCGATCCTCGACACGTACACGAAGGAGCACTCGGCCGAGTACCAGGCGCAGGCGTGGATCGACCTCGCCCGGCGACTGCACCACGCGCACCCGGTGCTCGCCGACGCGGACGCCGTCGACCGCGTCCTCATCCACTCGTCGCACCACACGCACGTGGTCATCGGATCCGGCGCCAACGACCCGCAGAAGTACGACCCGCGGGCCAGCCGCGAGACCCTCGACCACTCGATCCCGTACATCTTCACGGTCGCCCTGCAGGACGGCGCTTGGCACCACGTCGACTCGTACGCGCCCGAGCGCGCCGGCCGTCCCGACACGGTCGACCTGTGGCGCCGCGTCACGACGACGGAGGACCCCGAGTGGACGCGCCGCTACCACTCGATGGACCCGGCGGAGAAGGCGTTCGGCGGCCGCGTCGAGATCCGCCTGACGGACGGCTCGACCATCGTCGACGAGATCGCCGTCGCCGACGCGCACCCGCTCGGCGCCCGGCCGTTCGCGCGCGCCGACTACGTCGCCAAGCTCCGAACCCTCGCCGACGGCGTGCTCGAGGAGGCCGAGGTCGACCGCTTCCTCGCGCTCGTCGAGCGCCTGCCGGAGCTCACGGCCGACGAGCTCGCCGGCCTCACCGTCACCGCCCGACCCCGGCCTCCTCGAGCGCGCCGGCTCCCCGAAGGGACTCCTCTAGTGCTGCACTCCGCCCTCACCGCCGCCGCCAAGCGCCGCGCGTTCCGCGAGCGCCTCGCGAGCGGCGAGCTGATCCGCATGCCGGGCGCGTTCAACCCGCTGTCGGCCCGGCTCATCCAGGACAAGGGCATGGACGGGGTCTACATCTCGGGCGCCGTGCTCTCCGCCGACCTCGGGCTGCCGGACATCGGGCTCACGACCCTCACGGAGGTCGCCGGCCGCTCGCAGCAGATCGCGCGCGTCACCGACCTGCCGTGCCTCGTCGACGCCGACACGGGCTTCGGCGAGCCGATGAACGTGGCCCGCACGGTGCAGATGCTGGAGGACGCGGGCGTCGCGGGCCTCCACATCGAGGACCAGGTGAACCCGAAGCGCTGCGGCCACCTCGACGGCAAGCAGGTGGTCGACGAGTCGACCGCGCTGAAGCGGATCCGTGCGGCGGTCGACGCCCGCCGCGACCCGGACCTGCTGATCATGGCCCGCACCGACGTGCGCGGCGTCGACGGCATGGACGCCGCCGTCGACCGGGCCCGCGCGCTGGTCGACGCGGGCGCCGACGCGATCTTCCCCGAGGCGATGGCCGACCTCGCCGAGTTCGCGGCGATGCGCGCCGCGGTGGACGTGCCGATCCTCGCCAACATGACCGAGTTCGGGAAGAGCGAGCTGTTCACCACCTCCCAGCTGCGCGACGTGGGCGTGGACATCGTCATCTACCCGGTCTCGCTGCTGCGCCTCGCGATGGGCGCCGCCGAGCGCGGCCTCGACGCGATCCTCGAGGAGGGCACGCTCGCCGCGAAGGTGCCCGAGATGCAGACCCGCGCCCGCCTCTACGAGCTGCTCGACTACGCCGGCTACACCGCCTTCGACGAGGACGTCTTCACCTTCACGCTCGAGGGGAACCGCGGCGGGGCGTGATGCCGCCGCGGTCGGCGGCCCACCCGATCGGGAGGGTGGCCGTCGACCCCGGCCTGTGGTCGACTCGGGGCAGCGGAAGGAGCGGGCATGCGGCGACGCGAGGACGACCTCCGACACGACCCCGTCTTCACGCGGACGATGACCCGCCTCTCCGTGGCGGCCCTCGCGGTCGGCGCCGCGGCGTTGGCCACGGTCGTCCTCGTGGCGTCCCACCCGCCCGAGCCGACCGTCGTGGGGGAGCGCTTCGACGCTGTCGGCGCGGGGCTGGTGAGGTTCGAGGGCCCGGCGCACACGGATCCCGAGGTGCGGTGGCTCGACGTCGGGGAGCGATTCCTCGTCACGACGTACGGTTCGTCCACCTGCCCGGAGGCACCGACGGCGGTGCTACCCGCCGACGGCGGCCTGCGCATCCGGATGGATCGCATGGGCGGGCAGGCCTGCAGCGAGGACCTCGGCCCCACCTCCTACGCGGTCGACGTGCCCGAGGAGGCGGCGCACGAGGCGCGACTCGCCGTGGTCCTCGACCGCGAGGACCAGCCGCCACTCGATCTCGTGCTCGCGCCGGAGTGAGGAGGTCGTCCCCTTCCGCCCGGAGGGGAACCGCGGCGGGCGTGATGTCGGCCCGGCGAGCGGCGCCGCCCCTCAGAGGCGGACGACGCGGTACGTCTCGTCGACCGCGAACCCGGCGCGGGCGTAGAGGGGGATCGCGCGGGTGCTGGAGTGCACGCGCACGTAGCGGCAGCCGGCATCGCGCGCCACGTCGAGCAGCGCCTCGAGGAGGCGTGCGCCCGTGCCCGAGCCGCGGAGCGCGGGCAGCACGTACACCGACTGGACGTCGCCGGCGACGCGGCTGAGGTCGTCGGGCGTCGGCGGCCGGTCCGTGAGGGCGATCCAGGCCATGCCCGCGATCTCGCCGCGGGCCTCCGCGACGAGGCACCGGTGCGTGGCGGCGTGCGCCTCGGCGAAGGCGACGGTCGCGGCGGCGTACCCGGCGGCGTCCGTTGCGGGGTCCATGCCCGACTCGTCGACGCTCCACCGCCAGCGCAGCTCGGCGACGCGCGGCAGGTCCTCGGGGCGCGCCGGGCGGATGATGACGGCGGGATGCGCGGTCGGCCCGGCGGCGTCGGCGTCGGCGGCGTCGGGGTCGTCCGGTCGGTCGCGGGGCGGATCGGCGGGAGCGCTCATGGACCGAACCTACGTGCCGCGGTCAGCCGCCGCAGAGCCCGTCGCGCACGGTCTCCGCGAGCGCCCGGCGGCGGCGGGCGTGCACGCCGTCCGGCTCGTCGGCGGTCGCCACCGTCGTGATCGAGATCTGCGCCCAGCTCGCGGCCGTGGCGATGAGCACGCTCCAGACGTCGTCGGGGTCGAGGTCCGCCCGGATCCGGCCCGCGGTCTGGGCGGCGACGATGTCGCGCCGGTGGCCCGCGTCGTGCTCCTCGAGGCCGGGGTAGAGGTAGCCGGCCGGCTCGCGCTCGAGGCGCTTCCACATCACGAGGCGGGCGAGCGCGGGATCGGCCAGGTAGTCGTCGTAGAGCAGCGCCGCGTAGCCGGGCAGGTCGTCGGCGGTGAAGGGCACGCGGTCGCCGTTCGCGATCACGTGCTCGGCGAAGACGGCGTCGAACAGGCGGTCCTTCGCCCCGAAGTGCGCATAGAGCATGGGCTTGCTCATGCCGGAGGCGGCGGCGATGCGGTCGACGCGCGCTCCGGCGATGCCCCGCGCGGCGAACTCCTCGGTGGCGGCGTCGAGGATGCGCTGGCGGGTGCGGTCGGCCGTCGTCATGCCCTCGACCCTACCGATCTACCAACCAGTAGGTAGGGTGGGCGCATGCGCACCACAGCCCTCCTCTCCCCGGCCTCCGGCCAGCCCCTCCGCCCGACGCCGATCGACCGTCGCGCCCTCCGCCCGGACGACGTCGACGTCCGCGTCACCCACGTCGGCGTCTGCCACTCCGATCTGCACGCCCTCGACCAGCCGGGTCGCGACCACGCGCTCGTCCCCGGCCACGAGTTCGTCGGCGAGGTGGTCGCGGTCGGATCCGCCGTCACGGCCTTCGCCCCTGGCGACCCCGTCGCGGTGGGCAACATCGTCGACTCCTGCGGCGTCTGCCGCATGTGCCGGGCGGGGCAGGAGAACATGTGCGTCGAGTTCCCGACCCTCACCTACGGCGGCCGGGACCGCGTCGACGGGTCCCCCACGCTCGGCGGGTACGCCGGTCGCTACGTCGTCCGCGAGTCCTTCGTCTACCGCCGGCCCGCGGCCCTGGACCCCGCCGCCGTCGCCCCGCTCATGTGCGCGGGCGTCACGGTATGGGAGCCGATGCGCGCGGCGGGCGTCGGACCGGGCACGCGGCTCGGCGTCGTCGGCCTCGGCGGGCTCGGGCACCTCGCCGTGCGGCTCGGCCGGGCGCTCGGCGCGGAGGTCACCGTGTTCACCACGACCGCGGCGAAGGCGGCCGACGCCGAGCGGCTGGGCGCGACCCGCACCGTGGTCTCGACCGACGGCGCCGCGATGGCCGGATTCGACCGCAGCCTCGACCTCGTGGTCGACACGGTCTCCGTCGCCCACGACCTCGCGCCCTACCTCCGGGTGCTCGACCTCGACGGGACCCTCTGCGTGCTCGGCCACCTCGGCGGGCTCTCCGTGCAGGCGATGGACCTCCTCACGGGCCGCCGGAAGCTGACGTCCTCCGGCAGCGCCGGGCGGCCCGCGACGCAGGACCTGCTCGACTTCTGCGGCGAGCACGGCATCACCGCGGATGTGGAGGTGCTGCCCGCCGACGCCGTGGAGACCGCGTTCGCGCGCCTCCGCCGCAACGACGTGCGCTACCGCTTCGTGCTCGACATGGCGGGGATCGACGACGCGACCTGAGCGGATCCGCACGCCGGCCGGACGTCAGCCGATCGCGGCGATCACCTCCGCGACGGCTCGCTCCACCTCGGCACCCGTCGCGTCGCGGTCGCCCGACTCGGAGTCGTGGACGAACGCGGTCGCGCCGCGCCGGGCGCCGCAGTAGTCGAGGATCCCGTGGCCCACCTGCGTCTCGAACGCCGACAGGTAGCCGTGCCGCGCGAACGACGCGCGGCTCGTGCCGGACACGGGGATGAGGTGCACGGTGAGCCGCTGGAGCCGCTCCTCGATGCGGCCCTCGTCGTCGATCCCGAAGGCCCAGCCGGCGATGAAGGTGCGGTCGATCCAGCCCTTCAGCAGCGCGGGCATCGACCACCACCACACGGGGAAGACGAACACGACGTGATCCACGGCGCCGAGCCGCGCCTGCTCCGCGAGGACGTCCGCGGGCGCGGGGGAGTCGCCGGCGTACGCGCGCCGGTCGGCCATGCCGAAGACCGGGTCGAAGCCCTCCTGCGCGAGGTGCGCGGTCGTGACGCCGGATGCGTCGGCACCGTCGGACGCGCCGAGCGCGACCTCCAGCCGGCGGGCGACGTGGTGGGTGAGGGAGTCGGGATCGGGATGGGCCGTGACGATCAGCGCGGTCATGCGTCCATCCGACCACGCCCGCCCGGGTGCGTCCTCAGTCGAGCTCGCCCGCCCGGTCGTCCTCCTGCAGCAGCCGCCGGGCCGCGATCCCGATGATCGCGCTGTACGTCGGGTACGCGGAACCGCACGTGCGCGAGCGTGGCCACGTCGACGCCGGCCGCCATCGCGGTCGTCACCGACTGGATCACCTCGACGGCGTTCTCGCCCACGGCGTGCGCGCCGAGGATCAGCTCGCGGCGCCGGTCGGCGATGAGGAGCAGGAAGCCGGCCTCGCGGTCGTCGATGACGGCGCGGTCGACCTCCGAGAACGGCACCCGGGCGACGACGCACGCGCCGTCGCGATCGCGCGCCTCCGCCTCCGTGAGCCCGACTCCCGCGTAGTCGGGGTCGGTGAACCCGCCCGCCGGGAGCAGCTGCAGCGGGATGCGCCGGTTGACGCCCAGCACCGCGTTCTCGGCCGCCGCCTCGCCCTCGGACTGCGCGGCCTGCACGAGCATGTCCTTCCCGTTCGCGTCGCCCACCGCGAGGATGTGCGGCACGCGCGTGCGCAGGTACCGGTCCACCGGGATCGCGGACCGGGTGACCTCGACGCCGGCGGCGTCGAGCCCCAGGTCCTCGACGTCGGCCGGCCAGCCGGTGGCCATGATCACAGCGTCGAAGCTGGAGGACTGCGGCCGGTCGCCCGCGCGCCAGAGCAGCGTGAGGGATCCGTCGGCCGAGCGCGTGATGCCCGTCACCGTGTCGATGCCCACGTGCACGCGCACGCCCTGCGCACGGAACGCGTCGGACACGGCCTCGGAGATCGCCGCGTCCGAGGCGGTGAGCAGGCGCGGCGCGACGTCGAGCAGCGTGACCTCGGACCCGAACGAGCGGAAGACGGTGACGAGCTGCGCGCCCGTGTTGCCGGCCCCGATGACGGCGAGGCGGCGGGGGATCTCCGGCAGCGCGAGCACGTCCTCGGGCACGGTCGCGAGCTCCGCGCCCGGCACGGGCAGGCGGCGCGAGTGGCCGCCGACGCACACGATCACGGATGCCGCGGTGACGCGCCGCCCGCTGTCGAGCACGAGCGTGCGGTCGTCGACGAAGCGCGCCCGGCCCTCGTGCACCAGCGTCACGCCCGCCTCCTGGAACCGCTCGGCCTCGCGCTTGAGCGAGCGCACCCGGTCGACCTGCTCGTGCACGCGCGCGACGATCGAGGGCCAGTGCGGCACAGGCGTGCCCACGCCGATCCCGCTCTCACCCGCGGAGCGCACCTCGCGCACGAGCCGCGCGGTCTTCGCGAGCACGCGCGTGGGCACGCACCCCGTGTTGACGCAGGTGCCGCCGACGCGGCCGGCCTCCAGCACCACGACGGACGCGCCGAGCTCGGCGGCGCGGAGGGCCGCGGCGGTGCCGGCGGGCCCCGCCGATCACGGCGACGTCGTAGTGCGCCGGGGCGTCGGCGTGGTCGGCGGGATCGGCGTGGTCGGTGCTCTCGGGCATGGCGTCCTCACGGGTCGGCGCGGCTGCGCGGTCGGCGCCTCGGGAAGGGCCTGACGGAAGGCTACCGAGCCGGCAGCGGCGCGACCGGCACCGCAGGCGGCCGTCACCCCTCGCCCGGGGAGGCCCGCCCCGATACAGTGACGAGCGCACCCGAGGGCGACCCGATCCGCCCCGTCAGCGGTGCGGCATGCCGCGAAGGAGCACCATGGCCGACATCCGCAAGGGACTCGCCGGGGTCGTCGTCGACACCACCGCGATCAGCAAGGTCGAGCCGGCCACCAACTCCCTCCTCTACCGCGGGTACCCGGTGCAGGAGCTCGCCGCCTCCTGCTCCTTCGAGCAGGTCGCCTACCTCCTCTGGCACGGCGAGCTGCCCACCGACGAGGAGCTCGCGCACTTCGAGGCGCAGGAGCGCGCCGAGCGCCAGCCCGACGACGCCGTGCTCCGCATCGTCGACGCGCTGCCCGTCGACGCGCACCCCATGGACGTGCTCCGCACCGCGGTCAGCGCGATCGGCGCGGCCGATGCGACGCCCGATGACCACTCCGCCGACGCCGACCTCGAGCGCTCCGTGCGGCTCCTCGCCCAGATCCCGGTGCTCATCGCCCACGACCAGCGGCGCCGCCAGGGCCTCGAGCCGGTCGGCCCCGCGACGACCTCGGCCTCGCCGAGAACCTGCTGCTCATGGTGCACGGTGAGCGGCCGACGGAGGCCGACGCGCGCGCGCTCGAGGTCTCGCTGATCCTCTACGCCGAGCACTCGTTCAACGCCTCCACGTTCACCGCGCGCGTCATCACGTCGACCCTGGCCGACCTGCACTCCGCGGTCACGGGCGCGATCGGCGCGCTGAAGGGCCCCCTGCACGGCGGCGCCAACGAGGCCGTCCTCGAGACGCTGGAGGAGATCGGCGACGCGTCCCGCGTGGAGGCCTGGCTCGACGAGGCGCTCGCCGCGAAGCGCAAGGTCATGGGCTTCGGCCACCGCGTGTACCGCGCGGGCGACTCGCGCGTGCCCACCATGAAGGACGCGCTCGACGAGCTCGTCGCCGTGCGCGTGCAGGCGGGCGGTGCGGCGGGGGAGTCCGCGACCCGCACGATGGAGCTGTACGACGCGCTCGAGCGCGGCATGGCCGAGCGCACCGGGATCCTGCCGAACCTCGACTACCCGTCGGGCCCCGCGTACGCGCTCCTCGGCTTCGAGACGCGCGCCTTCACGCCCCTGTTCGTGGCCGCGCGCGTGGTCGGCTGGACGGCCCACGTCGTGGAGCAGCGCGCCGCGAACTCGCTGATCCGCCCGCTGTCCGAGTACGACGGTCCCGCCGAGCGCCACCTCTCCTGAACGGGAGGCAGGTGCTCCTCGGCGACCGAGGGGCCGTCGCCGTGCATCGTCGTCCTCTTCCACGTGAGCCGGACGGCGAGACGCGCCCGCCACGTCCCAGGGTGTCGCGTGCTGGTGCTGGTGCTGGTGCTGGTGCTGGTGGCCGTGCGCGTGGTCGGTGTCCGCGCAGCACGCGTCCCGCTCAGCCCTCGACCTCGACCCTCCTCTTCGGCCGTCGTCCCTTCGCGACGGAGCGGGCCCTACCGGACGTCCCTGCATCCAGACGTAGCCGTGGAGGCGTGGAGTCCTCCTGATCGGCCCCGTCCCGCCGTCCCCTCCGATCCCCGGCGGCGGCGGCGTCGACCATGACCCACGTGTCGCCCGTGGACGAATCGCCATGCGTACGCCGGCCGGTGGCTACTCTTCCGACTCGGCACCGACAACGAGAAGGAAGATCGAGGAAAGAAATCAGATTCGCGCTGCTCGGACTCGCGCTCACCGGCGCGCTGATCAGTGGCGCGGCAGTCACTGTGCTTCCCGCTGAATCTGCTCGAGCCCAGGACACGGCGTCGGACTTGGCGTATGCCAAGTGCCACTACGGTCACAGCTTCGAGTCTTGCCAGTTCCTCGCCGAACAGGGGAACATCTCTCGCGAGGGATTGCGGTGCTTGGCTGCGTCGGGAATCGCCGTCGCGGGCCTGTTCATCGGCGAAGGAGTCGGCGAGGGGCTCGCAACCGCGATCGCACGCAAGTACCTCGCCGCTGGGGCATTCGGGTGCCTCAGCACGTTCCTCTGAGATGGGAGTGGAACCGACCGTGGATCGAGATCGTGTCTCCCCGTGGGCCGCAGCGACGACCGCGTTCGTATTGGGCGTCATCTGCTTCTCCCTCATCCGATCGGCATGGGCGATCGTCGCGTACGGTCTGCTCGTATTCGGTGTCGCCCTGTTCTACCGGATCACCGTGAGGCGCTCGGGGAAGTGACGGCCGAGGGGGTGCGGCGGGCTCCCCGTCGCACCCTCTCCGTGCGCCGGCCACCCCGTCCTCCGGATCCACGCGGCAGCCGGGGGGACCGGACGAGTGCCGTCGACGCGGTCCTCGCCGGTGCCGCGGGTACTCCTCACCCGTCGGCCGCGACCCCGCCACGCGGCCGGGGCCGCTCCCGCCGATCGTTAGGATGGAGCCCATGTCCCGCGGCGAGCCCTTCTACATCACCACGCCGATCTTCTACGTGAACGACGTCCCGCACATCGGGCACGCGTACACGGAGGTCGCCGCCGACGTGCTCGCCCGCTGGCACCGCCAGCGCGGCGACGACACCTGGTTCCTCACCGGCACCGACGAGCACGGGCAGAAGATCCTCCGCACGGCCACCGCGCACGACACGACCCCGCAGGCGTGGGCAGACCGCCTCGTCACCGAGAGCTGGCAGCCGCTGCTCGAGGCCGTGGACATCTCCAACGACGACTTCATCCGCACCACGGACGCCCGCCACGAGGAGAGCGTCACGATCTTCCTGCAGCGCCTCCACGACGCCGGGTTCATCTACACGGGCGAGTACAAGGGCTACTACTGCGTCGGCTGCGAGGAGTACAAGCAGCCCTCCGACCTCCTCGAGGGCACCGGTCCGTTCGAGGGGCAGCTCGTCTGCGCCATCCACTCCAAGCCGGTGGAGCTGCTGGAGGAGAAGAACTACTTCTTCCGCATGAGCGACTTCGGCGAGCGGCTCCTCGCGTACTACGAGGAGCGCCCCGACTTCATCCAGCCCGAGAGCGCCCGCAACGAGATCCTGTCGTTCGTGCGCCGGGGCCTCGAGGACCTCTCCATCTCGCGCTCCAGCTTCGACTGGGGCATCCCCATCCCGTGGGACGAGAGCCACGTCGTGTACGTGTGGTTCGAGGCGCTCATGAACTACGTCACGGCCATCGGCTACGGCGTCGACGACGAGCGCTTCCAGCGCCGCTGGCCCGCCACGCACCTCGTCGGCAAGGACATCCTCCGCTTCCACGCGGTCATCTGGCCGGCCATGCTCATGGCCCTCGGGGAGGAGCCGCCGCGGCGCGTCTTCGGCCACGGCTGGCTGCTCGTCGGCGGCGAGAAGATGTCGAAGTCGAAGCTCACGGGCATCGTGCCGCAGACCATCACCGACACCTTCGGCATCGACGCGTTCCGCTACTACTTCATGCGCGCCTTCGCCTTCGGCCAGGACGGCTCGTTCAGCTGGGAGGACCTCAGCGCCCGCTACCAGGCCGAGCTCGCCAACGGCTTCGGCAACCTCTCCTCCCGCGTGATCGCCATGGTCGGCCGCTACTTCGACGGCCGCGTGCCTGAGGCGCATGCGACCACCGAGGCGGACGAGCGCGTGCTGTCCGTCGCGCGCGCCGCCGCCTCCACGGCCGACGACGCCATCGAGCGGCTCGCCATCCACGAGGCGCTCGCCGCCGTGTGGACCCTGGTCGACGAGCTCAACGGCTACATCACGAGCCAGGAGCCGTGGGCGCTCGCCAAGAAGGACGAGGACCGCGCGCGCCTCGAGACCGTCCTGCACACCGCGGTCCGCGGGCTCGGCACGCTCGCCGTGCTCCTCGCGCCCGTGCTGCCCGGCGCCACCGCGAAGCTCTGGACGGCGCTCGGCGGCGACGGCACCGTCGGCCAGCAGCGCATCGACCTGGCGGACGAGTGGACCGGATCCGGCGTCGTCACGCCGCTCGAGGCCCCGCTGTTCCCGCGCATCGAGCAGGAGCCGACCACCCCCACGGCGTGACCGGGGCAGCCGCGCCCCACGGGGTGCGGCATCCTCCCCTCGGTAGAGTGGGCGGGATGTCCGATTCGAACTACGTGCGCCAGCGCGACACCACCGCGGTCCACGGCCAGACGCGCGATCTCACGTATCCGCCGCTGCCCGAGGCGCTCACGGTCCCGGTCTACGACAACCACACGCACCTCGAGATCGCGGACGGCGAGTCGCCCATCGACTTCACCGAGCACCTCGACCGGGCGAGCTCGGTCGGCGTCCGCGGGGTGATCCAGGTCGGCGGCGACCTGGAGACCTCCCGCTGGTCCGCGGAGACCGCGGCCCACGAGCCGCGCATGCTCGCGGCCGTCGCCATCCACCCCAACGAGGCGCCCGCGTACGACGAGGCGGGCACGCTCGATGATGCGCTGGCCGAGATCCACGAGCTGGCCGGGCGGCCGCGCGTGCGCGCCGTGGGCGAGACCGGGCTCGACTTCTTCCGCACGGGCGAGGAGGGCCGCGCCGCCCAGATGCGCTCGTTCGAGGCGCACATCGAGATCGCGAAGCAGCGGGGCATCGCCCTGCAGATCCACGACCGCGACGCGCACGACGAGGTCGTCGAGACGCTGCTGCGCGTCGGCGCCCCCGAGCGCACCGTGTTCCACTGCTTCTCCGGCGACGAGGACCTCGCCCGCATCTGCGCCGAGAACGGCTGGTACATGTCGTTCTCCGGCACGGTCACCTTCAAGAACGCGCACGACCTGCGCGAGGCGCTGGCCTTTCGCGCCCCGCTCATTGCTGCTCGTGGAGACGGACGCGCCGTTCCTCACGCCCGTGCCGTTCCGCGGCCGCCCGAACGCGCCGTACCTCATCCCGCACACGCTGCGGGCGATGGCCGCGCACCTCGGCACCGACGTGTCGATGCTCGCCGCGCAGATCTCCTCCAACACCGAGCTCGTCTACGGCCGCTGGGACGACGAGCCCGTCACGTCGCCCGCGAAGGACCCCGCCGAGATCGACCCGGCGGGCCGCGCGTGACCGACGACTCGGGCCCCGGTGCGGCGCTGCCCGCCACGCCCGCGGCCGCCGGCGCCACGCTCCTCGGACCGGCCGAGATCCGCGACCTCGCCGAGCTCCTCGGCGTCGCGCCCACCAAGAAGCTCGGGCAGAACTTCGTCATCGACGCGAACACCGTGCGCCGCATCGTCCGGGTCGCGGGCGTCGAGGCCGGCACGCACGTGGTGGAGGTGGGGCCGGGCCTCGGATCCCTCACGCTCGGCCTCCTCGAGACCGGCGCGAGCGTCGTCGCGGTCGAGATCGACGGCCGTCTGGCGGAGCAGCTGCCCCTCACCGTGAGCCTGTACCAGCCGGAGGCGCGCCTCACGGTCGTGCACGAGGACGCGCTCCGCGTCGCGGAGCTGCCCGGCGATCCCACCGCGCTCGTCGCGAACCTCCCGTACAACGTCTCGGTCCCGGTGCTCCTGCACCTGCTCGAGCACTTCCCGTCGATCCGCACGGGCGTGGTTATGGTGCAGGCCGAGGTCGGGCACCGCATCGCCGCGGCCCCCGGCTCGAAGGTCTACGGGTCCCCGAGCGTCAAGGCCGCCTGGTACGGCGCCTGGCGCACGGCCGGCAACGTCAGCCGCCAGGTGTTCTGGCCCGTCCCCAACGTCGACTCCGTGCTCGTCGCCTTCGGGCGGCACGCGGAGGCCTTCGCCTCGGAGGAGCTGCGGAAGCGCACGTTCCGGATCGTCGACGCGGCCTTCCAGCAGCGCCGCAAGATGCTCCGCCAGGCCCTCGCGGAGCTGCTCGGCGGCAGCGAGGCGGCGTCCGCGCTGCTCGTCGCCGGAGGGGGTGGCCCCCACTTCGCGGGGCGAGGAGCTGAGCGTCCACGACTACCTCCGCGTGGCCCGCGCCTGGGCCGATCGCGACGGTGACGGACGGGCTCCCAGCCTCCGCTAGGTTGGAGCACATGACCTCCGCGGCCACCACCTCCGACGTGGTGCACGCGCGGGCCCCGGGCAAGATCAACGTGTCGCTGACGGTGGGCGCCCTCCAGGAGGACGGGTACCACGACGTCGCCACCGCCTACCAGGCCGTGAGCCTGTACGAGGACGTGTACGCCACCCGCTCCGACGGCTTCTCCGTCGAGTTCGGCGGGGTCCATCGACACGTCGCACCTCACCGTCGGGGCCGACAACCTCGCCATCCGCGCCGCCCGCCTCCTCGCCCGCAGCACGGGCTACCGCGGCGGCGTGCACCTGCGCATCGAGAAGCACGTGCCCATCGCGGGCGGCATGGGCGGCGGATCCGCGGACGCCGCGGCCACCCTCCTCGCCTGCGACGCCCTCTGGGGCACCGAGCGCACCCGCGACCAGCTGCTCGCCCTCGGCGCGGAGCTCGGCGCGGACGTGCCGTTCGCGCTCGCGGGCGGCACCGCCATCGGCACGGGCCGCGGCGACCGGCTGAGCCCGGCGCTCGCCAAGGGCACCTTCCAGTGGGTGCTCGCCATCGCGGAGTTCGGCGTCGCCACGCCCGACGTGTACGGCGAGCTCGACAAGCACCGCGAGCGGCACGCGCAGGACATCTTCCCCGCGCAGCAGATCCCGCAGGTCGACTCCGGGGTGCTGCAGGCGCTCCGGGCGGGGGATCCGCACATGCTCGCCGAGGTCCTCCACAACGACCTCCAGGCTCCCGCCCTGCACCTCGCTCCGGGTCTCGGCGAGGTGCTGCAGCTCGGCGAGGAGAACGGCGCGCTCGCGGGGATCGTCTCCGGATCCGGTCCCACGGTCGCCTTCCTCGCGGCCGACCTCGACAGCGCGCTCGAGCTGCAGATCGCGCTGAGCGCCGCCCGCCTCACGGTCATCCGGGCCACCGGGCCCGTGCACGGCGCCCGCATCATCACCGGCTGACCCGGCGCGCTCCACCCCGTGCGCACCCCGCTGCCCCGCGCCGTCCGTCTGCCTCGCGCCGTCCGTCTGCCTCGCGCCGTCCGTCTGCCCCGCGCCGTCCGGCCGTCCCGCCCCGAGTGGGCGCTCGTCGGCATCACCGCGATCTGGGGTGCCACGTTCCTCGCCGTGCACGTGGCGATGGAGCACAGCGGGCCGCTGTTCTTCGTGGGGCTCCGCTTCCTCGTGGCGGGGCTGATCAGCGCGGTCGTCTTCCGCCGGGCGCTCCGCGGGATGCGGCGGATCGACCTGGGCGCCGGCGCGGCCATCGGGGTCATGATCCTCCTCGGCTACGGCCTGCAGACCTACGGGCTGCAGAGCATCCCGAGCAGCACCTGCGCCTTCATCACCGCGCTGTACGTGCCGCTGGTGCCGCTCCTGCAGTGGGCCGCCTTCCGGAAGCGGCCGAGCGCGCCCGCCCTGGTGGGCGTGGCGCTCGCCTTCGTCGGGCTGCTGCTGGTCGCCGGACCGCAGGAGGGCGTCGCGCTGGGCCCGGGGGAGGTAGCGACGCTCGTGAGCACGCTGCCGATCGCGGCCGAGATCATCCTCATCGGCCTGTTCGCGGGCCGCGTCGACGTCGGGCGGGTGACCGTCGTGCAGCTGCTCGTCGCGGGTGCCCTGTCGCTCGCGTGCATGCCGCTGGCGGGGGAGGCGGTGCCGGCGTTCTCGGGGGTGTGGCTCGTGGCGGCGGTCGCGCTCGGGGCGAGCAGCTGCCTCATCCAGCTCACGATGAACTGGGCCCAGCGCTCCGTGTCGCCCACACGGGCGACGATCATCTACTCGGCCGAGCCAGTGTGGGCGGGCGTCATCGGCCGGGTCGCGGGAGAGCGGCTGCCCGCGCTCGCGATCCTCGGCGCGGCGCTCATCGTCGCGGGCACGGTCGTCAGCGAGCTGCGTCCGCGCCCGGTCCGGGCGCCCGAGGCCCCGGCCCCGACGGACGGCTGAGGGGCACGTCGCCGCGGTCAGCGCGATCGGCGGGCGTGGGCGCGGGCCTTCATCCGGTTGCCGCAGGTCGCCATGGAGCACCACCTCGCGGTGCCGGGGCGGCTGTGGTCCACGAGGAACAGCGCGCACTCGTCGTTGGCGCACGGGCGCAGGCGGCCGGGCAGCCGGGCTGTGACGCTCGACCAGGCGAGCACGGCGTCCACCGGCAGGCGGTCGTCGGGCGGCACGCGCAGCTCCCAGGCGACGCCGTCGGCGGTGACGCGCGGCGTGCGCACGGCGCCGTCGACCACGGCCGTGAGATCCGCGACGGCGGCGGGCGCCGTGTCGGCCCCGCGGACGACGGCCTGGATCGCATCGCGTGCGCGGCGGAGGCGGGCGAGCTCTGCCGCGGTGCCGGTGCCGCCCCAGTCGCGGGCGAGCCGGCGGCCGGATGCGCCGTCGAGGCGGTCCTCGGGCCGGCCGTCGACCACCGGCGCGCTGTTCAGCAGCGCCAGCAGCAGCTCCTCGTCGCGGTCCACTGCACCTCGATCCCCGCGCCCCGGTGGCGCCTCGGATCCATGCTACCGTCCGACTAACCACCAAAACAAGCCAAAGGGGTTATCCATGACCACGGTCCACCACCGCACCGCCTCCGTCGACGGACTCGACGTCTTCTGGCGCGAGGCCGGGCCCGCCGAGGCGCCCGTGCTCCTCCTGCTGCACGGCTACCCGTCGAGCTCGCACATGTTCCGCCACCTGATCCCCGCGCTCGCGGACCGCTTCCGGGTCATCGCGCCGGACCTCGTCGGCTTCGGGCGCTCGTCCGCCCCGTCCGTCGAGGACTTCGACTACACCTTCGCCGCGCTCGCCGACGTGACCCGCCGCTTCCTCGCGACCATCGGGGTGTCCCGCTACGCGATCTACGTGCAGGACTACGGCGCCCCCGTCGGCTGGCGCCTGGCGCTCGCCGACCCGCATGCGGTCACGGGCGTCGTGACGCAGAACGGCAACGCCTACGAGGAGGGCTTCGTGCCCTCGTTCTGGGACCCGATCTGGGCCGACGCCGCCGAGCGCACCGACGCCACGCGCGACGCCCTCCGGCCCGCCCTCGGGCGCGACGCGGTCGAATGGCAGTACACGCACGGCGTGCCGGATCCGTCCGCGGTCGACCCCGACGCGTGGGAGCACGACCTCGCGCTCCTCGCCCGCCCCGGGCAGGACGACGTGCAGCTGGCGCTCTTCCGCGACTACGCGAACAACCGCGAGCTGTACCCGGCGGTGCACGCCTGGCTCCGCGCGTCGCGGGTGCCGCTGCTCGCCGTCTGGGGCCGGAACGACGAGATCTTCGCCGCGGCGGGCGCCGAGGCCTTCCGCCGCGACGCACCGCACGCGCGCATCGACCTCCTCGACGGCGGGCACTTCCTGCTCGAGTCCCACCTCGACGAGGTCGTCGCGGCGATCGGGGAGTGGCACCCCCGAGCCTGAGGTCAGCCCGCGTCGACCCGCTCGTAGCGCTCGACGTTCGCGTTCTTCACGTGCCAGTCGTCGGTGCGCACGAAGCCGCGCGGGGTCAGCGCCTCCGCGACCTCGGGCCGGATGTCCTGCCGGTCGCTCGTGACGAGCCACACGACGTCGGCGCCCTCGACCTCGTCGACGCGGTCGGCGAGCGGGTACGACTCCTCCCAGAGGCCGTCCGTGTCGCCGGGCGGCGTGCGCAGGAGGATGTCGTCCATCCCGCGGAAGGCGTCGGAGTAGGAGTAGGCGACGATGCGCGAGGTCGCCTTCGGGTGGCGCCGCACGGGTCCGAAGATCACGGCCTCCTCGGTGCCGGGCGCCTCCGTGGCGCGCTCCTCCGTGACGATGCGGGAGATGCCCGCCCAGTCGGCGTCGGCCTTCCGCGTGGTGCCGCGGTCGTGGGCGACCTGCACGAGCGACAGGGCCACGAGCCCCGCGGTGACGATGGCGACGGCGGGCCGCCAGCGCAGCGCCAGGATGCCCACCGCGACGAGCATGGCCATGGCCGGCGCCGTGTAGGAGAGGTACCGCGGCGAGTACAGCGGCGACGTGAGCGTCGAGGCGTACACGAGCAGGATCGTGGGCACCGCGAACCACACGACCGCGAGCTGCAGCAGCGTCGGCGACCAGCCGGCGTGCAGGTACGCGGACTCGAAGGCCGCGATCTCGCCCACGGGCTCCGCGGTCGACCGGCGCCGCGCGCGCACCAGGCGGACGCCCCGCCGCACCAGCATCGCGAGCCCGACGAGCGCCAGCACCCAGGCGACCGCCGCGAAGGCCGCGTTCTCCGGGAACAGCTGCGTGAGCACCACCTGGCTGGGCGTCCGCGGGCCGATCGGCTTGATCCACCCGACCTGGCCCGACTGCGCGGTGACCACGCCGACGAGCGGCAGCGAGAGGAGCCCGGCGACGATGGAGGAGACGCCCCAGCCGAGGAGCGACACGATCATGGGACGCACGGTGCGTCGGCCGACGCGGGCCGAGGCGACGGCCCACAGGATGACGGCGCCGTGCGCGCCCACCAGCAGCGCCAGGTAGATGAAGGTCGACGCGCCGAACCACGCGATGAGCCCGTAGAGCGCCCACCACCGGGCCTGCAGCTGCCACGGCGACCCGGCGCGGCGGGCCGCCAGCACGAGCACCACCGTGAGGGCCACGGCGATGAGGGTGCCGAGCGCGAACGAGCGGCCCTCGGTGCCCATCCACGCCGAGCGCGGGATGACGACGAAGACGATGCCCGCGACGACGCCCGTGGCGCGCGTGGAGACGGTGCGGGTCAGGAGCACCACGCCCGCCGCGGCGAGGCCGATGAAGGCCGCGCTCGGGAGGCGGAGCGAGGTCGGCGAGTACCCGACCAGGTCGAACCACACCTTCATGACGGCGTAGTAGAGGCCGTGGACGGCGTCGACCGTGCCGAGCATGCGGAGGAGGTCGTCCCAGTCGCGCGTGGCCGAGATGACCGTGGCGGCCTCGTCGTACCAGACGGACGGCTGCCCGGCGAGGGGGAGCGCGAGGAGGAACCCGAACAGGCCGATGAGCCAGGCGTCGCCCCAGCGGCGGTGGTGGAAGCGGCCGAGGGGGCCGGAGGGACGGCCGCCGCGGGTCCCGTCGGCGGGCCGTCGTACGCTGGATCCGGTCGACGCGGGTCCGCGTCCGCCGTCCGTACGGAGGTCTGTCATGGGGTCGTCTCTGCCGCTCGTCGATCTGGACGGCACGCACCCCGGGGGGCGGGGCCGTGATGGTCATGGCTCCGGGCAGGATGCGCACGAGCGGCGCGAACGCCACTCCCGGCACCTCGCCCTTCCCGGCATCGGGATGGGGGGTCAGTCCCGCATCGACCGCGCGCGCGTGCTCGTGATCGGCGCGGGCGGCCTGGGTTCCCCGGTGCTGCAGTACCTGGCCGCCGCGGGGATCGGGACCCTCGGGATAGTAGACGACGATGCTGTGGACCTCTCGAACCTGCAGCGCCAGACCATCCACGGCACTCCCGACATCGGTCGACCGAAGACCACGTCAGCGGCGGATTCGGTGCACCGGACCGACCCCGGGATCGAAGTCGTGGAGCACGCGGAGCGGCTGACGGTCGACAACGCGATCCGGATCCTCAGCGGCTACGACGTGGTCGTCGACGCCACCGACAACTTCGCCACGCGGTACCTCATCAGCGACGCCGCGGCCCTCGTGGGGATCCCGTGCGTGTGGGGATCGGTGTACCGCTTCGACGCCCAGGTCACCGTCTTCTGGGATGCCGCGCCCGACGGCCGCGGCATCGACTACCGCGACGTCTTCCCCGACCCGCCCGCCGACGGCGCCGTGCTCTCCTGCGAGGAGGCGGGCGTGTTCGGCGCGGTCTGCGGCACGGTCGGCTCCCTCATGGCGACCGAGGTCATCAAGCTCGTCACGGGCGCGGGCCAGCCGCTCCTCGGCCGGGTCGTGGTGCTCGACGCGCTCGCCGGCACCAGCCGCACCATCGGCGTGAAGCGCGCGAAGGGTCGCCAGCGGGTCACCGCGCTCGCCGACTACGACCTGTTCTGCGGCGTGGGCGCCGCCACCGACGGCACCGAGCTCGACGCGGAGGAGGTGGAGCGCATCCTCGCCTCCGACGAGCCCGTCGTGCTCCTCGACGTGCGGGAGCCCGACGAGCGGCTCGTCGACTCCATCCCGGGTCACGTGGCGGTGCCGGTGCGCATCGTGACGGTGGACCCGGGCGCCGTGCCCGGCGGCGTCGCCGACCGGGTCGTCGTCTACTGCGCCTCCGGCGTCCGCTCGCGGGCGGCCGCGGCGGCGCTTCGCGAGGCGGGCCGCGACGCCGTGAGCCTGCGCGGCGGCATCGCCGCATGGCGGAGCGTGGCGGGGCGGGCATGACGGCGGTCCCCGGGCCCGGTCCCGTCCTCGGGCTCGACGACGACGCGTTCCTGGAGCACGTCGCCGACGCGCTGCACGGCGTCCCCGGCGTGCGGGGCGTGGCGCTCGGCGGATCCCGTGCCCAGGGGGTGCAGCGGCCCGACAGCGACTGGGACGTGGCGGTCTACTACCGCGGGTCGTTCGACCCCGACGGCCTCCGCGCGCTCGGCTGGCCCGGGGTCCTCAGCCCGCGCGGCGGCTGGGCCGGATCTTCGACGGCGGCGGCGCGCTGCACGTGGACGGCCGCACGGTCGACGTCCACTACCGCGACCTCGACGCCATCGAGGCGATGCACGAGGAGGCGGTGGCCGGGCGCTTCGCCGTCGAGCGGCTGCTCTTCCACCCGGCGGGCCTGCCGAGCACGATCCTGCTGGCCGAGGTGGGCGTGAACCGCGCCCTCCGCGGGGAGGTGCCGTCGTGGGGGTACCCGCCGGCGCTCCGCGAGGCCGCACCCGGCGTGTGGTGGGGGGACGCGGCCATGACGCTGCACTACGCACGGGAGGGCCACGCGCGCCACGGCCGCGTCGCCCAGTGCGCCGGGCTGCTGGCGGAGGCGGCGAGCATGGCGGCGCACGCGGTCCTCGCCCACCGCGGCGAGTGGATCACCAACGAGAAGCAGCTGCTGACCCGCGCGGGCCTCCGCGGCGTCGACGCCGTCGTCGCCCGCATGGGGAGCGAGCCGGCGGACCTCCTGCGGGCCGTCGACGACGTGGAGGCGCTGCTGCGCGACGCGGTGCGGCGCGAGGGGATGGCGGTCGCGGGGTGAGGGGCGTCAGGCCTCGCGGTCGGGCGCGGGTCCGATCCCGTCCTGGTGCTGGTCCTCGTCCTTTCGACGGCGACGCAAGGCACCGGCCGCGAGCTTCAGCGACAGTCCGTCGGCCGCCGCGCGTCCCCGGCCGAAGGCCGCCATGCCCATGCGGCGGGCCGCATCGACACCCTCGGCGCCCTGGTCGCGGGCCGAGTCCCAGGTGTCGCCCACCGCGGCCAGCCACGGACGCGCCTCCAGCGACGCGCGCTCGTCGGCGACCCCGAGGAGGCCGTTGAACTGCACGACTCCGGTGGCGACGCGGTTGCTGGATCCCACGACGGCCCGCGAGTCGAACGGGTTGAGCAGCACCTTCGCGTTCGCGGTGCCGGCAGCCGCGTCCATGCGCTCCAGCAGGCGGTCGGTCGTCCTGCCGATGACGGCCAACCGGTTCTCCCGAGCCGTGCGGAGGCCGAGGCGGTGCTCGTCGATCTCCTCCGGCGACGCGTCGAGGACGCGATCGAGCTCGAGCACGGCAACTGCGTCCTGGAGCTGGAAGCAACGCGCGAGCACGGCGAGCCACTCGCGCACGGTGCTCTCGGCATCCTTCGTGGTCCTCACGAGATCATCGACCTTGGTGGTGCGCTCCATCTTCTCGGCGAGTGCGTCGAGCTGGCGGAGGGCATAGCCCTGGGTGCGCGCGAGCGTCTGCGTCGTGCCCTGCGCCTTCGACCAGGTGATGTCGGAGACGCGGCCGACGCGCTGGCGGATCAGCGTCGCCTCGTCGAGGACGATCTCCACGCCGATCATGTCGGCGAGGACTGCGTCCTTCTGGCCGCGGAGGATGTCGTCGACCTTGGCGTCGATGACGGCGAGGTAGTCGCTGATCTCGTCCATGGCCTGCTCCATCGCGAGCTGCGCCATGATGCCGGCGGCGCCGGCGAGGAAGGCCGGATTCGCCAGGAACCTGCCCGGCCCGGCCGCGAACTCGACGACGTCGACGAATCGGCCCCCTTGCCCGCGGATGACACCGAGGTCGAGTCCGGACTTGGTGCTCTTCACGAGTCCGGCGTTCTCCTGCATCAGCTTCACCGACCTCTCGGAGAGCTTGACCCAGCGCCCGTGGTTCTCCGCGATCACCGAGCCGGCCTGCGCGGCGGCCGCCGCCATCCCTGCGGCGGGCCGCAACCGCTCGAGGCCGAGGTCACGCCCCTTCGGCAGGTCGTTCGTCGCGAGGAAGCGCTCGACGGCGGTCGGTTCGCCGATGACGGCGAGGCCGTCTCCGTCGCTGATCAGCTGGACGTCGTCATCCATGGGGCTCCTGAGAGCTCGGATCCGGGTGGTGCCCGGGCAGGCACCTGCTGAGTCTCCCACCGCCCCTCGCGCTGCGCCTCGCCCCAGAAGGCGGGGCCGCGCCGTCACCCCACGGCGGAGCGCAGCGACTCGGTGTCGCGGAGCTTCGACGCCCAGCGGGCGGGCCAGCCCTCGGCGACCCAGGTCGCGTGCGGTTCGTGGCCCCGGGCGCCGAGGTGCACCACCTCGTCGGTGGCGCGCTGCTGTCGCGCGAGGACAGCGTCGACGACGGCGAGGGGGCCGTCCCAGCCGTAGCCGTCGAGGAGCGCGTCGATGCGGGAGCGCCGGTCGACGTCGGCGGTCAGGCCTCGCACGTGCAGCCCGGCGGGATCGGTGCTGAACGGGGTCAGCCACTCGAGCGCGGAGGCGACGTCGCTGAGGGGCGGGGCCGGGCGGGCGGCGTCCCAGTCGAAGAGGCCGACCGCGACGCCGTCGCGCCAGGACATGTTGCCGGGCTGGGGATCGCCGTGGCAGATCACGTCACCGCCTTCGGGCGGCACGGACCAGACGGCGTGCGGCGGCGGATCCCACCCGCGGGTGGCGTCGTGGATCCGGCGCAGGAGCCGCCCCGCGGACGCGACGGAGCGGGTGGTGGTCTGGTGCGCCCAGGCGTCCTCGCCGCCGTCGCCGGGGACGAGGCGCACGCGCTCGACGCCGCCGTCGATGCCGAGGGGCTCCGGGACGGGCAGCCCCTCCGCATGCAGGTGCTGCAGGAGCGCGTGGACCGTCGGCGTCCACGGCTTCGCGGGGCGGAGGACGACGTCGCCGACGATGCGGACGGAGCGTGCGGCGGGCATGACCCCACCGTACGCATCGCCGTCGCCACCACCTCCCGTGCCGAGGTGCACGCCGCGTGGCAGGCTCGGGAGATGCCGCAGGAGCCCGTCGTCGTCCCCGCAAACGATGCGCGCGCCGACGCGCTGCGGGCCGAGGGGTGGGTGGTCACCGCTCGCTCCTTCGGCGCGGTCCTCCACGGCGACGACGCCGATCCGGTGCGGCTGCGGTCGGCGGTGGAGCGGGTCGCGGGCATCGTGTCCGTGCGGGAGCTCGGGCCGGACGACCAGGCGGCCATGCTCGCCCTCGACGCGGCCACGCTCGACGACTACCCGGGAGGACCCGCCACGCAGCACGTGCCGTTGACGGCCGGCACCGCGCGGGTGCCCTCGGCCGCGCGGCGGGCGTTCGGGGCGGTCGACGCGGACGGGAGCCTGGTGGCGCTCACCGTCGTCGACCTCGATGCGGACGGTCGACGCGCGGAGGTCGACTTCACGGTCGTGCACCCGGCGCACCGGTCGCGTGGGCTCGCCACCGCGGTGAAGGCCGCCTCCGTGCGGGCGCTCCTCGGCGACGGGGTCGCGACGATCCGCACGGGAGGGTCGAGCGGGAACGCGGGCATCCTCGCCGCCTCGGCGGCGATCGGGTTCCGGGTCGACGAGGAGTGGCTGACCCTGGACGCACCGGAGCCCCGGGACCAGGGGTCCCAGGGCTCCGGACGATGCGGGTGGCGAGGCCGACCCGGCGGACCAGGCCGACCGAGCCCTCCGCGAGGGCTAGGACGCGGCGGGCGCCGGCGTCTCGAACAGGATGCGCGACGCCTCGGCGGCCCGCGTGCTGTCGACCAGCACGTCGTAGCGACCGGCGGTCAGCGTCTGGATGGACGCGAAGTCGCGCTTGCCGCGGGTGGCGTAGTGGCCGACGAAGCCGAACAGCGCACCCCAGAGCGCGCCGATACCGACCGCGACGAGGAGGACGCCGAGCCAGGCCACGCCCGGCGTGAAGATGCCGAAGAGCAGTCCGATCATGACGCCGAACCACGCCCCCGCCCGCAGCCCCGCGCACCGCGGCGCTGCCGTTCGTGACGCGGCCCGTGACGGTCTCGACCGTGCGGACGTCGTGGCCGACGATCTGCGTCGACGCGACGGGGAACTCCCGGTCGGAGAGCGTGTCGACGGCCGCCTGCGCGTCGGCGTACTCGGTGTAGCTCGCGATCACCTCGCGCGGCGTGGCCGGGACGGCGTTCGCTCGGGGATCGGTGCTCGGGGTCGACATGGGGTGTTCCTCTCGGGTCGTGCGGTGGACGATATGGTTTGAGGATACCAACGGACAGGTCGCACGGAGGGGACGGGGATCATACGGTGAGCGAGCTCCCAGGCAAGGACGTCGAGGAGGCGCCGGACGACGCTGCGCGGACAGGCGCGGCGCTCGAGCGGGCGGTCCTCGCGATCACGCGGTGGGCCTCGCGCCCGGACGTGCGCCGCCGCATGCTCGCCGACGAGGGCGGGGCCTTCTCCGCGACCGACACCTGGCTGCTCGGCCACCTCATGGAGTGCGGGGCGACGCGCATGCGCGTGCTCGCGGACTGGCAGGGCGTCGACAAGTCGACGATGACCGCGCACGTCCAGCGGCTCGAGGCGCGGGGGCTCGTGGTCCGGGAGGCCGACCCCGGCGACCGCCGTGCGGTCCTCGTGCGCGCCACGCCCGACGCGCGACGGGCCCTCGACCGCAACTCGGCGACGGCGCGTGCGCTCCTCGGCGAGCTCGTGGGGGAGTGGGCGGCACCCGAGCGCACCGAGCTGACGCGTCTGCTGGACCGGCTGGTGGTGGAGATCGAGGCGGAGGCCGCCGCGCGCGAGGCGCGAGGCGGCTGAGCTCCGAGAGCCGCTCGCGGGCTCCGGCTTCGTGAACGTTCACGTCGGATGCACTCAGCCCCGCTTGACCCGCCTGGAGCGGATCCCGTAGCGTCGTCGTGAACGTTCACGCCGACGATGCCGCGAAGGGCTCCACCATGACCGACCCCACCACGACCACCCCGACCGCACCCGGCTGGGCGGTCCTCGGCCCGGGCGGCATCGCCCGCCGCTTCCTCTCCCAGCTGCCCGCGAGCGAGCGCGGCGCGCGGCTCGTCGCCGCCGGCAGCTCCAGCGCCGAGCGTGCCCGCGCCTTCGCCGCGGAGGCCGCCGACCACGGCTTCGCCGACGTCACGGGTGCGGGCTACGACGAGGTCCTCGCCGACCCCGCGGTCCAGGCCGTCTACATCTCCACCGTGCACACGGGCCACGCGGACCTCGTCGTCCGCGCGCTCGAGGCCGGCAAGGCCGTCCTCTGCGAGAAGCCCCTCGCCGTGAACCACGGCACCGCGATGACGCTCGTCGACGCGGCCCGCGACGCCGGCCTCCCGCTCGTCGAGGCCTTCATGTACCGCTTCCACCCGCAGACCGCGGCGCTCCTCGAGCTCCTCCGCGACGGCGTCATCGGCGACGTCGCCCACGTCGACGCGTCCTTCTCCTTCCGCACCGGGTCCCGCACCGGGCGCCTCTACGACCCGGCCACCGCGGGCGGCGGGATCCTCGACGTCGGCGGCTACACCGTCACGGGCGTCGCCGCCGTCGTGCAGGCCGCGACCGGCGTCGCCGTCGCCGAGCCGCTGACCCTGGAGGTCGACGGCACCGTCGGCCCGACCGGCGTCGACGAGTGGTCGGTCGCCCGCGCGACCTACCGCGGCGGCATCACCGCGACGCTCCGCACGGGCGTCGCCCTGCACGAGCCGGAGGCGCTCACCGTCCACGGCTCGCGCGGCCGCATCCACCTGAGCGACCCGTGGACGCTCCGCGACGAGCCGACCATCGAGATCACCGTCGTCGGCGAGGAGCCGCGCACGCTGGCCTTCCCGGGCGCGAAGCCGTACGCGATCGAGGCCGACGCCACCACCGACGCGCTCGCGGCCGGCCTCGGGGAGGCCGCACAGATGACGCTCGAGGAGACCCTCGCCACGGCCCGCACCCTCGACCGCTGGCGCGCCGCGCTCGAGCTGCGCTACCCGTTCGAGGCCGAGGACGCCGACATCCCCACCGTCTCCGGGCGCCCGCTGCGCGTCCGCGACGACAGCCCCATGCTCTACGGCGAGATCCCGGGCGTGGGCAAGCGCATGTCGCGGCTCGTCATGGGCGTCGACAACCAGCCCGACCTCGCGCACGCGTCCGCGATCTTCGACCACTTCGTCGAGCAGGGCGGCAACGCGTTCGACACGGGCTACATCTACGGCCACGGCCTGCTCGAGGGGCGCCTCGGCCGGTGGATCGCCAACCGCGGCATCCGCGAGGACGTGGTCGTCATCACCAAGGGCGCGCACACCCCGCACTGCGACCCCGAGTCGATCACCCGGCAGCTCCTGGAGAGCCTCGAGCGCCAGGGCACCGACTACGCGGACATCTACCTCATGCACCGCGACAACCCGGACGTGCCGGTGGGGGAGTTCGTCGACGTGATGGACGAGCACCAGCGCGCGGGCCGCATCCGCTCCTACGGCGTCTCGAACTGGACCCCGGAGCGCTTCGACGAGGCGCAGGCCTACGCGAAGGCGAACGGGCGCGCCGGGTTCCAGGCGCTGAGCGACCACTTCGGCCTCGCCGAGGCGTACGACGTGCCGTGGGCCGGCTGCGTGCACGTCACGGATCCCGCCTCCAAGGCGTGGCTCGAGGAGCGCCAGGTGCCGCTGCTCCCGTGGTCGTCGCAGGCGCGCGGCTTCTTCACGGGCCGTGCCCGCCCGGACGACCTGAGCGACCCGGAGCTCGTGCGCTGCTACTACGGCGACGAGAACTTCGAGCGCCTGCGCCGCGCCGAGCAGCTGGGCGCCGAGCACGGCGTGCAGGCGACCGCGATCGCGCTGGCCTACGTGCTGGCGCAGCCGTTCCCCACCTTCCCGCTGTTCGGCCCGCGCACCATCTCGGAGGTCCGCTCCTCGATGCGCGGCCTGTCGGTCGAGCTCACCCCGGAGCAGGTGGCGTGGCTGGACCTGCGCGGCTGACCGGAGGCGACGACGGAGGTCGGGGCCCGGCCGGTCGCGAGGCGGCCGGCCGGGCCACGATCCACGACGTCGCGGCCGCGGCGGGGGTCTCCCGCCAGACCGTGACCCGCGCGATGAACGGCATGCCGGGCATCAGCGAGGAGACCAAGCGGCGCGTGCTGGCGGCGGCCGACGCGCTCGCGTACCGGCCGTCGCGCTTCGGCCGCGGGCTCGTGACGGGCGGGGACCACCAGCTGGGCCTCGTCGTCGACGACCTGCGGAACCCGTGGTCGCCCGAGCTCGCGGCCGCGGTCGTGCGCATCGCCGCGGCGCGCGGCTGGAACGTGTCGCTCGCCGACGTCGGGCTCGCGGCCGACTCCGACCGCATGGTGGAGGCGCTCGGCGCGCAGACGGACGCCGTGATCGGCATGCTCGGCTCGCGCGCCGCCGAGTGGATCGGGCGGCTCGGCTCCGTGCCCGTGGTGGAACTCGACCCGCGTGGCGACCCCCTGCGGGCCGCAGTGCAGCTGGATCCGACCGACGCCGTCGACGCGCTCGCCGACCACCTGTACGCGGCCGGGGTGCGCCACCCGGTCGTGCTCGACGCGGCAGTCGCCGCCGGACCCAGCGCGCGGGCGTCGCTGCTCGTGCGCGCGTTCTCGGCGCGGTCGATGGACGTGTCCGTGGTGCAGGCCTCCGCCCCCACCGCGGAGGCGGCCGCGGCGGCGACCGAGCGCATCATCGCGCGCCCCGGACCGCCGACGCCATCGTCGCCTTCAACGACGTGTGCGCCCTCGGGGTGCTCTCCGCCTGCCGTCGCGCGGGCGTCGACGTGCCGGGCGACGTGCGCGTGGTCGGCATCGACGGCCTCTCCCTCGGGCGCCTGCTGGCGCCGACCCTCACGACGCTCGCCGTCGACCTCGACGAGCTCGCCCGCCACGCGCTCGACCTCGCGGTGGCGATGATCGCGGGGGAGCTGCCGCGCTCCGGCCCCGAGGTCGTGCGCCGCGTGCGGCACCAGCTGGTGGTGCGCGAGTCCGCCTGATCGTTGGCGCCCGGCAGCATTGTTTGCATCAGAATGCAAACATGTTGATCACGGTGGACCCCGCGGCGAAGGCCTCCCTGGCCGACCAGGTGGCCGGGCAGATCCGGCACGCCATCGCCCGGGGCGAGCTCGCGAGCGGGGAGCGGCTGCCGTCGGCGCGCGACCTCGCGGCCGCCGTGGACGTCGACGTGCACACGGTCCTCCGGGCGTACGCCCGCCTCCAGGACGACGGGCTCATCGAGCTGCGGCGCGGCCGCGGTGCGACCGTCCTCCGCTCGGGCAACGCCTCGTTCGACCGCCTCCGCGCCCTCGTCGAGGAGCTCCGGGACCAGGCGGAGACCCTCGGGGTGCCGCTCGACGACCTCATGACCATGATCAAGGGAGCACGATGACCGCCGCATCCCCCCTCACTACCGCGACGCGGGTGGCGATCGTCGCCCCCGCCGCGGTGCTCGTCCTCGCGCTCGGGGCCACGGCCGCCGTGCTCGCGCCGATGCTGCCCGCGCGGATCCCCATCCACTTCCAGGCCGACGGGAGGGCCGACGGCTGGGGATCGCCGTGGGCGCTCCTCGGGATCGCGCTCGCCCTCGGGGTGCTCGGCGTGGCGCTCGCGGTCGCCGCGCTGCGCGCCCGGGATCGTCGGACGGCGGGCACGTGGCTGCTCGTCGTGAACCTCCTGGCGGGCAGCCTCGCGACCGCCTGGGTCGTGCTCGCGCTGTCCGCGACCGTCGGCGACGGCACCTTCCCCATGTGGTGGAGCCTCGGGCTCCTCGCCGTGGGCGGGGTGGCGGGGGCGGTCCCCCTGGTCGCCCTCGTGCGCGTCGCGGGTCCTGTCCCCGCGCACGACGTGGAGCCGCTCGACGTGCCCGCGACGGCGCGGGTCTCCTGGCGCGGATCCGTCGGCAGCGGATGGTTCGCGGGCATCGGCGCGGTGATCCTCGTCGCGGGCGTCGCGGCGGGCGTCGCCGCCTCCGCGGTCGACGCGGGCACCGCCGCGCTCGCCGGCATCCCGCTCGCGGCGGCTGGCCTCGGCATGCTGGCGATGGCGCGCGTGGAGGTCACGGCCGACCGCCGCGGCCTCCGCGTGACGTCCACGTGGACCCGGCTGCCCATCATGCGCGTGCCCCTCGACCGCATGGAGTCCGCGGGCTGGGAGGACGTCTCGCCCGGCCAGTGGGGCGGCTGGGGCCTCCGGTTCTCCGGTCGCGGGCTCGCGTACGTGACGCGCTCCGGGCCCGGGCTCGTCGTCCGCCTGCACGGCGGGCGGGCGCGCCTCGTGACCGTGGCGGACGCGGATCGCGGGGCGTCGGTCCTCGAGGCCCTGCTCCGCGCACGACGCGCGGCCTGACCCCGCGCCGCCCGGGGCTGTGGTCTCGGTACCGTGGCGCGGTGACCGACACGCTCGGCGATCTGCTGTCCGCGGATCCGCAACGCATCTGGCAGGCCTCCTGGGACGTCATCGCCACGCGCGACGTCGCGCTGCTCGAGAGCCTCCGGGGCGCGCTCCCGGCTCCTCTCTGCGTGATGATCGGCATCAGCTGAGCTCCCGCAGCGATTCGCCGGCAGCTCGCTACGCGCGCCTCGCGAGCCTTGTGTTGCGAGACGTCTCGTGCCCGGGGAAGTAGGTGAGCGATCGCATCCGGCACCGGAGGGGTCGGTCATCGAGGAGTGCCTGGCTGAGGGTGTTGCTGCTGACTCGTCCACCAGTACCCACCGGACATGTCGAAGGTCAGCGGTCGCGAGAGCCTGGATGCCGCGCGACACAGGCTGGGGTTGGAGGGCCATCCGGTACTTTCAGGCACGGGATTCATCACGTCGCCGCTACGGGTATCCGAGCTGGCTACGGCGTCCATGTCATTGCTCGCGGGTGCACTGGGTCGCGTGAGCCGTGTCGCCGGACTCGCGGATGGCGAACCGGCCGCCGTGGACCGCACCCTGACGGACGCGTGGTTCGGGCTTCAACTGATTCCGGTGGGCTGGAGTGCGCCTTCCCCGTGGGATCCGCTGTCCGGTGCGTTCGTCACCCGTGACGGGTCGTGGATCCGCACGCACGCGAACGCGCCCCGTCACCGAGCGGCTCTGCACGCACGCGAACGCGCCCCGTCACCGAGCGGCTCTGCTTGCGACGCTCGGTGCGTCGATCGAAGCCAACGCGACGGAGGTGGCCCACGTGATCCGGTCACGCGACGCTCGTGCGCTCGAGGACGCCGTGGTCGTGTCCGGGGGAGTGGCTGCCGCCCTGCGGACCTCCGTGTAGTGGCGGACGTCGGACGCCGGACGTGCCGTCGGCGGCGAGGACCTCATCAGCTCCGACCCGGGAAGCAGATGGGACGGCGTCACGCACTGGGCGCCGAATGAGGAGCGTCCGTTGTCCGGGCTGAGGGTGCTGGATCTGACGCGCGTCATCGCAGGTCCCGCAGCTACTCAGGCATTGGCCGCCCTCGGTGCTGATGTCCTCCGCGTGGACCCGCCTGGTTGGGACGAACCGGCTGTCCTCCCTCTCGTGATGGGTGGCAAACGCTCAGTTCGCCTCGACGCTCGGACACCGGATGGTCACCAGGCGCTTCTCCGGCTCGTCGCCGATGCGGACGTGCTCGTGCACGGCTACCGCGCGGGCGTGATCGATCGCCTGGGTCTCTCCCCAGACGAACTCCGCCGTCTACGACCTGGGCTGATCGACGTGGGCATCCGTGCGTGGGGCTGGAGCGGCCCGTGGGCGGGGCGCCGGGGCTTCGACTCCATCGTCCAGTTCGCGACCGGCATCGCCAACACGGGCATGGTCGCGACCGGAGCCGGCCAGCCGGCATCGCTCCCCGTCCAGGCCCTCGACTGGGCGACGGGCTACCTCGCGGCGGCCGCGGCTCTCGCCGGCATCGCCGACCGCAGCACCATGCGACTCGGGTCGTCCTGGAGGCTGTCCCTGGCGAGGACGGCCTCGCTCCTGCAGGCGCTTCCCGCGACGGGCGAGACGAGGATCAGCGCCGCTCCTCCTGAGGATCTCCCCGGGTCGCCACTGGAGATGCCCTCCGGACAGGCAGTCATCGCAGCCTCACCCATCCGCGTCGGCCGAGCCGGACTCGCTTTCACGCACATCACGACCGACCTCGGCGAGCACGCGCCCATGTGGTGGTAGATGCCCGCGTCCTAGGTCGGCTGCCTGGGTAGCACGTTCTTCCCTCCCGCAACCGATGGGTTGTGAGACGTCTCGCGAGCCGAACTCGATGTGGTGCCACTTCCTGATGGGCGAGTGTGTGGATCACGCCGCTTCCTGGCGGTGATCTGTCGCCGTTCCGTGTCGTCACCCGGTGACGAGGATGCTGGCGGCTGCTTCGATGACGTCGTCGGTGATGATCTCCAGCTGGTTGATCTTGAGGACTCGTTGGATCTGCGGGAAGAGCCGTTCGAGGAGGCGAAAGTTGCCGCGGGTGATGCGCTCGATCGCGGCGACGGCCTGAGCGTCGGTGAAGTCCTCTGTGTTGAGTGTGTGGCCGAGTCGCTTCCAGTGGCGGTCGAGGACGAAGAGGAGCTCGTCCTGGCCGAGAGCGCGGTATCGGTGGGCGAAGCCGAGGCGGCTGTAGAGCTGGGGGTAGTGGCGGAAGCGCTGGTCGATGCCGGGCATGCCGATGAGGATGATCGCGAGGTGCTCGCGATCGTGCCGATCGCGGAGGAGCTCGAGCGCGGTGGGCGTGAGCCGTTCCGCCTCGTCGATGATCAGCAGCTCGACCCACCGGCGCGCATCGCCGCCGGTACCGGTGATCTTCCCGATCGTGCGCTGGTGATCCTCGATCCTGATGCCGAGATCGACCGTCCAGCGGTCCAGCTCCCGCATGAGGTCCTTCGGCCGGGGCAGGACGTCGGGCGTGTAGAACACCGCCCGGGAGCGGTTCGCAGCCGCATCGAGCTTCGGGTCGTCCGCGCCGCGACGTCCCCACTCCTGGACGTAGGGCTCGAGCGCGTCCCAGTGCGCGTAGCGGCGGGCGGAATTGGTCTTCCCGACGCCGGCGTCGCCGTGGCAGATCCCGATGGTCTGTTCCTTGCGGACGGCGTTCGCGAACTCGACGAACCGCCGGTGCTCCTTCGTAGTGATGAACGTGTCGGGCATCATCCGTCCTCTTCATAGGTGCGCAGCCGCGGCCGGCGCGACGGTGCCGGAGTCGTCGGCAGCTCGGCGCGGCTGGCGGTGGTGGGGATGCGGTCGTTGATGTCCCGGCGCAGCTGCCGGCGTCGGGCGCGGCGTGCGGTCTCGACGTCGCGGAGGCTCATGCGGAGGTTCGGGTGCGCTTCGTCGACGGCGACGCAGATGAAGGTGTTGTGGTCGTAGACGCGGATCTCGGAGATGTCGCGGGGGTCGTAGCGGATGGTGACGGTCCGGCCGACGAACGGGGCAAGCGTCGGGGCGAGGTATCGCTGGCCTTGGAAGTGGATCCCGTCGCGCTGCACGGTGCGGCTCTTCGGCACAGTCAGCAGTAGCCCGTCGAGCTCCACGAGACTCTCCGGCATTCGCGGCAGCCAGCCCTCGCCGACCCACGCCGTGCGAGGCGTGCCACCGAGCTCCTTGTGCGGGCGGTCGTTGTAGGTGGTGATGAACGACCCGATGGCCGTGTCGAGGCCCGCCAGGTCGAGCACCGGATTCGGGCGCCGATTTCCGGGGCCGAGGCGGCCAGGCAGGAGCGGGAGCAGTTCCGTGGTGATGGTGCCGAAGAATCGCTCGATCTTCCCGCGGCCCTGGGGACGGCCGACAGCGGAGTGAATGATCCGGATCCGCAGCTCCGCGGCGGTGTGCTCGAGGTGGCGGCTGGTGAAGTCGGTGCCGTGGTCGACGTGGAGGATGTCGGGGATCCCGCACATCGCCCAGCCGGGATCGGGCTTCCTCCAGATCGCTTGCCGGAGCGCCAGTGCGGTGTTCATCGCCGACGGGGCGCCGGTGAAGACGGTGTACCCGCAGATCGCGCGTGAGTAGTCGTCCATGATCACGGTCAACCAGGGCCGGTCGGGCTTCCCGCCGGCGCCGACGATGAGGATGTCGAGCTCGGTGTGGTCGGCCTGCCATGTCTGGTTCGGGCGCTCCGCCCGGCGCCGGTACACGAGCTCGTGCCGATCTCGATACGACGCCGGCCCCTCCTGGGCCAGCGTCACCAGCGCGGGGTCGAGCGCCTGCACGATCTACCGGACCGTGGAGTAGCTCGGGATCGGGTCTCCGCGCTGCTGCGCGTCCGCAGAGGCGAGCCGGTGAAGGGTCGCGATGCTCGGGCGGGGCTTGGTCAGCGCCAGACGCTCGACGAACGCAACCGTCGCGCCCACCGTGCGCCGGCGGACGCGGTCAGCGCGGGCATGAGGGTCGAGTGCGGCGACTCCGCCGGTTCGGTAGAGCTGGTGCCAGCGTTGCAGGGTCCGCGCGCTGATCCCGGTGGTGCGGGCAAGAGCTGCGAGCGGGATCTGGTCTTCGACATGCAGCCGAAGAACGCGCCACCTCTCGAGCCCGTCCACACCCTCACCTACATCGCGGCGCTCTCGCGCGCCGCGTTCGACTGGTGCCGGTACAACGTCGCCCGGCTCCACCCGACGAGACGTGCCGCGTCCTCCGCGGTCCGGCCGCGGGCTCGCGCGTCGGTGGCGATCTGGAGCTTGTCGGCGATGACGGCTGGATCCGACAGGGGCCGGCCGAAGCGTGTCCCGTTGTCGCGGGCGACGGCGATGCCAGCGTTCACGCGCTCGACAATCAGCTCGCGCTCGTACTCAGCCAAGCTCGCGAGCATGCCCAGCATCAGCCGGCCCGAGGTCGTCGCCGGGTCGATACCGTCGGAAATGGACCGGATCTGCACGCCCCGTTCGCGGAGGAGCTTCACGGTGCTGAGCACGTCGAGCATCGAGCGGCCCAACCGGTCGATGCGCCAGACGACGATGGTGTCGCCGTTCTCGGCGTATTCGAGCAGCTTCTTCATCCCCGGCCGCTCGATCGCGGCCCTGCTGCCGGAGGTGACGTCGGCGAACACATCCCGTTTCTGCACTCCGTCCTTCACGAGCGCGTCGAGCTGGAGCTGCGCATCCTGACTCGTCGTGCTCACCCGCGTGTATCCCAGAAGCCTCACCCGAGCAGTCTGCCTCAGAAACACCCGCGAGGGGCCTGCCCGAGACACTTTGCGATGAGATGACTTCATGAGACGTCGAGGACCAGGTGAACAGGCTCGCTCGACGGGGCTCTGACGAGCACTCGGACGTGTCTCACAAAGCTATTGCTTTTCGAGACACGAGTAGTCAGAGCTCTCCCTGCCGCGAAGGAGGTGCGCTTTTTCGAGCTCCGCTAGCTAGGGCTTGCGGGACCAGGCCTTGATGATCTTCTTGATGCGCTCAGTGGGCCGCTCGCTCTTGCCGAAGACGACGAGATAGACGAGCGGCGCGCCCACGATGATCGCCAGAGTAGGCGGCAGCGCGGTGACGAGTGCTGTCAGGAAGTTCACCTCCTCCGGGGACTCGGGAAGCAGGATCGTCATGACGAACCTCTCCGCGTGGGACACGCGAGCGTGTCGGGGTGACACCGCGCCGGATGGCGCGATGAGTTCAGGGAGCACCGGCGACGAGGTCGCGATCGGTACACGGGAAGAGAGCGCCACGGGCACTCGAGCTGCTCATCTGTCACATGCGCAATACGCGTGTGAGGAGCTACGTGGTCGAGAAACATGCTGGCGTGCGTTCACGAGGCGCCGCGGGGGCATGAAAAAAGCCAGCCCGTGGGCTGGCTAGATCGGTCTGGGGTGCGAGATGGTCCGGGCGATAGTGCCCACACGACGTACCCCGATGCTATGTCGCCAGTTTGTCATAGGGGCACAAGAGCGTTCAAGCCCTGCACCGCCAACGGAAAGCAGGTGAAGAGGGGCCAGAAACCAAGAAAGCCAGCACGAGGCTGGCTTTGGATGCGGACACACTCGTCCACCGACGTGCTCAATCTACGGCTTTCGCGCCGTGGCAGCCAGTGCGCGAGGATCCGGCGCACTGGTGAGTGAGGAGGGAGGCGGTGCTGCGTCGGGCCGAAACGACCGGCGACATCTTCAACCTAAGGGGTGAAGTCACTGATCTTGCTCGTCTGCGACCTTCCCCACTCTCAAGTTGTGGGGGGACATCGTGGGTCTGTCAACACCGACTCGCGTCGGAGTCGTGCGTGCGGCGCCGTTCGATGAGGACCGTGTCGCGCCAGGCGCCAGCGAGCGGACCGGAGGTCATGCGGGCGATGCGTTCCCGGGTGCCGACCTGCCGAAAGCCGGCGGCGTCGTGGAGGGCGAGGCTCGCGCTGTTCTCTGGGAACAGGCTCGCCTGGATGGTCCAGATGTCGGCGGCATCGGTTGCTGCGGTGAGTGCATCCAGCAGGGCCCGGCCGACGCCTTGCCCGCGCGCGGCCGCGGCGATGTAGATGGAGTGCTCGACGACGCCCCGGTAGACCTCCCGCGAGGAGGTCGGGGACACGGCGACCCAGCCAAGGACGTGGTCGCCGTCGACGGCGACCAGTCGCCCGACGTCGAGCTTGCCGGCGTCGAACTCGTCCCAGGACGCCGGCGGTGCGGCTTGGAAGGTGGCGTGGCCGGTGTCGATGCCCTCCTGGTGGATGTCCCGGACGGCAGGCCAGTCGGCCGGGATCAGGGGGCGGATCACGCGCAGCAGCTCGGCCCGTCGGATCCGGTGCCGATGTCGGTCGAGCACACCCCGGTCTCGGGGAGCACGAGCTGCACGCGGCGGGCGGCGTCGTGGTCGCCGGCGAGCTCGTCGGCGATGGAGCGGACTTGCTCGTATCCGGTGGCGAGCAGGAACGTGGGGGCGCGTCCGTAGCTCTTCATGCCGGCGATGAAGAACCCGGGCTCCGGGTGGGTGAGCTCGGCGACGCCGTGGGCGGGGACGCTGCCGCAGGAGTGCAGGTTCGGGTCAATGAGCGGCGCGAGCAGGCGCGGCGCTTCGACGATCTCATCCAGCGACAGGCGGATCTCGCGCAGCATGTCGAGGTTCGGGCGGAACCCGGTCGCGTTGACGACGACGTCGGCTTCGATCCGGTACGGGTCGTTCCGGCGTCGCCCGATGAGCGTCACGCGGTCCTCGTCGGCGGCGGCGGCCTGGTCGATTTCGAACCGGTCGATGAGGGTGATGGCGCCCTGGCGGACGAGGTCATGGACGATCCCGCCGAGCGCGCCGCGCTCCGGCAGCTCATCTCCTGCGGACCCGTAGACGCGGACGGGGCTGGTGGAGCGGATGGCCCAGGTGATGGTGGTGCCCGGTTCCTCGCGGGCGAGGGCGGCGAGCTTGATGAGGGTGTTCGCGGCCGAGTGCCCGGCACCGACCACGACCACGTGCCGGCCGGCGAACCGGGCACGATCGACCCCTTGGACGTCGGGCAGGGCGTGACTGATGCGATTCGCCACCTCGGCCGGGACCGCGGGGGCGAGCCCGTCGGAGGTCAGGGGATTCGGGGAGGAGTAGGTGCCGGAGGTGTCAATGACCGCCCGGGCAAGGACATCCTCGACACCGGCCGACGTCTCGAGGCGAAGGAGGAACGGGGCGGATCCGCGCTTCGTGGACCGGGTGCGGTCCATGCCCTGCCGGGTCACCGCCTGCACCCGGGTCCCGTATCGGATCCGCGGCGCAAGCTCGGGGGTCGCGGCCAACGGCGCGAGGTAGCTGTCGACGAGGTCGTGCCCGGTCGGGAGGCGCTTCGCCGCCGGCGCGTCCCAGCCGGCGGCGTCCAGGAGTCGGGCTGCGGCGTCGTCGACGAGGTACTCCCATGGGGAGAACAGGCGGGTGTGTCCCCACTGCCGGACGGCGGCGCCGGCTGTGTCGCCTGCTTCGTAGACGATGACGTCGATGCCGCGCTCGAGCAGCTGCGCGGCCGCGGCGAGCCCGACGGGGCCGGCGCCGATGATCGCGACGGGCAGCCCGGCGAGGCGGCGCTCGTCCGTGCGGGGCGGGACGGTGAGGGTCATCGACATGTGGTGCTCCTTGATGGTGTCTCCGCTCACGCGGGGACGGTTGCGTCCAGTTCAGCAGTCTCGGCCTGCGCGTAGGTGGCGAGGCCGTGGAGGGCGAGGTGGTGCTCGGCGTCCTCGGCGGCCGAGCAGCCGGTGCCGGCGGCGGTGATCGCCTGCCGGTAGCGGTGGTCGACGAGGTCGCCGGCCGCGAACACCCCGGGCAGGTTCGTCAGCGTGGTGGGCGCATCGACGAGGACATACCCGTCATCGTCGAGATCCACCTGTCCAGTGACGAGCTCGGAGCGCGGGTCATGGCCGACGGCGATGAACAGGCCCTGCGCCGGCATCGTCGATGTGCTCCCGGTGACGGTGTCCCGGAGCGCCAGGCCGGTCATCGCGTCGTCGCCGACCACTTCGGTGACCTCGGTGTTCCAGAGCATGCGGATCTTCGGGTTCGCCAGCGCCCGGTCCCGCATGATCCGGGATGCGCGGAGTGCGTCGCGGCGGTGGATGAGGGTGACGGTTGCGGCGAAGCGGGTGAGGAACATGGCCTCTTCGAGGGCGGAGTCGCCGCCGCCGACGACGGCGACGTCCTTGCCGCGGAAGAAGAACCCGTCGCAGGTCGCGCACCACGACACCCCGTGCCCGGTGAGGCGCTGCTCGCCGGGCACCTGGAGCTTCCGGTACGCGGATCCCATCGCGAGGACCACGGTGTGCGCTTGGTAGGTGTCGCCGTTGCCGGTGGTGATGGTCTTCACGGCGCCGGTGAGATCCAGTGCGGTGGCGTCGTCGTAGATGATGCGGGCGCCGAACCGTTCGGCCTGGCGGCGCATGTTGTCCATCAGGTCCGGGCCCATGATGCCGTCCGGGAAGCCGGGGAAGTTCTCCACCTCCGTGGTGTTCACGAGGGCGCCGCCGGCTTCGACGCTGCTGGTGAGCACGATCGGGTCAAGCCCTGCACGGGCGAGGTAGATCGCGGCGGTGTAGCCGGAGGGGCCGGATCCGACCACGACGACGTTCTCGGTCACCTGGTCGCTCATGCGGTGGGTCCTGTCGTCTCGATGCCGAGGCCGGTGAGCATGGCCTCGACCCTCTCCGCGATCTGGTCGCGGATGGTGCGGACCTGCTCGATCGGCAGGCCAGCGGGGTCGGTGAGGTCCCAGTCCTGGTAGGTCTTGCCCGGGTAGATGGGGCATGCGTCGCCGCAGCCCATCGTGACGACCACGTCCGCGGCCTGCACGACGTCATCGGTCAAGGGCTTCGGGAACGCCTCGGTGATGTCGAGCCCGAGCTCTCCGATGGCGGTGACGACTGCGGGTTAAGCTCTGCGGCGGGCATGGATCCGGCGGAGCGGACGTGGACGCGGCCGGCGGACATGGTGTGGGTGAGGATCGCGGCCATCTGGGAGCGGCCGGCGTTCTGCTCGCAGATGAACAGGATCTCCGGCACGTCGTGCGCGAGAGCGCCCTTGGCCTGCGCGAGGGCGGTGAGGCGGTCGGCGGCGAAGCGGACGGTCTGGTTCGCGAGGTGCGCCTTCACCTTCGAGGTGCGCAGCAGCCCCGTGTAGGACTCCAGCACGTACCGCTCGACGGTCTCCTTGGCGAAGATCCCGGAGAAGCGGGTGCTGAGCTCGTCCGCGAGGCGGGCGAGGTAGCCCTCCGGGTAGGTCAGGCCGGGCAATGCCCGGCGGGTGCTCACGTCGGTCATCGTCGTGGCCTAGGCGGTGGCGGGCTGGAGCTCGGCGAGGAGCTTCTGCACGCGGTTCTTGATGTCGTCGCGGATCGGGCGGACCTCGTCCAGGCCCTTGCCCTTGCGGTCGGTCGAGCTCCCAGTCCTCGTAGCGCTTTCCGGGGAAGATCGGGCACACGTCGCCGCAGCCCATCGTGATGACGACGTCGGAGTCCTTGACCTGCTCGGTGGTCATGAGCTGTGGGACGGCCTGGGAGATGTCGATGCCTTCCTCGGCCATGGCTTGGATCGCGACGGGGTTGATCTGATCGCCGGGCTCGGGATCCGCCGGAGCGGACCTGGACGGTGCCGCCGGAGAGCTGCGCGCATGTACCCGGCGGCCATCTGAGAGCGGCCGGCGTTGTGGATGCAGACGAACAGGACGGTAGGTGCGGCGGTGGTGTCGGTCATCGAGAGCTCCTTGACGGGTGAGGTGAGGGGTCAGACCCGGTCGGCGACCGGGTCGAGCGCGGGTGCGGCGGTGGCCGCGGCGGTGCTGCGGGTGGGGAAGAGTCGTGGTCGCAGCCACAGGGCGGCGTAGACGAGCGCGAGCAGCGCTGGGACCTCGATCAGCGGGCCGACGATCCCGGCGAGGGCCTGCCCGGAGGTGGCGCCGAAGGTGCCGATCGCGACGGCAATGGCGAGCTCGAAGTTGTTGCCCGCGGCGGTGAACGCGAGGGTTGTGGTGCGCTCGTAGCCGAGCCCGACGGCCTTGCCGAGCAGGAACCCGGCGAGGAAGGTGACCGCGAAGTAGATGATTAGCGGGATCGCGATGCGGACGACGTCGAGCGGCCGGTCGATGACCTGCTGCCCCTGGAGCGCAAAGAGCATGACGATCGTGAAGAGCAGTCCGTAGAGGGCGAACGGGCCGACCTTGGGGAGGAACCGGTCCTCGTACCAGGCGCGGCCGCGGGCCTTCTCGCCAATGCGGCGGGAAAGGTAGCCGGCCAGGAGCGGGATCCCGAGGAACACCAGCACCGATGCAGTGATGGCCCAGAAGGAGAACTCGGCGCTCGTGGTTGGAAGCCCGAGCCAGGATGGGAAGAGCTGGAGGTAGAACCAGCCGAGCGCGCCGAACGCGAGGACCTGGAAAACGCTGTTGATGGCGACGAGGAAGGCCGCGGCCTCCCGGTCGCCGCACGCGAGGTCGTTCCAGATCAGCACCATCGCGATGCACCGCGCGAGCCCGACAATGATGAGTCCGGTGCGGTACTCCGGTAGGTCCGGCAGCAGCAGCCAGGCGAGGGCGAACATCAGCGCAGGGCCGACGATCCAGTTCATCGCGAGCGAGGAGACGAGCAGGCGCCGGTCGCCGGCGACCTGGCGCGCGTCCGAGTAGCGGACCTTCGCGAGCACCGGGTACATCATCACCAACAGCCCGACCGCGATCGGCACACTCGCCCGACCCGACGCTGAACGCATGCAGCGCCTCCCCGACCGCCGGCGCGAAGACCGCCAGCAGGAGCCCGGCGCCCATCGCGGTGAGGATCCACACCGGCAGCAGCCGGTCCGTGGTGCCCAGACGAGCGGGGGCGAGAGCAGCAGGAGCCGTCGAGAGGAGTCGCTTCTTTCGGGCAGCGGGAGGGCATCGACGGGCGTCGATGACCTGAGCATATCCGTGCGCATCGACGGCTGTCGATGTGTGGGAGGATCGCTTCCATGGCCGTTCTCGACATGCTTCCCCTCACCGACGTGACCGCGTGCTGCGCGCCGCTCATGCGGGAGGCGATCAGTGCCGAGAACGCCGACGAGCTCGCCCGCTCGCTGCGCGCGATCGCCGACCCGGCGAGGCTCCGGCTGATCTCGATGGTCGCCGCGCACGACGGCCAGGAGGCCTGCGTCTGTGATCTCACAGAACCGCTCGGCCTCGGTCAGTCCACCGTCTCGCATCACCTCAAGGTCCTCGTCGACGCCGGCATCCTCAGCCGCGACAAGCGCGGCAGCTGGGCCTACTACCGCCTCGTGCCGGGCGCGCTCGACTTACTTGCCGGGCTTATTGCCACTGTTTGACCGGTCGGTCCCTCGGGGGCGCGAGGGCAACGTGCTGTGACCTGGCGCACCTGCACTCGCCATCATCGTTACACGCCGATACCATCGGCACGTGACGATCCATGATGAGCGCGGCACTTCGGCTGCTGTCTCCCTCTTTCATTCCCTTGCGGATCCGCGACGTCTCCAGATCGTGCGACGGCTTCAACTAGGCGAAGCGCGGGTCAGTGACCTGGTGACCGAGCTCAGGACTTGCACAGTCGACGGTGTCCGAGCACGTCGAGCTGTCTCCGCGAGTGCAACCTGGTCGTCGGGCGTGCTCAGGGACGGCAGGTGTTCTACTCCCTGGCTCGACCGGAGTTGCTGGATCTGCTGGAAGCTGCTGAAGCGCTGCTGGAAGCAACCGGCTTCCAGGTGGACCTATGCGGCAGGTACGGGTCGAGGTCGAGCGACCAGAACGCGGCGGGTACCCCGGCAGGTGTCGACGCCGGCGCCGGCCTTGGAGCGGCACGGTGATCGGGACGATCGCGGCAGCGATCGGTCTGTTCGCCGCGACGAACATCGATGACATCGTCGTTCTGACAGTGTTGTTCCTTGCGTCCACGCGTGGATCAATGCCGGGCTGGAAGGTCGTCGCGGGACAGTACCTCGGCTTCGCGGTGCTCGCTCGCGATCGGCGTCGGCGCCGCGGCGGGGCTGACGATCATCCCCGACGAGTCGGTGGGGCTGCTCGGCCTGATCCCACTGGCGATACAGGTGTCTACGGGCTGATCCGCACGCTCCGGGCACGAGGCGACGATGATGACGATGACGACGAGGGCTCAATTAGCGCCGTCGGTCTGCTGGGTGTAGCAGGGATCACGATCGCGAACGGCGCAGACAACATCTCGCTCTACACTCCAGTGTTCCGCACCAGTCCGGTCGCTGACACGGTGGTCACGATCATCGTGTTCTTCATCCTCGTGGCGGTGTGGTGCCTTGTCGCACGGGTCGTAGGAACGAACAAGAGGGTCACCGAGCTGCTCGAGAGAGTCGAGCACTGGCTCGTCCCGGCGGTCTTCATCGGGCTCGGACTGTTCATCCTGATCGAGTCCGGCGTCGTGCCGAGGTTGTTCTGGGCTCCTCGCTTGACCATGTCGAGCACGGCGCCGCGGCGGGTGACAATCTCTGTGCTGCTGCTTATGGTGGCGTTCGCTGCCGATCGCGTCACGAAGCAGTGGGCGCTTCGCGAGCTCAATGACGGCAGCACCATCGAGCTCGGCCTCGGCGCCCGGCTGGAGCTGATCTTCAACCCCGGAGTCGCATTCGGGCTCGGAGCAGAGCTTGGGCCTCCTCTCGCAGCGGGCTTGATCGTCGTTGCGAGCGCCTTGACGGCCTGGGTGTTGTGGCGTGCCGCGCGAGGCGCCCCGATGGGCGGCACGAGTCTGCTGGCCCTCGCCGCCGGCGGCGCAGCGGGGAACATCTGCGACCGCATCAGCCGAGCGGCCGAGGGTCCCCTCAGCGGCGAGGTCGTCGACTTCCTTGCAGTCGACGGTTTCGCGATCTTCAACGTCGCGGACGTCTTCGCCGCGCGTGGCGTCGCCGGCTGGGCACTCCTCCAGGTCATCCGCAAAGGCGACGCGCCAACGCCAGCGCAGTCCAACACCTAGACCGCTCATGCTTCCCTCTATGCCGTTTTACCGACGATGACGATGTGCTCCTGCGCCACCACCTGAGAGGCGCTGTGCGTCGGGCAAGCGCTCAGCGCCCGGATCGAGTGTCAGGGACGCGCCACCCCGGATGCCGGCGACGAGGACTGCGACAGCGGCGGCGACGCCGAGCTGAGTGATCAGGCGCCGGCGCTTGTGTCGGGTCTCCTCAGGGGACGCTGGGCGCTGGCCTCCTCGCAGATTTCGCGGGTGCGGGTGCGGGTGCGGGTGCGAGTGCGGTCGGCGGAGGTTCTTCCTCGTGGTCGGTTGCTCCTATGGGGGTCGGTCAGGGGAGGAGGGCAGGTATCAGGGCGGGGAACTGGGCGATGATCGCGATGACGATGACCGCGTAGTTCAGCACCACGACAGCCCACGTGAATGGGGCGATCGTCGTCGCGATGCGTTGGACAGCGGCGGGCGCGGGAATGTCGCCCGTGCCGCAGGGCGTGGATAAGCGTGGTCCACCAGAGGGGGGTGCATCGCGGTCCGCACGAGGAGGCAGTACGGGCAGAGGGCGCCGATGACGAACACGGTCTGGGTGAACAGCCAGGTGATGAACACCCACCCTGCGAACAGGCCCGCGAGGAAGACCGTCCAGAACCAGCGTGCGTACTGGGCGCCGGCGAGATACCTCCCATCCCGACGACGATCGGTGCGATGAACGCCGCGACGCCGATGAGCGGGTTCGGGAACCCGAGCAGGGACGCCTGCGGGGGACTGCATGGCGCATCGCTGGCGCAGGACACCAGCGGGTTGATCTACGCAGGACAGCGCCCGGTCGGGGTGCTCGAGCAGCGAGAGGCGCTCGAGCACCAGGACGAAGGATCCCACCCAGCCGAGGACTCCGGTGATCACGAGCAGCACGACGAGCCCCGCCGGCCGGCGGTGGCCGGCCGGCACGGCCGCGGGGCTGTCCGGTCTCTGCTTGATGAGGAAGCTCATAGGAGGGTGTCTCCGGTAGGAACTCGAGCACGGGAACTGGTGTTGTCGGCTCTCGGATCGGCCAAGACGTCTCAGCATGTTCAGGGACCGCTACTCGCGGGGGGACGCTTCTGCGGAGCTGGCCTTGTTCTTCCGGCCGATGTAGGCAATGACGGCGAGCCCGATGATGAACAGCGCAGCCAGGCCACCGAGGATCCAGAGCATGATCGCCGTGGAGTCTTGGGCAGCGGAGTCGGACGAGTGCGATGTGGCGATGCCAGCCGTCGGCAGGGGCTGCCGAGGCGGATGCCGACGCGGCAGGAGCCGGAGCCGGAGCGGGAGTGGCAGAGGTCGTGGGGGTCGCCTCGACGGCCGTCCCGGTAGAGGTGAACGCTGACGTTCCGGAGATGGGGTGCCCGTTCCTCGGATACCGATCGCCATCCGAGCTGATAGGTGCCGGCTGCGCTGAGGTCGACACCGGTGGTGATCGTGGCGCCGTCGATGTCGATCGTTCCGTCGGAGACAGCAGTCCCTGACGCGTCGGTGACCTGGATGGTGATCGCGCTCTCCAGCCCTGCCAGGGGCGCGGCGGCGAAGTTCAGGGTGACCGTGTCTAGCGACCCGTCGACCGTGCTGTCCGGGGCGGGGTCGGAGGAGAGGAGGACGTCGTGCGCTGTCGCGGACGACGCGCCCGTGGCGACCAGGCCGGCGGTGAGGATCACCGCGGCGATGGTCGAGGTCAAGGAGCGGAGGTGTCGCATCTGGGGTGCTTTCTCTGTCGATGTTGCAGGTGGGTGGTCGTGGCTACGCACGGTCGGATCGGTCGCTGTTGAGCGACTGCAGGTAGGCGTTGTACCTCTCAAGGTCGGCGTCGCCTTCATTGTCGGCACGTCGGGTGGCCCGGTCGGCGCGGCGGGTGTCCTGCCGGGACCAGCGGATCAGGGACGCCAGCAGGATCACGAGGACGGGAAGCTCCCATACGTCCATACCAGGGCACCGGCGAGTTGCTGGTCTCGTAGCGCGTCCACACCGAGGCCCTCGGGAGGAGAGGAGAACGCGGAAACGAGTGGGCCGCTGAAGATGAGTGTCAGCCCGAATGCGGCGTGGATCTGCATCTCGAGGAACGCGTCGACGACCCGGATGAGGTAAGAGGTGCGGCGCGGGAGCAGTTCGGTGGACACGAGCGGGGTCATCACAAGGACCCCACTGATGAGAAAGGCGAGCTGGGTGATGCTCCGCCCGGCGTCCGTGCTGAGGGCCAGGTCGGCGATGCCGGTGAGGTAGAAGCCGAACAGGGGCAGCACGAGCAGCGGGATGACCGCTAGGGGGTGAAGCAGGGCGTGGGAGACGGGCGATCGTAGGCCGCCGATGTGGAGGCGTAGAGCCACCAGTCCGAGTCCATGGCGTGGGAGGCCGCGGAGCATGACGGTGCCGGGGGATCCGAGGATCAGCAACGGAGGTGCGATCAGCATCAAAGAGAGCTGCTGGAACATGAAGGCCGCGAACAGCTCTCGCGCGTAGGTCTGGATGCCGGTCGCCGTGGTGATGACCATCACCAGGCAGCCGAGGAGGAACATCACCATCCGCCAGACGGGGAGCGGTGCGCCGTGTCGGCGAGCTCGGAGGAACACCAGCACGTATCCGAGTGCGGCGGCTGCGCCGAGCACAGCGATCGGCGAGGGTGGTCCGCTACTTACTGCGAAGAGCAAATTGGTGTCGAGGGCGGGCACTGTCAGACCTTGTCGTTCTGCGCCGTGATGGCGTCGAGGGCAGCGGCGAGTTGTTCCGGATGACGGGTGGAGACGAGCCAGTACGGTGCGGGGTCGGTGTCATCGTTCACGTCGATCCGGACGACCGGGTCCACCCATCCGCGGAACAGGGTCCATGCGCGTGCGTCGAGTCGCGGTCCGCGTTGCTGTGTCGCTGCTCCGCCGCGGAACGGTGTGACGGATCCGATCGCTTGGGGTGGCAGGCGTGCGGGACCCGCGCGGAGACCTTCCGGGGTGACGGTGACGACGGGCGAGGTCGCCAGCAGTACCGCGACGGCGCCGAGGTAGAACACTGCGGCGACGATGATGCCGACGGTGGCATTGATCGGAAGGAACACGAGATACGCGGCAGGGATCACCAGTGCGGTTGCGACGTAGACGCCAACTGACGGAGTCAGGCGTTCTCGATGCGATGGTCGTGGGGACATGAGTGCTTTCTCAAGGGACGGATGGGGGTGGGCGAAGTCGGGACGTGTCCGCGCGCTGCGCGCAACTCGCGACGGAAGCGGTGAGGGCTGAGAACGCGGATGAGCTCGCCCACGAAGCGCAGAACCATGTCGTCGCGCAGTGGACGTCAGTCGGCATGACTGGTCACCGGGTACGGCAGTCGTGCCGCCCGAACTGACCCGTCTTGCAAAGCGGTGTCAGGACAGGGCGGGCTCGATGAGGACGAATGGAGCTGTCACCGGTCATCGCCTCCGAGGTGAGATTCACCTACGTGGTTGTCCGTGTCGGGCGTGGTGGACGACTGTCCGCCACCGTGAAGCCCGGTCTCCAGGCGGCCACGGTGGCGCGCCGGCGAAGTAGCTGTCGCACCATCGGGAAGGCGGTCACCAATCCCAAGACGAGTCCGAACTGCATGAGGAAGAAGAATCGAACATCGCTCGGTGCGGGCATGAAGTTCCCAAAGTGCATGAGGAGCATCCAGCCACCCATACCCACATCGAATGCCACGACGGTAAGAGTGGCACTCAGTAGCGCAAGACCCGCCTTGCGCTTCCCGGCGCTCCTCCGCGCTCCGGATGCGAAGAAGTACTCGAAGATGAACAGCATGCCGATGGCCAGGAGTGCAATGACGATGATCATCACCCACAGATTCGTCCCCGCGATCGTTGCGCCGCTCGCGACGACGAGAGGCACCCCGATGAAGTGACCGACGGTTGCGGCGGCGCCGCCAGGTGTGCTGGCCGCGATCGTCTTCCCGGTGAGTTCCAGGGAGTGCGGGGTCTGTGAGGGAACTGCAGCAGCGTCTCCACTTCCACCCCATCGGTTATAAGCCCAGATCGCGAACGGGCCGAGGAATAGGCCAGCGATCGGCCAGACGACGCTCATGGCGCCCTTCTGCTGGTGCCGACGCCGGCCGAAGATCTCGTTGGCGAGTATCAAAGCGCTGATCACTCCGAGGGCCACGAAGAACCACGAGACCGGCGTCGACCAGGCGGGAAAGTCGGGCGACATCGAGGTCATGTCAGTCATATCGTCATTCATCGGTGCTGCATCTTTCTGTCGGGTTGGTGGCATCTAAGAGAAGGCGACTTAGGTTGGCCGCGATGACCACCATCGCTTGGGCGAGGTACACGCCAGGGGAGAGGGGTAGGCGATTGCGGTCTGAGCTCTGCGCAGTCATGGGTGCTCAGATGGGGAGGACGAACCCGTTGACGAGTCCCTGGATCTCGTTGACGAGCTGAGTCCACAGCCCGGTGGTCATGGCGATGCCGACGAGGACGAGCACCAGGCCGCCGGCGAGGTTGATGGCGCGGATGTGCCGGCGAACGAACGCGACCGACCCGCTGACCCAGCCCAGGCCCAGCGCGACCAGCAAGAACGGGATCCCAAGCCCCAGGCAGTACATGAACCCGAGGAGGGCTCCGCGGCCGGCGGATCCGCTGCTGAGGCTCAGGGCGCTGATCGCAGCGAGCGTGGGGCCGAAGCAGGGTGTCCAGCCCAGGCCGAACACGATCCCGAGCACCGGTGCGCCGGCGAGACCTGCCGCGGGTCGCCAGGTCGGGGTGAAGGAGCGTTGCAGGAACCTGATCTGGCCGACGAACACGAGACCCATGAGGATCACGAACACGCCGAGGATGCGGGTGACGACGTCCTGCCATTGCAGCAGCCATACGCTCAACGCCCCGAACAGGGCCCCGTACGCGATGAACACGACCGCGAATCCGGCCACGAACAACGCCACCCCGATCAGTAGGCGTCGGCGGCCGGTGCGGACGTTCGGGTCAGCGAGACCCCCGACGTAGCCGAGATAGCCCGGCACCAGCGGCAGCACGCACGGGGACACAAAGGACACGAGCCCCGCCAATAACGCGATGGGGATCGCCAGCAGTAGTTGCCCGCCGAACACGGTCTCGGCCCACGTCACGGCGTTGTCTCCAGGACGGTGCTGATCAGCGCGTTCAGTACCGACTTCTCGGCAAGCCCCGTGACCCGCGCGGCAAGACGCCCTTCGGTGTCGAGGATGATCGTCGACGGCACGGCGTTCGGGGCGATCTTGCCGGCGAAGGCGAGCTGCACGCCGCTGTCGACGGTGTCGATGATCGACGGGTAGGTGATGCCGAACTGGGTCGCGAACGCCCGCGCGGTGTCGGCCTCGTCGCGGACGTTCACGCCGAGGAACGCGACGCCCTGGGCCTGGTACTGCTGGTTCAGCGCCTCCAGGTCCGGTGCTTCCAGCCGGCAGGGCGGGCATTCGGCGTACCAGAAGTTCACGACGAGCACCCGACCGGCGTAGTCGGTGGACGCCACCGGGTCTCCGTGCTCAGTGGTCCCGTCGAACGCGATCGCCTTGCCGCGGTTCTCGGTCGGGATCTCCACCACGGTGCCGTCCCCGGCGATGTAGTTCTTCGTCGATCCGTCGCTGAACTGCTTCGCCAACGGGTCATCGTTCGCGCACCCGGCAAGCCCAACGCCGAGGAGAAGCGCGACGGTTGCCGCGGTGCCGGCTCGTCGAGAGCGGTGGGGTGATGTCAGGTGTCGCATCAGCTGCCTGGGCATTCGAAGGTGCCGGAGATGCCGTCCTGGACGCCGGGGCCGAGCTCCGCGCACACGCCGATGTCGCCCTCGAGGACCGCGCGGAAGTAGATGACCCCGCCGATGAACGCCAAGGTCGTCACCACGCCGACGATCACGCCGACCAATGCGGCGGTGCTGCGCTCACCCGCGCGGTGTGACCGGATCAGCGCGACCAGGCTGATGATCAGCCCGACCGGCCCCGCGACGCAGGACAGGATCAGCCCCAGCACGGCTACCGACTTCAAGTTCGGTCGTTCCGTGAGCTCGGCGGGCGCGGGGGTGGGGGCGGCCGCCTGGGCGGCTGCTTCCCGGCGGCGGCGCTGCTTGCTGGAGTTAGCCATTGTCCAGTGCGCTCTGCACGGCCATGTCCAGGTCCTCGAACGCGGTCAGCTCGAGCATCTTTCCGTCGACGAAGAACGTGGGGGTGCCGGTGACACCGAGCGCGGTTCCTTCGGCGCGGTCGCTGATGACCCGCTCCAGGGTCGCGGGATCGGTGACCGTGGCCTCGAACTTGGCCATGTCCAGGCCGATCTCCTCGGCGAAGCCTCGGAACCGCTCGATCTCGGGCGTCTGCTTCTCGCCCCACTCAGCCTGCGTCTCGTACATGCGGGAGTACATGGCCTGCATCTGGCCCTGCTGGGCGGCGGCCTCGACGGCGACGGCGGCGTTCTGGGAGTTGCGGTGGGAGGGGATGGGGAAGTACCGCACGGCCACGTTGATCTGGCCGGCGTACTTCTCTCGCATCTGCTCGACATAGGGGTACATCGCCGCGCACGCCTCGCACTCGAAGTCGAGGAACTCGACCACAGTGATCGCGTCCTCGCCGACCTCATCCAGGTAGCGGGTGTCCTCGCGGACAAGCTCCGCGGTGGATGGTGCGACGGTGGGGTCCGCAGTCATGGCTTGCGGGGTATCGGTGCGGGTGTTGTTGGAGGCAATGACGGCGATGAGGACGCCGACGATGGCCACGATGACGATCACCGCGGCGATGAGCTGCTTTTTGAGCATGAGGGAAGTCCTTGTGTGAAGTCGATGAGGGAGAAGAGATTGAAGGGCGCCGGCAGCACACGCCCGGAAGGGCGCATGGCAGCAGGAGCGCGGGAGCGATGTCGCTCAGGCCTCGTGCGGGCAGCCAGCTAGGTGAGACCCGACCATTGCTGTGAGGCGTCCCCGGAGAGAGGGAGGACAAGCGTGCTGGTGCCGACGGCGAGCCGAAGGGCCGAGGGCTTCTAGATGCGGGCGATGCTCAGAGCGGTCAAGCCGGCGAAGACCTGCCGGTTACGAAACGCGAGCAGCGGCGGGGCCGGTGGGGTGGGTCCACCCGCAGATAACGCCAGGGCGGCGCCGCCGCGCACACGGATGAGAATCGCCGCAAGGGCAGCAACGCACAGCAGCGCGAGCAACCCGCAGGTCAACACATCCCCCGCATCGGCGACGGCGGCCATGGTCGACGTCGCGATGAGCGCGTCCTCCGTGTCGCTGGCCGGAATGCTGAGCGTGGTCGCGGTGCTCGTGAGCGTGGCGGCCGCGGCGGTGTCGATGGTGTCATCCGTCAGCGCGTGCAGACCGATCACCGCGACAAGCAGCGCGGCCGTCACCGACAGGAGAACCGTCCAGAGCTCGATCGTGAACCGCATGCGCGAGGTCGACGAAAGGCGAACAGGCACCCTGTCTCCTTCCGCCGTGCAGTCATGTAGGTCAGCTCAAGCAAGTCCAGGGTAACGAACGGGGTACAGCCCTAGCTGACCATTCCGTGGAGCCGATGGACAGCGAGCCACCCCTCTGTCACTATCTTCGCATGCAGGAAGATACGCAGGAACAAGGACAGCACCGCGATGACGCATTCGTGGAGGTCGCCGTGGAGGTCTTCTCGATGCTGGCGGACGCGACACGAGTGCGAATGATCCTCGCGCTCGGCGAGGAGGAGCTGTCCGTGAACCACCTCGCAGACCTCGTCGACAAGTCCCCGACTGCCGTCTCCCAGCACCTCGCAAAGCTCCGGATGGCACGCATGGTCTCCACGCGCCAGGACGGCAACCGGGTCTTCTACCGGCTCGCGAACGATCACGCCAGCAAGCTCGTTCAGGACGCGATCTTCCAAGCCGAGCACTCCGTCGGCGGCGTCATCCGGCACCACCACGAAGGGCAGTGACATGGGCGCAGGACACGACCACGCCGCAAGCGGCGGCGGCGACACCCAACGGACGCGGCTCGCGATCGCCTTCGGGATCACCTCCACGATCCTGATCGCGGAGATCATCGGGTCCGTCATCACCGGCAGCCTCTCGCTGCTGGTGGACGCCGCCCACATGCTCACCGACGCCGGCGGCCTGTTCATGGCGCTCCTGGCTGCGAACCTGATGCGCCGCCCGGCGACGTCACGGCGCACCTGGGGGTTCCAGCGCGCCGAGGTGCTGGCCGCGACCGCTCAAGCGGCGGTCCTGCTCGCGGTCGGGCTGTTCGCTCTCATCGAAGGCCTCCGGCGGCTGGTGGAACCGCCCGCCGTGCCCTCAGCCGAGCTGCTGATCTTCGGCATCATCGGGCTGCTCGGCAACATCGCGTCGATCACCGTCCTGACCGCCGGCCGGTCCGCGAACATGAACATGCGAGCGGCATTCCTCGAGGTCGTCAACGATGCGCTCGGCAGCGTCGCGGTCATCGCCAGCGCCATCATCATCATGACCACCGGGTGGGGGCAGGCCGACGCCCTCGCAGGAATGCTGATCAGTGTCTTGATCATCCCGCGGACCATCAGCCTGCTGCGCGAGACCACAGGTGTCCTGATGGAGTCCACGCCGAAGGGCCTGGACCTGGATGACGTTCGGCGCCACATCCTCGAGCTCCCGCACGTGTCCGGCGTGCACGATCTGCACGCATCCCTCGTCGCGACCGGGCTGCCGATTCTCAGCGCTCACGTGACCGTCGAGGAATCCTGCTTCCAGGACGGTCACGCGCCAGAGATCCTAGACGACCTCCAGAGGTGCGTCGCGGAGCACTTCTCGATCAGCGTCGAGCACTCCACGTTCCAGCTGGAACCTGCTCGGCACACCCAACACGAGCACCACACCCACGCCTGACGCGAGGTGCTGATGCGTGGGTCAGCAGCAGTCGCAGGCAGCTACTTCGCGCTCACTCGTCAGGGCCGACACCGGCGTCTTGCAGGCGTCCCCGCGCCAAGCTTCCAGGCCCTCGCGGACGGCGAAGACCACGATCACGAGCCCCGCGACCGGGTCGGCCCATGCCCACCCGAAGGCGAGGTTCAGCACGAGCCCGAGGAGCACGGCCGCGGAGAGATAGCTGCAGATCAGGGTCTGCTTCGAGTCAGCGATCGCGGACGCGGAGCCGAGCTCGGTACCGGTGCGCCGCTCCAGGAGGCTGAGGAACGGCATGATCGCCAGACTCACCGCGGCGAGGACGATCCCGACGGGGGAGTGGTCGGGCTCTCGGATGCCGGTCAGCGCGAGGACCGCGTCGACGCTCACGTACGCCGCGAGGCCGAAGAAGGAGACGGCGATGACACGAAGCGCCACGCGTTCCCGCTTCTCCGGATCGGGGGCGGCGAACTGCCAGGCGATTGCGGCTGCGGAGAGCACCTCGACGATGGAGTCCAACCCGAACCCGATCAACGCGGTGGAGGACGCTACCGTCCCGGCGGTGATCGCGATAATCGCTTCGATGACGTTGTAGGTAATCGTCGCGGCGACGATCCAGCGGATGCGGCGCTGGAGGACGAGCCGCCGTTCGGGGGCGAGAAGCGCAGGGCGCGTGGTCGTCGCGCTCACGCGGTCACCTCACAGCACAGCGGAATGTCGCAGCTCTCATCCGTGCAAGGCACACCGTCATCGACGGCGAGCACGACATCGACCAGCGCCGTCAGCGCGCGGGTGAGGTGCGCGTCCGCGATCTCATACCGGGTCGAGCGGCCCTCGGGCACAGCGACGACGATGCCGCAGCCGCGGAGGCAGGTGAGGTGGTTCGACACATTCGAGCGGGTGAGATCGAGCTCGTCAGCGAGCTTGCTCGGATACCCCGGCCCTTCGAGCAGGTGCAGCAGGATCCGGGACCGGGTGGGATCAGCCATCGCCCGGCCGAGCCGGTTCATCACGTCCACGCGTGAGGCAAGAGTCAGCATGCGCTGACCATACAGCAGGCGGTGACCTATTTGTGACACCTCTGGGGGCGATGTTGCGGCCGCCACATCTCGTCGCACAGTAAGAAGTTGACCGGTGGCAACGAAGTTTGCCGCCTGGTCGCCTCGTGTTTGCCTGACCCGGCGTTTTCACAGCGGAGCCTGAGGTGCACCCCACCCCGGGGGTGCTTCTTAGGAGACCAGCACTCACATGAAGCTTTCCCCCTCCCCGAAGGCGCGTCGCCGCGTCCTCCCGATCGCCGCGGCCGCTGTCGCCGCGACGATCCTGCTCCCGGCCGGCGCGTTCGCCGCCGGCATGGCCCTCTCGCAGAACGGCGGCGCTGCCCGCCTCGGCGGCACCGACCAGACCTCCCAGATCCGTAACGAGATCAAGAACTCGGGAGCGAAGAACGTCATCCTCCTCATCGGTGACGGGATGGGCGACTCCGAGATCACCATCGCCCGGAACTACCAGTACGGCGCCGCCGGCCGCCTCCCGGGCCTGGACGCTCCGCCCCTGACGGGCCAGTACACGACGTACTCGCTGGAGAAGGACGGTGACGAGAAGGGCAAGCCGGACTACGTGCCGGACTCCGCCGCGACCGGCAGCGGCTGGGCCACCGGCACCAAGACCTACGACGGCGCGATCAGCGTCGACATCGACGGGAAGCCGCAGGCGACCCTCACCGAGATCGCGAAGGCCAACGGTCTGCGCACCGGCGATGTCAGCACCGCCGAGATCCAGGACGCCACCCCCGCCGTCCAGGTCGCTCACGTCGACAGCCGCTCCTGCTACGGCCCCGACTCCGCATCCTGCGGCGACAACGCCCTCATCAACGGCGGCCTCGGCTCCATCAGCGAGCAGCTGCTGAACACCCGCCCCGACGTCACCCTCGGCGGCGGCTCGGCGAGCTTCACCCAGACCGCGAAGGCCGGCCAGTACCAGGGCCAGACCCTATTCAACCAGGCCACCCAGCGCGGCTACCAGGTCGTCCAGGACGCCGCGGGCCTGAACGGCGTGAAGACCGCCGACCAGACGAAGCCCGTCCTCGGCCTGTTCACGCCCGGCAACTTCCCCACCCGCTTCGCGCCTACCCCCGCGACCGTCGGCGGCGCCGACCTCGCTCCCGTCGACTGCACGCCGAACCCGGCCCGCCTGAGCAGCGACCTGTCGCTGGCGAAGCTGACCGACAAGGCGATCTCGCTGCTGGACACGAACAAGAACGGCAAGGGCTTCTTCCTCCAGGTCGAGGGCGCCAGCATCGACAAGCAGGACCACGCCGCGAACCCCTGCGGCCAGATCGGCGAGACGCTCGACCTCGACGAGGCCGTCCAGTCCGCGATGGCGTTCGCGAAGAAGGACGGCAACACGCTCGTCATCGTCACGGCCGACCACGCGCACTCCAGCCAGATCGTGGACAACACGCCCCCCACCTCGCTCAGCGCAGCGGTCCGCACCCTCGAGGGCGGGATCATGAAGCTGTCCTACGGCACCGCCGCCCTCGGCGGCTCGCAGCAGCACACCGGCAGCCAGGTCCGCGTCGCGGCCTTCGGCCCCGGCGCGGCGAACGTGGTCGGCCTCGCCGACCAGACCGACACCTTCTTCACCATGGCGAACACGCTGCGACTCGACCGGAACACGGCGAACCTCAGCAAGGGCGCCTCGGTCGTCTCCAGCGACTTCCGCCCCGACCAGGGCGAGAAGATCACGATCACCGGCAACCGGTTCGCCGGCGACCGCCAGGTGACGCTCACCACCTCCACCGGTGAGCTCGTCGGCACCTTCGACGTCATCGACGGCAAGGTCACCATCCCCTTCACGGCGCCGACCACCAGCGGCCCGCTCACGCTCACCCTCACCGGCGTGCAGACCGGCAAGGTCGTCACCGCGAAGGTCACCGTCCGCTAGGACACCATGACAGCACAAAGGGGCGTCTCCTCGGGTTTCGACCTCAGGAGGCGCCCCTTTGTCCGGCCGCAACTACGGCAGCGCCCAGTTACGGCCTCAGGTCGAGCCGACGCAGGAGCTGGGCGTTGAGGGCGACGACGATGGTGGATGCGCTCATCAGCAGCGCGCCGATGGACATGGGCATCACGAACCCGATCGGCGCGAGAACGCCTGCGGCGAGGGGGACGGAGATGAGGTTGTAGCCGGCAGCCCACCAGAGGTTCTGCTTCATCTTCCGGTAGCTCGCACGGGAGAGCTCCATCACGGACAGCACGGATCGCGGGTCGTCGGAGGCGAGGATCACGCCCGCGGACGCGATGGCCACATCGGTGCCGGCACCGATCGCGATGCCGACGTCCGCCTTTGCAAGGGCGGGGGCGTCGTTCACGCCGTCACCGACCATCGCGACCTTCCGGCCCTCGTCTTGGAGCTCGCGGACCTTCGCGGCTTTGTCCTGTGGTCGGACTCCGGCGAAGACCCGGTCGATGCCGAGCTCCGTACCGACGGTGTGCGCGACAGCTTCCGCGTCGCCGGTGATCATGACGACCTGCACGCCTGCCTCGTGCAGGGCTCGGACCGCGTGCCGGGATTCCTCACGCACTTCGTCTGCGAGAGCGATCGCACCGATCACGTCTCCGTCCTCGAGGACGTGGAGGATGATCCGGCCCTCCTGCACCCACTGCTTCGTCCCGTCCAGCGGGGTCGCGTGGTGCGAGTCGAGCATCGCGGGGCCACCGACGCTGACCGTTGCGGCGTCTACCTGTGCGGTGACGCCGACCGCAGTGGATGCCTGGAATTCCCTTGCCCGGGGGACGGCGAGGTCACGCCGGGCGGCGGCGGCAACGATGGCGCGGGCAAGCGGGTGCTCGCTGTCAGCTTCGACGGCGGCCGCGATGGCCAGGACACCGTCCGCATCACGGCGGCCGGCGACGAGCACGTCCACGACGGTTGGCTCGCCCTTGGTGAGGGTGCCGGTCTTGTCGAACAGGACGGTGTCCACGGTGCGCATGGTCTCCAGCGCGAGGCGGTCCTTGATCAGGATCCCGGCCTTGGCGGCGCGCTCGGTGGCGATGGACACCACCAGCGGGATCGCGAGACCGAGCGCGTGCGGGCAGGCGATGACCAGGACCGTGATGGTGCGGATCACCGCGTCCTCGGGCCGGCCAAGTAGCGTCCAGGCGATCGCGGTGAGGATCCCGGCGCCGAGGGCGAACCAGAACAGCCATCCGGCGGCGGTGTCGGCGAGACGCTGCGCGCGTGAAGTGGAGCTCTGCGCCTCGGTCACGAGGCGCTGGATCCCCGCCAGCGCTGTGTCGTCACCGATCGCGGTGACCTGGACGCGGATCGCGGTGTCGGTCGCGACGGTGCCGGCGACCACCCGGGCTCCCGGCGCTCGAGACACCGGCTGGGACTCACCGGTGATCATCGACTCATCCACATCGGCCGTTCCCTGCACGATCAGGCCATCAGCGGGGATCCGCCCACCAGGACGGACGATGACCACGTCGCCCACGCGGAGCTCGGACGGCGCGATCGTCACGACGTCATCGCCGTCAACGCGTTCGGCCTCATCCGGAAGCAGTGCCGCGAGGGACTCCAGCGCCGAGGAGGTCTGCGCGAGCGAGCGCATCTCGATCCAGTGCCCCAGCAGCATGATCACGATCAGCAGCGCGAGCTCCCACCAGAAGTCGAGCTCATGATCCAACAGTCCGAGGCTCGCCCCCCACGAGGCGAGGAACGCGACAGTGATCGCCAACGCGATCAGCAGCATCATCCCCGGACGGCGACTCTTCAGCTCACTGACGGCACCCGTGAGGAACGGTCGGCCGCCCCAGAGGTACATCAGGGTCCCGAGCACGGGCGAGACCCAGCCGAGAGCGGCGACGTCGGGGAGTGTGTAGCCGAGGATCATCGCGAACATCCCACTGGCGCCGACGACCGGGATCGCGAGGATCAGCATGATCCAGAACAGCCGCCGGAACTGCGCCACGTGATCCCCGTGCCCACCGCCATGCCCCGCATGGCCGAGGCCGCTCATTGTGCCGTGGTGCTCGTGCGAGGCGCCACCGTCAGCAGCAGCGTGCGCGTGGTGATCGCCCGACGTCACCGGAGTTTCGTGCTGATGCTGGTGCTGCGCCCGGGTGTGAGAAGAGTCAGATCGACGATCGTTCATGCCACCGAACTTATACCCCCGGGGGTATATGTATACCTCCTAGGGGTACCGCCTAGAACGCTGGCTGTGTCGCTTGGGCGTGAAGCTAGAGTCGTGACAACTAGCAGGTAGGAGGGTGTGAACACATCGCTCTCGTGTGGTGTTCGCGTCACGATCGGGTAACGTACGCCGAGAACCAACGGCAGAGGGAAGGAGTTCGCATGGTCACCGTGTCGACTCCGACCCTCCATGAACGCCTCTCGGGCACCCCGTTCCTCGGGTTGCTGGTGAAGCTCGTGGCCTTGATCGCAGTCGTCGTGGGCCTCGTCGTGATGAGCCCGACCGCGCAGGGCTGGGGCGAGTCCCTGGGCACACCTCACCTGCATGCAGCCGACGACTTGCACGCAGCCGGCACCGGTCACGGTGTGGCCGACAGTCGTGCAGACGCTGAGGTAGTGCCTGCATTCGTGGCCGAAGCGCCCGCTTCCGCCCTCACCTCCGTCGGCATGCTCGGCGGCGTGGTCCTGGTGGCATCCGCCACCCTCATGCTCCTCGCCGCTCTCGGCATCGCCATCCTCCGAGCACTCCGACGAGCTCCCCATGACGATGACCCGCTTGGTCGTCGACTTCTTCCGCGTCGCCCGGGACGTGGCATGGCTGCCGTCCCCGCCGACGCATGCGGCGCTGTCCGTCTTCCGCATCTGATCTGTTCTGCATCGACCCGAGACCCGGGCTGATCTGTGGCGCCATGCGCGCTGCACGGATCCGGCCCTGCCATCCCGATTGCATGAACAGGACCAGACAGACGATGAAGAACACCACCCCGCTCCTTCGCGCCGGCATCGCCCTCGCGGCCGCGCTGACGCTTACCGGCTGCGCCGCCAGCGACACCGGAGCAACCCCCGAGAGCAGCACCTCCGCCGAAGCCGAGAGCGGAACCAGCAACGTGAACGACGCGGACAAGATGTTCGTGCAGATGATGCGCCCGCACCACGAGCAGGCCATCGAGATGAGCGACGCACTACTCGCCAAGGCCGGCATCAGCGACGAGATCACGGCCCTGGCCACCGAGATCAAGGAAGCTCAGGCGCCCGAGATCGAGCAGCTGAGCGCCTGGTCGGACGAGTGGGGCATCGAGGAGATGTCCGGCATGGACCACAGCATGGACGGCATGATGTCCGACTCCGACATGCAGGAGCTCGACACGGCCGAGGGCGCCGAAGCTGAGCAGCTGTTCCTCAGCCAGATGATCGAGCACCACACCGGCGCCATCGAGATGGCCAAGACCGAGATCGAGGACGGCCAGAACCCAGACGCCATCGAGATGGCAGAGGACACCGTCGCCACGCAGGAAGACGAAATCTCCCGCATGCGCGCGCTCCAGACGTCCTAACGCGCCCTCTTCTGTTCGTTCCCCTTCCTCCCGCAGCGTGACGGCATCACCCGTAATGCCGTCACGCCTGCGTGCCCCATGAAAGGCACTCGTGCACCACGAAACACCCGCATTGCGCAACCGGCTGAACCGGTCGACCCGCGTAACCCGGCCGGCACGCCCTACGGCCACCCGGCGCTCCACGTTCGAACGCCCCGACCTGCTTCCCAGTGATTTCCGCCGCACCCTGACGTGGCAGCAGGAAGCCCGCCGCCGGGCCCGCACCATCCAGCACACCACCACGACACAGACCGCACGCGCGCCCCGCACGGGTGCCAGCCCGTGGAAGACCGCCATCGGCGCGATGCTCGCCGCCGGCGCGATCGCCGTCACCTACGGCCTGCCCGCCTACGCGGTCCCGGACGATGTGACCGGCGGCGCCGTGACGTACCAGAACCCCGCCACCGGCGAGGTCCAGACGTTGCAGGTCGACGGCGCGAACTACACCGTCACCGCGGAACAGGGCTTCTCCGTCACGCTGCCGCCGCCTCCGCCGCCGCCGCCTGTGGTGCCCGTGCAGACGCTCAGTACCACCCCGTCCGGCGCCAGCACCAGCGCCGCGCTCTCGACTGCCGTCCCGGCCGGCACCGACGTGCGCTGGCCCATCCCCTCGTCACTGCGACTTTCTAGTGGCTTCGGACCGCGGGTGTCCCCGTGCTCGGGATGCTCCTCGTACCACCAGGGCCTGGACTTCGACCCCGGGAACGGCGCTGCCATCCAGTCCATCGCGGCAGGAGTCGTCCGGCAGGTCGTGAGCTCCAACACCGGCCTCGGCGTGCACGTCGTCATCGACCACGAGATCGACGGGACGCGCATCAGCAGCACGTACGCGCACATGCAGTTCGGATCCGTGCCGCTGCGCGCGGGGCAGGTCGTCGAAGCAGGCACTCCGGTCGGACGTGTCGGTACCACCGGCGCCAGCACCGGCCCGCACCTGCACTTCGAACTCGCCTACGGGACCAAGCGATTCGATCCCTACGCGTGGCTGAGCACCAACGTGCGCTGATGCATCTACAGGTGACCGGTGACCTCTGTCCTGCCGGGGGAGTGCAGTGGGCTGGGACGGGCGTATTCGGACGCCCGGCCCGGTCCGCCGCGGGCGTCCGCATCGCCGCCCTGCTGACAGCGATCGGCCTCCTCCTTGGCCTCGGTATTCCTTCGGCGCAGGCCGCCGAGGAGTACCCGACGTGGTCCGAGGTACAGGCGGCACGCGGCAACGAGCAGGCCACGGCCGATCAGGTCACCCGCATCACCTCGCTCATCGACGGCCTGGCGTCCGAGGTCGAAGAAGCGAACGCGATCGCGCTCCAGCGCGCTGACGAGCACCAGGCCGCGATCGACGCTGTCGATGAGGCGACCGGGAAGCTCGAAGCGCTCCAGGGCAAGGCCGAGAACGCGCAGACCGAGGCCGACGAGGCACAGCAGCGCGTGGGTCAGTTCGTGGCCCAGCTCTCCCGCCGCAGCGGACGGGGCGACGTCAGCCTCCGCCTGTTCACCAGCGGCGACGAAGCCGAAGGACTCCTCCGGCAGATGGGTACCGCGAGCAAGCTCGCCGACCGTCAGGACACCGCGTTCGCCAGCGCCGTCACCGCGGCCAAGTCAGCGAAATCGCTCGGCAAGCAGGCCGCTGTCGCGAAGGATGAGCTCACCGGGCTGGCCGCTACTGCCGAGGCGGCGCTGCAAGAGGCATCCGAGGCGCAGGCTCGAGCGGATCAAGCGCTGGCGGAGCAGCGGGCGCGCAGTGCCGAGCTCTCCGCGCAGCTCACAACGCTGCGCGACTCGCGCATCTCCATCGAGGAGGGCTACGCCATCGGCGAGCGGAAGCGCCAAGAGGCTGCCGCCGAAGAGGCCCGCAAGCAGGCAGAGGCTCGTGCGGCTGCCGCAGCACGTGCGGCAGCGGCCAATGTCGGGGGGCGTCCTCCCGCGAACGCGCCCCGACCGCCGTCCTCGGGCGGTCAGACCTCCAGCTCAGGCTGGACGATGCCCATCCGGAGCTACGGGTCGTACCAGTCCTACGGCATGCGCCTGCATCCGATTCTCGGCTACTGGAAGCTGCACGCGGGCGACGACTTCGGGGCGGGTTGCGGCACACCGATCTACGCCGAAGCGGCCGGCACGGTTCAGTTCGCGGGCGGAGCCAGCGGGTTCGGCAACGCGATCACCTTGAACCACGGCAACGGGGTGACGAGCGCGTACGGCCAGATGTACTCGTATGGGGTGATGGTACGCACGGGGCAGACCGTCCAGGCGGGACAGCGGATCGGAGCCGTCGGCAACGCTGGGCTGTCCACCGGTTGCCACCTGCATTTCGAGATCCGCCAGGGCGGCGTCGCCACCTCACCCATGCCGTTCCTGCGCTCACGCGGGGCGTAAGCCGCAGCTTGCGGTGCCGCCGCCCTGCCGGGTTCGGTTACCGGGGGCGCAGCACGGTCCAGGTTTGACCTAAGTCGGAGCTCGCGACGACACCGCGATCGTCGAAGGCCAGGACCCAGGGGGTCTGGCCTTCGACGTAGCTGAAGGCTTCTGCCGCTCCGGCGGTAGATCCGTGCTCGGACCACTCCAGCTCTGCGGTTGACGTCCAGATCCGGCCATCAGTAGCTACCCCGACGAGGCCGCCGCCCGCATCATTCGGCACCGCGTCAAGTAGGTACAGTGCCGGGGCTTCGGGCACCGTGGTGAAGGTGCGGCCCGCATCGGTGCTCACCAGGAGCCCCTCCGCTGTAGTGGCGAACACTCGGTCCGGATCAGAGGCGTCAACGGTGAGATCCCGAAGCGCGATGGATGCACCGTCGGCCCAGGTGGCGCCCGTGTCGTCGCTGATGCGAATCACACCGCGGCCGGAGTCGTAGCCGTAGATGCGTGTTTGCCCGCCCGGTAGCGACGCGGTGGCAAGGTCATGGAAGTCAGTGTCACCACGCAGCGACACGCGCTCCCATGTGGCGCCGTAGTCGATGCTGCGGATCAGCCCGAGGTTCGGCTGCTCCAACGTCTCGGACGCGGCGGGATCCGGATGTCCTGAGGCGAACAGTGTGCCCTCTGCGGCAGCGGAGACGGTGAAGCCCATCGTGTCCTGAGCGACACCGCCCAGGGGCCCGTCCTCCGTGGTGTCCGTGGCAGGGGTGGTGGTGCCGTACTCGGCGAGCGTGTCGGTGGGGATCAGCCATAGACCGGAGTGCGCTGCTGCGTAGGTGCGGCCGGTTGCCGGGTCGTAATCCAAGCCGTGCACGTGCTCCAACTCCGCTGTCGCGCTAGGCGTACCAGCAGTGCAGCCGGCCAGAGCAAGCAGTGTGGCCACGCCCCACCCAGCCACCGCGATGCGGCGGCCGAACGGCCTCACCACACCGGTCGCCAACGGGGGACGTAGCGAGTTCATCGGGTCCGTCGTTTCTCTGCACCTGGACAAGAGGCAGGAGTCAGCGCAGGGGCTCGAGCGTGTAGCCAGCCTCAGCGACGGCAGCCTTGACTGTGTCCTCGCTCAAGGGGCGGTCGCTGCTGATCTGCACTCGCGATGTTCCGCCGACGACCAGGTCGACACGAGCGTCGACGACACCGTCGATTGCGGTGACCGCTTCGATCACGCTGGCGACGCAGTGGGAGCAGGTCATTCCGGCAACTCCGAACTCTGCAGTGCTCGCCGGTTCCGCGGTCGGCGCCGTCACCATGGCAGTCGCTCCAGTTGGAGCGCAGCAGGCGCACGGCGTCGATGCCATTGGCAGCAAAGTGGGACGGCTTGGCGTAGTCACAGGGTCTCCAAGTCTTGGCTTACGGATGCTTCCAAATGTACCCCCGGGGGGTATCACCAGGCTGAGCATGCGCCTGTTGCTAGGCCCGAAGGGTCATGGGCTCGTCGCGGAGTCAGGGCGTCCGACATTGACACGCAGTGCATCAGGATTGGTCTCGAAAGCCATCCCCTATCGGACTGGCCGTGTGGTGACGCCGAGCATCGATCCGAGCCCGGCCGACAATACGTGCGCCGTGTTCAGGGGAGCCACTGGCTCCCTGCCGCGGTGATATGCCAAGACGCTATAGACGCCTCACCGTCCCGGCCTCCTCCACATCGAGGGCGACAGGCGGTGGCGGTACAGTGCCCGAGCATGACGACCAGTGCGACCGCCTCTCAGCCCGCCGAGCAGAGCTTCTCCCGGCGGTTCCTGTCGAGCGTGACGCTGTTGAGCGGCGCCGGACAGGTCATCGACTTCGCCTTGCCCCTGTTCGCTGGCGCTGTCCTCGGGCTCACGGCCGCGCAGACTGGCGCGCTCCTCGCCGCGGGGCTCGCGACGTCGTTCCTCCTCCGCCCGCTCGGGGGCATCGCGGCGGACAGGTACGACCGGCACACCATCGCCGCGGCATCCGCGCTTGTGCTCGGCGCCGGCTACGCGCTCGTCGCCACCGCTGACGCCTTCTCCGTCGTCCTCACGGGCGTGCTTGTGTCCCGGGCCGGCGGGGCGTTCCTGTGGGTCGCGCTGCGGGCGACCGCCGGCGCCCGGCATCAGGTGGACCCGCGGGCGTTCTCCCGGCTGATGTCAGCCGAGGAGCTGGGATCGTGGGTCGTCCTCGCGCCGGCGATCGCGCTCCTCGCGGCCGCCGGCTACGCGCCGACCTTCACCGCGGCCGCGGCGTGCGCGCTCCTCGCCGCCGCGCTCCTCGCGTCGAGCAGGCGCCGGGCGTCGACGCGGGGGAGTGGCGACGTCGACGCCCCTCGAGCGGCGCCGCCCGTCGGCGCCGGCGTCGACGCCGGCGGCGCCGTCGTGCGCGAGCTCGCGCGCCGGCTCCGCCCGGTCCTGGCCGTGGTGACGGTCATCGGAACCGCGGAGGCCGCGATCGGGCTGCTCCTGGTGCTCCACCTGCAGCGCGAGCTCGGCCTCGGACCGCTCGCGATCGCGTGGGTGTCGCTCCCGGGCGGGATCGCCCTCGCGGTCGCGCCTCCCCACCTGCACCGGCTCACGGTCTGGTTCGGACGCACGCCCGTTCTCGTGGCCGCGGCCATCGCCGGCGCCGCGTTTGCCCGCGGGCTCGCGCTCGCCCGGGATCCCGTGACGATCGCCGTCCTCTGGGTGCTCTCGGCGCTGGCGCTGGCCGCGATCCTGCCGATCGAGCAGGCCGCCCTCACCGAGGCCGCCGGCCCCGCCCGCATCGGCCGCGCGCTGGGCCTCTACGAGGCCACTACGCTCCTCGCCGCGGCCCTCGGCAGCTTCGCCGCGGGGATCTTCTACGACGCCGTCCCGTGGCAGGCCGCGTGCGCTACGTCGGCGGCCGTGATTCTCGCCGGCGGGCTCCTGCTCCCGCGGACCATCCGCCAGCTGGCACCGGCGCCGGCCGCCGGCTGAGCCACCAATGACGAGAGGGCCGACCCGTGACGGGTCGGCCCTCTCCTGTGTCCTGCTGGCGCTAGCTGTTCGCGCGGTACTCCTCGAGCAGGGACGCGGCGATGCGGCCGCGCTCGGAGACCTCGTGACCGTTGGCGCGGAGCCACTCGCGGGCAGCGCTGAGGTCCTCCTTCGGGCCTGAGCTCGAGGAGCGGCGCGGAACGGCCTTACCGGCCGTCGCGCGGCCGACGCGACGGCCCTTCTCGGTGTACTCCTCGAGGGCGGTCCGCAGCTTGGCGGCGTTGTCGTCGCTGAGGTCAATCTCATAGTTCACGCCATCGAGCGCGAAGGGGACGGTCTCGCCCTGGCCCTCTTCGATGGGCTCGCCGTTGATGTCGTCAACGAGCGTGGTGATCACTTTGCGGGCCATCTAATGTCCTCCCCTTACGGATTCAACGCGATATTGATGCGCTAAATCTCACAATACATGCAGGAGAGGATTCCGCTAGTACATTGCCATTTGCCGCGGTGTGTCATTCGGTTTGAGTTAGGGGAGTGGCCCGATGAGATCGGGCCGGTTGTTTCGCACACTGTTCACGTCCCGGGACACCTCGTAGTGCTCCAGGTCGTGCGCGACCTGGTGCGACTCCCGGTCCAGGAGCTTGAGCAGATCCTCCGCTGGCAGGTGATCTCCGAGCCAGTCGTCGTAGGCGTCCGGCGTGAGGCAAGCCGGCATCCGGTCGTGGACCTCGCCCGGCGCCACGTGGGCGTCGCGGGTGATGATCGCCATCGAGAGGCGCCACTTGTCCGGGTCGTCCTCCCCCTTGGTCGGATCCGGCCAGGCGGAGACGATGCCGGCCATCGCGATCGCGGCGTCCGGCTGGTGGATGAAGTGCGGTTGCTTGCCCGTCTCGGTCACCACCCACTCGTAGTAGCCGGCCGCCGGGATGATCGCGCGGGCCGTCGCGAACGACTTGCGGAACATGGGCGACGTCGAGACGGTCTCGATGCGTGCGTTGATCGGTTGCGGCCGCTGCTTCGTGAAGTCCTTCGCCCACCCGGGCACGTACCCCCAGTGGACGGCCGGCATCGACCGCTCCCCGTCGCGCTCACGCACGAGGGACACGTCGCGGGTCGGCGCTACGTTGAAGTCATCCCGCAGCGGATCGAACGCATCCAGCAGGTCGGGCAGCAGGTCTCCGGAGGCCCGGGTCACGACGAAGCGTCCACACATGCGCTCAGCCTCGTCTCATTCGCCCGCCGCCGCGCGCTAGGAGGCGCAGGCGCACGGCCTCGATCGTGCCGAGGGCGATCATGAGCGCCGCGGCGGCGAGGAGGATGACCCAGCCGGCCAGGACGCCGCCGCCGGCCGTGAACGCGGCGTAGGTGCGCTCTCCGGCGAAGCCGAGGAAGAACACGGCGAGCCCGAACCAGACCATCGCGTTCTTCACTCGGGCGGTGCGGGGAAGGTTCTGCAGCTGGAACATGCAGCAACGATCCCACTGACTGTGCTGCGAGACACCCTTCAGGAGTAGTTCGTGGTGTCTTGGCTCCTCATGTAGTGCGGCTTGTCTAGCGAGACGTCCTTTGGCTGCGGAGACATCTTGAGCTCCGACTGGTTCTTCCCCGTGGCGAGCCCGACTGCGGTGGTGCCCGCGCTATGTACGAACTCGAGCCTGGGCAGTATGTCGGTGTCCCGTTTGAAGCGATGGCTTGGGTACCGACACGAGGCGATAGTGCCGTCAACAACAAGGGCGAGGCATTGAAGCGACGGAACAATTAAAACTGCCTTAAATGAACGCTTCTCCGTTGTGTCGCACAATGAAGGGTTCTTTTGTATCCTCGACATCCTCGGCTAGGTCTGCTAACTTTCTCCATTCATGTGGTACCCGATCGTCCTCAAGTATGAACTGACGGAACGCATCGCCGGTCTCCTGCACTGCGGCCGTTAATATCATCTGAGACAGTTCCGTCCGTTCCTTATTGTCTTCCATCTCCGCATTGACAGCGAGAATGGCTTCAAACCAAATAACGGGCAGGGTCCGTGCAAAACACGCCGCCGCAACGTAAAGGAAGGCGTGCCCCGGTTCCTTTGCTTCTAGGCGTTCACGAGCGGCGCGCCAAAGCCCCTGCCAGTTGAGGGCGTCGGTCTCCAAGATTGTCAATCCGTTCGCCCCGGTTTCTACCAGAGTGTCCGCTTCTAGTATGTTTCGCTTTTGCTCGGGCAGGCTTAAGATATCGCAAATGTGATCGACGGCATACATTTTAAGGACCCAGATGAATCGAACCACGTCGCGCATGTCGTCCCAGGTTGATACGGCTTCCGCGTAGCGCCCCATGAACGCATATGTGTCCGCCAGGAGCGGTACTGCCCGCATGTCATGCAAGTCAACAGCAACTTTGTACGCCAGTGCGGCTTCGGCGTGGCGCCCTGCCTCAAACAGCATGGTGCCCCGCTCGCGCCACCAATAAGCGCGACCCAGATAAAGTTCGTCCCTTTCTGCCGCCGCCACATGAAGAGCAAGACCGCGGCTCGGGTCCGCTTGCATTATGAGTTGACCAGCGTTGTAGAGATACGAGGCGGCCGCTTCGTCTGCTGATTGGGTAGCGGCGTGCTTTTCAATTAGCTGAGTGATGTGCGATAAGGCGACAAGCTCAAAGCGCATGGAATCCCTGATCAGTGGCAACATTGCTATAATTCCGGCCGGTCGTGCTTCATCGAGATAGACCGTCTCGACCAGTGCTGTCGCTAGGTCGGCGTCGCGATATTTTACGATATGTTCGGCAACTCGGATGGTGAAGTCGGGGTCCGCACCGAGCATCGCGCTAGCACTTATGGCATTCCGGGTCAGAAGGATTTTGTCAGTTTTTAATCCGACCCTGCCTAGCTCCTCCGACACAGCAAGTGCAATATCTACTGCTATTGACTCAGGGTCAAACACTTTAAGCGAGCTACCGTAATGAAGTACGCCACCTGGCATACCACCAAGGCGCACTGATACATCAGTCGTCAAAACGTCTATGGCCAAAGACGATTCGTTTGCCTCGCTGGGCTTGCGTGTCAACTCCCTGTGCTGTCCCAGTAGGCGCTCGGTGGTTACTTTCAAGCGGCGCGTCCAGGGGTCGGACAGGTCAGGGTCCACATTAAGCGTCCATAAAACGGGCAAGTTGCGATGAAGATTTTTTGCGGCCCGCGAGGCCTTTACTTCGCGTTCAATTGCAGCAACGGAAGCCCCGTCCCAAGTATTGGGCAACTCAAAAGCATACTTGGCGGCGTTTTCCCGTCTTCCATAAACATCTAGCTTGTGCGCCCATTCATAGTGAACGTTTTCGCTCGCATCAACAAGCACAACTAGTGTTTGGCAGGTCAAGAGACTTCCAGTAGTTCCGAGTCGTAGTTTTTATGGGGGGCGCTGTCGACTCCGAGGTCTTATCTGTACCTTTTAGCTGTACGTTAAATATTAGGCCCGTTGTATCATCGCCATCGAATAATTCAACTCGACCATCGATTCCGTATTCGCGCTGCTCCGTCGGTGCGTAAGTCCATGCGTTCGGCAGTACGAACGCCCATACGCGTTGTGTTCGGTCATCGCGTCGGTGCTGTTTCGTGCGCTTAGGGAGCTTCTGAGCCATGTCCCGACCGTACACGCCGGTTTCATGCTGTAGAAGTTCGACGCCGCGGGCGTCGCAAAGTCGAAGTTCGGACGGCCGTTGGCACGAGACTCGAGTCGATAGCGCGTCAATGTGGGGCGGCCACTGGTCCTTGCTGGTCTCCCACCCGCCAGGTGGGCCAAGGATGGTTTCTCGCAAGGCTTGGGTTGCGAGACGTCTCGCGAGTCGAGCTCGGAGCGCTGGCACTTCTGGGCGCGTGAGATGTGGGCAGCTTCGCTCCGTGTCGTCGGAATCGCTTCCTTCGGTGTCTGGACGTCACGGGTGCGCGAGACGGCTCCCTGACTTGGGGGTTCGGGTGCATACTGGCGATGTCTTCGGACCCGGCAGTGGGGCTTGCCGGACCCAACCTCGACAGTTGTCGACAACAGTCCCTATCTCAGCTGGTCGCGCTTCTGCGCGCCTGAGGTAGGGAGTGTCATGACAGCATCAATCGGTACCGGCCCGGTCGTCGTCGGTGTCCTACCCGGCCTCGCGCCGGGGGTGATCGAGGTTGCGGCGTCTATCGCGCGGCGCTTCGGTACGACGCTGGTGTGCGTCAGCGTGGATGCGTCGCTCATCGATGCCGGTACGCGCTCGGACGGGTCGGTGATGGTGGAATCGCTCGACCCTGATACCGCTGACACGACACCGCAGGGCTTGTCGGACAGTGACGAGGCGGCAGTACGTGCCGCCGCAACGACCTACGGCGTCGACGTCACGTTCGTTCCGGGTGTTGGGGATCCGAGCCGGGCTCTGTCGCAGGTGGCCGAAGACCGCGACGCGGCGATGCTGGTCGTCGGGGCCAGGACGGGAGCGGGTCGAATCGCGGAGTTCTTCACGGGGTCGGTCGCGGCACGGCTGACCCATCGACAGCACCGTTTAGTGCTCGTAGTGCCCGTTGATCCGGTCGGGTTCGATGCCCCACTGCCGTGGGGCACCCAGTGACCGGCCAGCTTGTTCTGCTCCGCGACGGACAGAGCACTGCGAACGCTGCCGGCACCTTCACCGGCTTGCGAGACGTCGCGCTGACCGAACAGGGCACCGCCGAAGCGAATCGGGCTGGGTTGCTACTTCTGCATGCGGGCATCCGACCGGACCTCGTGCTCACGTCGACGCTCGAGCGGGCGCTCCATACGGCGGAGCTCGTCACCGACGTCGTCGGACGTGATGCGCCGGTCGAGTCGACGTGGCGGTTGAACGAGCGGAACTACGGCGCCCTCACCGGCATGTCCAAGCAGAATGCGCAATTGGCGTTGGGGGCGGAGCAGTTCTTCGCTGTTCGCCGGACCCGCACGGGTCGGCCGCCACGCATGTCGATCCGCGCGTGGCTGGCGCTCCGGCGGACGCCGGCGCTTCGTGGGCTGCCGTGGGCGGCAGTTCGTCGAACCGAGACACTTTCCGACGTCATCCGCCGGGTCCAACCCGTCCTGTCGGACCGCGTCACCCCGGCACTCCGCGACGGGCAGACAGTGCTCGTCGTCGCGCACGGCAACTCTTTGCGGGCACTGTGTGCCTGCATGGACTGCCTGACTGACGGTGAGCTCGCGGACCTGAACCTCCCCACGGGCGAACCCCTGATCTACCGGTTCGACGGCGACGGTGGGTTCTGTCCGCGGGGTGGGGGGTACCTGCATCCGGCAGCACGAGCAGCAGCGGCAGCGGTCGCTGCGGAAGGTGGAACATGACCTCCCGAACGGACACGGACCTGCCCGATGGGCAGCTCCCGCCCGACCCGGACATCGACGCCAATGACCCGGAACGCATCGCCCGGCCAGTGCATCTGCGGTGGCGGTACCTGGGTGTCGTCGCACTCGGCGGCGCCATCGGTACCGCCGCACGCGACGGACTCAGCACCGCGTTCCCCGCTCAGCACGGAGTGTCCTGGGCGATCTTCTGGATCAACATCGCCGGGGCGCTCCTACTCGGTGTGCTGCTGGAACACCTCGCGCATCGCGGACCTGACGAGGGTCGCCGCCGGACACTGCGCCTGCTTCTGGGAACCGGTGTCCTCGGCGGGTTCACCACCTACAGCACCCTCGCGACCAGCACCGCGGTGTTGTTCCTCGCCGGCCGCGGGTTGGTCGGCACCGGGTACGGGCTCCTGACGGTCCTCGCCGGCGCGATCGCCACCGGTAGCGGCCTCGCGATCGCGGGCTTGGTCCGACCGAACGGAGCCACATCATGAGCGCCCTGGCCTTCCTCGGCGTCGCTGTCGCTGGCGGTGTCGGCGCGGCCGCACGGTTCTTCGTGGATGGTGCGATCAACCGGGGTCGGCAGTTCCGGCTCCCGGTCGGGACGCTGACGATCAACATCACCGGCTCGTTCCTGCTGGGCTTGATCACCGGCGCCGCCGGTCACCTCGGCGCTACCCCCGTCGCAGTGGTCGGAACAGGGCTCATGGGTGGCTACACCACGTTCAGCACCGCCAGCTTCGAGACCGTCCGCCTCGCACGCACCGGCCGCACCACCGCGGCTGCCGTGAACGGGCTCGGGATGCTTGTCGTCTCTGTCGCCGCAGCCGCCGGGGGCGTCACCCTCGGCACCCTCACTTGACCATCCGACTGGGAGAAGAGAAGCTCATGCACTTCGACATCACGATCGAGATCCCCCGCGGCAGCGGCAACAAGTACGAGGTCGACCACGCCACCGGACGGATCCGCCTGGACCGGGCGGTGTTCACCAGCATGGTGTTCCCGCAGGATTACGGCTCGATCGACGACACTCTCGGCGATGACGGCGACCCCCTCGACGCGCTCGTGCTGCTGCCCCGGCCCACGTTCCCCGGCGTCGTCATCGACGTCCGCCCGGTCGGGATGCTCCGCATGGTCGACGAGAACGGCGGCGATGACAAGATCCTCACCGTCCCCGCCGGAGACGTCCGCTTCGACCACGTCCAGGACATCTCCGACGTCGCCGAGCCGGTCCTGGCGGAGATCGAGCACTTCTTCTCCCACTACAAGGAGATCGAGCACGGCAAGCACGTCACCACCAACGGGTGGGGGAACCGTGTCGACGCCGAAGCCATCATCCGCTCCGCACAGGAACGATTCACCCCGCACCCCTGACCGGCACCCGCGCACCCGACACCATCCAGTGCGCGCCCTGAACCGCCGTGGGGAGGCAACTGGCGCCCAGTGATCGCCAGGAGGTCGTCCCTCCGCCTCCCCGCGGCCCACACCCGCACGACCAACCCGAAAGGCGACAACCGCCATGAACGACTACATCAGCAACGTCCACCACACCACCCACCATCAGGGCGAGTACGTGACCCACACGAGCCGCCCCGTCACCATCAGCAGCCTGCACGGCTCCCGGATCCTCGACTCCCGCGGCTACCCGACGATCCAGGTGCGTCTCGAGCTCGAGGACGGCATCGTCGTCACCGGTGACGCCCCCGCAGGCGCATCCACTGGCGCGCATGAGGCTGTCGAGCTTCGCGACGGCGGCAGCAGCTACGGCGGCCGCGACGTGAGCCAGGCACTGCACCTCATCACGGCGGACGTCGCACCGATGATCACCGGCCAGTCGTGGACCTCGATCGGGCAGGCCGACGCCGCCCTCGCTGCCCTCGACGGCACCGCGAACTACCGCCGGCTCGGCGCGAACAGTGTCGTCGCGACCTCGATCGCGATGGCACGCGCTCTCGCCGCCGCAGCGGAGCTGCCGCTCTGGCGTTGGATCGCAGACGTCACCGGCAGCACGCCTCGCCTGCCCGTCCCGCACTTCAACGTGCTCAACGGCGGAGCGCACGCAGCGAACGCGCTCGACTTCCAGGAGTTCATGATCGCCCCGGTGAACGCCGAGACCATGACCGACGCGGTTCGGATCGGGTCGGACGTCTACCACGCACTGGCGGCACTGGTCCGGGAACGGTTCGGCAGTCTCGGTCTCGGGGACGAAGGCGGCTTCGCCCCGTCGATCGCCGCGCCCGAGGAGGCCCTCGACCTCCTCGTCGCCGCGATCAGCGCCGCTGGCTACGAGCCCGGCGTGGACACCGTCGCGATCGCACTCGACCCGGCGGCGAACGAGTTCGCGCTCGGTGACGGCAGCTACCGGGTCGTGGACCGCCGTTTCGACCGAGCAGGCATGGTCGACTACTACCGCGACCTCATCAGCCGGTATCCGATCCGGAGCATCGAAGACGGCTTCTCCGAAGATGACCACGGCGGCTGGAAGGCGATGTCGTCCGCGCTCGGCGACATGCTCCAGATCGTCGGCGATGATCTCTACGTCACCGATCCGCAGCGCATCCGCGACGGCGGGAAGGACGGGCTCTCGAACGCAGCGCTCATCAAGCCGAACCAGATCGGCACCGTCTCCCAGACCCTCGACGCGATCGGCGTCGCACGCTCGCTCGGGATGCGGAGCATGGTGTCGCACCGGTCCGGGGAGACCACCGACACGTTCATCGCGGACCTCGTCGTCGGCACCGGAACCGGACAGATCAAGTCCGGCGCCCCCGCCCGCGGAGAACGCGTCGCGAAGTACAACCGGCTCACCGAGATCGCGGAGGACGATCCGGAGCTGCCCTACGGGCTGTGCTGACCCCGACCGGCCACCTCGTGGGCGACGCGCAGGAAAGCAGAACCAGCTGGCTGGAGCTCTCCCGACCAGATCGCCCGCAACGGCCGGGCAAGTGGCGGCCCAGAGAGCGGGACCCTCACCAGCGACCCCGTGTCGATGTCGGCGGCGACCGTGCGGAGGCTCATCACCGCCGGTGCGATCCCGGCCTGCGCGTTCGCCCGGATGATGCTCGTGGTCTCCAGCACCGCGGCCGGGACCGTCATGTCCCGACCGGCCTCCCTGAGCCATGCGGCGAGGGTCGCGCGAGTCCCGGAGCCTTCTTCCCGCAGGAGCAGAGCCGCCGCCGACAGGACCTCCGCAGTAATCCCGGTCGACCGGGCCCAGGGATGGTCCGGAGCGACGACGACCGCGAGCTCGTCGTCCGCGATCACCTGCGCGGACACGCCTGCCGCCACCACCGGGGTCTCCGTGAACCCGAGGTCCGCGCCACCCGACTGCACGAGGTCCGTCACCGCGGCGGAGTTGCCCGCGATCAGACGCACGCGCACGTCGGGTTCACGGCGTCGGAACTCGAGCAGCCAGCCCGGCAGCAGCAGCTCCGCGATCGTCTGTGACGCCGCGACGACGAGCGAACCCGTGGGAGCCCGCAACGCAGCCACTCCTGCCTCGAGGCGACGAGACGCATCGAGGAGCGGTCCGGCCAGCCCGACGACGAGCCGACCGGTCTCGGTCAGCACCGACCCCGTGGCCGAGCGGTGCACCAGCGAATGACCGATCATGCGTTCCGCGACCCGGATCCGAGCAGACACCGCCTGTTGCGTGACGCCGAGTTCTCCAGCGGCGGCGGAGAGGGAGCCGGTCTCGGCGACGCGTGCGAGCACGTCGAGCGTGTCGAGGTCGAGCGTTCGGTCCGTGAGTCGCCGTTGTGCCACAACCGACGATTGTGCCCTATCAAGAGGAACCCAGTACCGCCAGGAACAGGATGCGCGCAGGCTCGACCCATGACCGCACTTCGCACCGACCCCGCACACGCGTACGGCAGCCAACTGCTCCAACGGCCGCAGACGGCGTTGTTCCGCGATCTGGAGCGGCCAGGCCTGATCGTGTCGAACCTCACACCGAACTGGTTCGCATCGATCATGGGCACGGGGATCATCGCCGTCGCAGCTGCGTCATTGCCACTCCAGTTCCCCGGACTGCGCATCGCGGCGACGGTCGTGTGGGCGATCGCCGCGGTGCTCCTCGTCGCCCTCACGGTCGCGACGGTGCTGCACTGGATCCGCTACCGGAGCACCGCAGCCGGGCACCACCTCAACCCGGTCATCTCCCACTTCTACGGCGCCCCGCCGATGGCGTTCCTCACCGTCGGCGCCGGGACGCTCCTGCTCGGCAAGGACTGGATCGGCCTGCCCGCCGCCGTGACCATCGACTGGGTCCTGTGGACCATCGGCACCATCGGCGGACTGCTCACAGCAGTCCTCGTGCCGTACCTGGCGTTCACCCGCCACGAGAACAAGCCCGACTCCGCGTTCGGCGGCTGGCTGATGCCCATCGTCCCGCCGATGGTGTCCGCCTCCACCGGCGCCCTGCTGCTGCCGTACACGCCCGCCGGACAGGCGCGGGAGACGCTCCTGTGGTCCTGCTACGGCTTCTTCGGCCTCAGCCTGATCACGTCACTGGTGGTGATCACCCTGATCTGGAACCGGCTCGCGCAGCACAAGGTCGGAGCAGCGGGGATGGTGCCGACGCTGTGGATCGTCCTCGGTCCGGTCGGACAGTCGATCACGGCGGTGAACCTCCTCGCATCGAACGCGCCCACAGTCGTCGACGCCGGCACGGCGCGTGCGCTGGTGGTCGTGGCGCTGGTGTACGGGTTCGCGATGCTCGGCTTCGCGCTGCTCTGGACCGTCATCGCCCTCGCCATCACCGTCCGCACCGCCCGCGAGCACCTGCCGTTCAGCCTGACCTGGTGGTCGTTCACGTTCCCCGTCGGCACCTGCGTCACCGGACTGAACGGGCTCGCCCTGCACTCCGGTCTCACGGTCGTCGCCGGCCTCGCCGTGCTCTACTACGTCGGCCTGGTCGCCGCGTGGATCGTCGTCGCCGCCCGCACCTTCCACGGTTCCGTGATCCGCGGCACCCTGCTCGCACCACCGCGAGCGGCCTGACCGGGATCGACGACCATCGTGGATGTCCGGACCCTGAACGCCCTCGCCGAGACCTGGCGGAGTACCGCGGACGCGACCGGACGCTTCGTTCCGGGCTTCGATCCCCGCTCCGGCGGCACCGCCAGTCGCGTCCTGGTGCTGATGCAGTCGCCTGGCCCTCGGACGATCGCCGCGGGATCCGCTGCCGTCTGCAGCGAGGACAACCTCGGGCCCACCGCCGCCGCGTTCCGGGCGGCCCGCATCGAGTCCGGGCTCTCCCGCGACCACTACCTCCGATGGAACCTCATCCCGTGGGAGATCCCTGCTGGCCGCGTCCGCCCCACGGACATCGAGCAGGGCCGGCTCGCGCTCGGTGAGCTGCTGGATCTGCTGCCCGCGCTCGAAGCCGTCGTCACCTACGGGACCGTGGCGCTCGACGGGGTCATGCGCTACCTGACCCTGCACGATGATCCCCGCGTCGTCCCCGTCCTCGGGGCACCGCATCCCTCGCCGGCCAACGGACGTCACCGCGCCGACCAGCATCTCCGCTCCGTGAACGCGCTCCGCCTGGCGGATCGTCTCGGTTCCGGTCGGCGCGTCGCAGACTGACGGCACGGGAGGCGACGTCCGCGGCTCGGCCGGCACCGGTCGTCGTGACCGATGAGGCGCTGATCTCAGACGGTCCCCGTCCTCGGACCGCTGATGGGAACGGCCTGGTCGTCCACGACGTCGACGGTGCACGCCGCGCCGTGCTCGAGCGTGTGGCCGACGGTGCACTGGCGGTCGATGGCCCGGTGGGTGCGTTCGGACAGTGAGGCGATCCGCTCGGGATCGAGCGCCGACAGGTCGGCGCGGATCACGGCGGTGATCGAGTCGTAGCGGTCCTCATCATCGGGCTTGGTCGCGGTGATGTCGGTGGTCGCTTCGAAGTCGGCTCCGAGCCGGCTGGCGAGGATGTGGTCCGAGGAGAGCATGCCGCAGGCGGCGAGGGCGAGGTGCAGCAGCTCGCCAGGCGAGAACACGCCGTCGGCGTCCGACCCGCCGATGCGGACCTCGGCTCCTCGCGCGTTGCGGCCGATGAAGCTCCTCGGGCCCTCGCGAGTGATGTGCAGCGGCGTGGGTTCGGTGCTCATGGTCTGCTCCTGTCCGATGTCCGCGCGGCAGCGCGGACAGTGTCGGTGTCCTCTGAGGGCGGGCGGTGTCTCAGGTGTCGGTGCGGACGAGGGGGGAGTCCGTGCCGCGGACCCTGATGTCGACCCCGGTGATCTCCGACCGGGCGATGCCCGTGGATGCCGCGAGGTCGATGGCGCGCTCCCCGGCCGCCGTCCAGGTGGCGACGGCGGTCGTGCTGCCGTCCGTGCGCGTGATGACGAGTTCGTACTCCGCGTCGGCGGGCGCGTCATCACTGTAGGTGCAACTCCACTCCAGCCGGGTGCCCCACGGCTTCCCCTCGACCTGGATGTCTGCGGCGAGAGCGGGATCGGCCGCGATCGGGTCCATCGGTTCCAGGGTCGCCTCGCTCGCCACGGGAGCGTCCGCGATGCCCGTGCCGAGCACGACCCCTCCGAAGACGGAGGCGGTCACGGCGGCTGTGACGGCGAGGGACATGACCAGCCGGCGCTGACGTCGGCGCGTCCGGACACGGTGAGCGATGCCGGGCAGCGTCACCAGGGTCGGCGGCGTGTCCTCGCCGTCGTCCGATGCGGTGATGGCGAGAGCGTCCGCGAGGGAGAGGCGACCGACTATGCCGGGCATTCCTGCCAGCTCTGCCACGGCTGCGCGGCAGGCCGCGCAGCCGCTGAGGTGCTGCTCGTACTCGAGTCGCTGATCCGCGGGGAGAGCGCCGAGGACGTAGGACGCGTCCCAGTCGCGGTACTCGTCCTCCGTCGCGGAGCTTCCATGGTGGTCGTTCATCGGGTGACGCCCCTTTCCTGCAGAGCCAGTCGCAGTCCGCGCAGTCCGTAGTGCAATCGAGATCTCGCTGTCCCCTCGGGAATGGAGTGCCGGCGGGCGATCTCGGGGGTGGTGTGCCCGAGGAAGTACGCGTCCACCACGATCTGGCGATGCTCCACCGACAGCGATGCGAGAGCGTCCGCGATCAGGATGCTGTCCAGGACCGCGTCGGTGCGATCGGGGACGCCGCCGCCGCCGTCGTCGTCCTCCGCCGGGACTTCTCGTCGGCTCCGAGCGGAGCGGGCGTCGTCGATGACGAGGTTGCGGGCGACGGTGAACAACCACGCGCGAGCAGCGTCGGCGTCGCGTTCGAGGACCTGCGGGCGCTGCCAGGCCCGCACCATCGTCTCCTGCACGACGTCCTCCGTCAGCGCCGCGTTCCGAGTGAGGTTCTGCACGAATCGCCGCAACGCCGGGCCGTGACTCTCGTACAACGCCGCCAGGAGCTCATCGACGGGGCGGGGCACAGCACTCACCGCCTCGAAGCGCCACGGTGCGCCCCCTCATCCCGGTTGCTGCGATCACTGCCGGTCATCCCTTCCGTCCTTGCCTGTCGAGGACCGGCGACCCGTCCGGGCGCTTCGCTGCGCGCGGGGACGGGTCGCCGTCGCATCAGGGCGCCGGGGTGGCGGTGCTCATGGCCGCGGCTTCCTTGTTCATCGTGCCGTCAGGGAGGAGGACGTACCAAGCGTCCTTCACGCCCTGTCCGTTGACCTGGCCCGGCGCGGTGTCCTTCGCGAACCGGTAGACCGGCCATCCGTCGACGGTCAGCTGGGCCGTCCCGTCGGTGCGCGTGATCGAGCCGACCTCTCCGGTGATCCCGTCCGCGGCGGACGTGCTGGTCGCCGATACCGCCGGCCACAGCGTGGCGCACTCGTCGTAGCAGCTGCTGCTGCCCGAGTCCTGCGTGTCCATCATGAAGGTGTAGACGGTGTAACCGGCCTCGTCCGTGATGATGTCGCCCAGCGGCGAGGACGCCGTCGTGAGAGCCGCCGGCTCAGCCGAGGGGGTTGCGGTAGCGGAGGGGCTGTCGACCGGCACTTCCGACGAGCCAGCCGAGCCGGCTGCCGTCGAGCATCCGGCGAGAAGGACGGCGGCGAACGCCGCAGTCGTCACAGTGGTCGCGATTCGCTTGAGCATGATGCCTCCTGTAGTGCGGGGACCGAGGTGGTCCCACCGAGGACACGACACAGCAGTCGCGAACGTTCAACGAGGCGAAAAATTTGCTGGCAGAGCATCTGCACGGCAGGCGGCGTCAGCGAGAGCGATGATCCGTTGCGCGCACCTTCGCGTGAGGGCCCGAGACAGCGCGCTGCTCGCCGGCATCCCCGCGCAGACCGAGGCGAACGAGCACACAGACCGCCAGGTAACGGCGCCCGCGGCCGTACTGCTGAGGATCCGGGCCACGTTGTCGAGTGGGATCGTGCATCGCTGCATCGCCACCAGACGGACGCCACTCGGCGCGCACCTGCTAGCGAGCAGACAGCCTCCCAGTAGAGGCTCGTCCTCTGGCCGACCCACCGCCTCGGCGGCAGGCACCACGAGCAAATGAAATGGACGCCGACCTCGGTCGGCGTTGTGGTGCGCGCTGGGCGCATTTGCCTGGAAGCCTTCGGCAGCGTACGGGCCTCCGGTGTCCACGCAAGCCGCTGCGCCGCCAGCTCCTCCGAGGTGCTCGGCACGCGGTCGCTGCGCTCTAGGTTGTGGGCCGCCCTGACTCTGGCTCGGAAGGTGCCGGCCTGACCTGCAGTGCGTCTCAAGTCATGGGTTGAGAGACGTCTCATGAGCTGAGCTCGGCGCGCTGACGGTTTATGGCGGGGGAGTGTCGCGTAACCATGTACTTCAAGTAGGTGCTTGACTGGCGGTGTTCATCGTTGGTTGTGAGACAGGTTGGTCGTCGTGGGGAAGCTCATCGGGTACGCGCGGGTGTCGACGCGTCAGCAGGACGCGGATCGACAGACGACCGACCTCCTTGCCGCCGGCATCCGCCGCGATGACCTCTACGTCGATCACGGCGTCTCCGGAGCTCGCGCGTCCCGGCCGGCATTTGATGAGGCGCTGCGCGCGCTGCACGACGGCGACACCCTCGTCATCACGACGCTGGACCGGTTGGGCCGGTCGACGCAGAACATGCTCGCCCTGGCGGAGGGCCTGCGGGGAAGGGGTGCGTCGCTTCGGGTGCTGAACCTCGGCGGGGGAGACGTCGACACGGCGACTCCGATGGGTTCCATGGTCTTCACGGTCATGGCGGCGCTCGCGCAGATGGAGCTCGAGATCAAGCGGGAGCGGATCACCGACTCGGTGTCGAAGCGGCGGGCTGCGGGCAAGGACCTGGGCGGTCGGCGCCAGGCCTTCACCGACAGCCAGGTCAAGAACGCCGCCCGGCTGATCGATGCCGGAGAGCCGGCCGCCCAGGTCGCGCGCGACATGGGCATGTCCAGGGCGACGCTATACCGCCGACTTCGGGACATTCAGAGAGCCGACGCAGCAGCCGCGATCACGAGCTAAGAGGCCACCGAGGGTGTCTCGCTTAGCGCCCTTCCCCGGACTCATCACCGGACGACTCTGGTGAGGCACGCGGTGTAGTGAGACTGAGAGTGTGGCTGATGAAGAAAAGTAACACCTGCACGTCGCCTCAATGTCACCGTAGCGTGAGCGGACACCGTGTCAAAGTTCTTCGTACCGGTAGCCAGCTTTTTTGACGTGGAGGTCGAAGTATGCTCCTACGCTCTTTCCCGACTCGTGCGCGGCTATAAGCGAGTCAAACACACTAGTAGGCACATCGAAATACCGATACACGCCGCCATGCTTAAACTCCACCTCCAGCGCGCCGGTCTGTGCGTCGTGGCCAATCGACGCGACGTTGCTGCTCTTAACGGAGATGCGATTCATTGTTACTCCTCCTGCTCACTTGCACGGTTCGTGACCCTCCGCTTGTGCCAATACTTCATGCAGCATCGGGGGCACTATTCCATCAGATTCAAGGGTAGCCGTCCGGTATGCAAGCTTATTTTTGTCAAGCGAGATTCCAGCGGCAGCTTCGACTGCTTCGCAAGCAGCCAACCATTCAGGCCATTCAGCGGCCAGGAAGGTCTCGAGACGGTCGTGGAAAAACGCCACGTTATCTAGCACTGCTCCCGCAGGAAAGTCCTCTTCGGGTAGCCCGAAGTAAGCGAGCAGCCTGCGGTTCTGGATCGAGTGTGAGTTCCTGTCTTTTGGCGCTGACTCGGCATCTACGTCGAACAAGGCATATGTGGGAATGCCGAGCTCAGCGAGGATCGCATGCGCCAGCGGAATGCTTCCCTTGCCGTTAGCCGGAACGATGGCAACACCGCGCGACTCAAGCCCTGCGATCGTCTGTCTGTCTCCGACGCCGTAAAGCACCGCCAAATCTGTCGGTCCTTCCACGATGAGCGCACGCGATGCGAATAGGGCAACTGCTAGCTCACCGGTCGCTGCACTGCTCAGCTGGCGCTCCACCTGGTCTGAGGTGATGGCTCCCTTGACTCTCCTCTTCACGTCGGCGATAGTTGCCGAATGCACCGTAACGCCGGGCGGCTCGGCATTTGATCGCACTAGGCGCCGTACCTGCTCGAAGTGGCGACCTTCAACGAAGTACGGGCTATGTGTTGCATAGGTCACCTGAACCCGCTTGGACTCGTCCTCGGCCAAGGCGCGTAACACCTTCGCGAACGCCTGCGCCTGGATCGGGTGTTGGAATAGTTCGGGTTCTTCGATCGCCAGGCAGATCGAGCCTTCTGCCGAGGCGGCGCCAGATTCTGCGAGCACCTGAAGCGCCGAGATCAACAGCGTACGTTGGAATCCGTGCCCCTGGCGATCTACTTTCGTCTCGGTAGCACCATCGATGACTGCTACCTCGAATGTTGTCCGGGGGGCCTTTAGCTCGACCTCGGTTGGCTTCACTGTGATTGTGCGGCCTGGAGAGTAGCGCGCGACCACTTCATCGAGCTTCGTTTCGACGTCTGCCAGTTGCGTTTTAAACTTGTCAGCGTAGACTTTCTGTTGTCGGGCCCGGCTCTCCTCAACGATGGTCGCGATCTCTTCATCTGCGGCCGTTCTGTCAACCGAGCGTTCAAGAATTCGGCCAATGATGCTCGCTTTTCCGTCAAGCGATTCTTCGCTTGCTCGAAGATCTGCCGTGACGAGGACAAAGTCGAATAGCCCGCTCATCTTACCGCTGCTGTTGAAGCCAAAAAAGTTTGTGGGCAGCCCTTCGGGGGCTTCTGTCAATTGTTCCGTGTGGGCCGACTCCCAGGTCGTCATCGCTTCGTCGATGAGTCCAGACGTTGCTGCAGCGGGTAGTTTTAGCTCTGGTTGCGTCGCGCGAAGCGCGACGTAGAGCTTTTTTTTCTCGGCTACAGGGCCAGCGGACCTGATGTCGTTAAAGGGTGCGAAGCTCTTTGCATTCGCCGACATTGTCTCGGAGCCATCGGGGTGACGAATCTTCCAGGCCGTAAATGTCGTGGACCCTGGAGGCGTGTACTTAGTGAGAGCCTCACGATCTGCGGCTGTTAGGTCCGAGAATGTCACCTGTACCTCGATGGCCGCGACTGCACCGAACGCGCAGTCGTCGTCGCTGAGGGCACCAGGCTTGCCGTTGAAAAACCAGTCCAAAGCCCGAAGTGCAGTGGATTTTCCTGTGCCATTGGGTCCGATGAACGTAGTGACTGTGTCGAACGCAATCTCGACATCCTCAAGGGCGCGAAAGTTGCGTATTCGTACAGAACGGATGCGCATCAGCGCCGCGATTTTGCGTCGAACGCACTCGGGGCGCTGAGACGCTCCCCCTGGGGACCACTGGGGCCGGGCGCTGTCATGCTCAAGGCAACTCACTCCTGTGCAGCGCACGGGCGTCGCTGCATCCCTTCGAGGCTATGGGGCGATGGTCGCGCGGCCTAAGCTCCGGCGAGGGTCCCCCCCCGGATTGGGGCGCGGTTCACGCGTGTCCGGGTAGCCATCCCCTACCGGACGCCTCACCGACGCGCCGCGGAGATCTATGCCGATGGCTCGGGACGTTCGAAGATGGTGTCTGGAACTTGGACCTGGTTGTAAGGCAGCACCCGCCGTCCGGCGCGCTCGTGCAGCCGTTTACGCGCGAGTCGAGCCCGACGCGGGACGGCCTCGCTAGAAGAAGCCAGCGCCAGCGTCCCGAGGATTGCTACCGGCATGCCCCACGGGATCCAAGGGCCGATGTCGCGGTTGACCGCCACCGAAAGGATCGCGGTGACGATGAACCAGGTGATGCCTCCGATTGCCAGCACTGCCCCGACCGAGGCGAACAAGGTACGTCGACCGTTGCGGTTCTCCGTGTCGTCGTAGAACGAGCTGATGCGGAGGTCAGCGACCGGATTGTGCGCCTGTAAGGCCGGGAGCCCGTCACTGATGAAGTCATAACGCACGAGGAAGTCCGCGCGGACGATACTCGGCCGCACGCGCCAGGTTGCGTTCTCGCCAGCTTCGAACTGCACGTCCGCGGCACTCGTGTGCTCTTCGGACCGAACTGTTGAAGCCACAACGGGGGCACCGAGACGGATTTCAAGGTCGTCGGAAAAGGAGTCGGCGCGCACGTCCTTTGCTCCGGCGCGCCAGACCCAGAGGCGCACCTGGTACGGCGCCTCCACCAGCGCCCCGTCGACGAGGTAGGTGACGCCTGTGGCCGCCGTTGTGGGGTGCTTCACGAACAGGGGTGTCGCAGTGAAGTCCATCCAGAGCTCATGGTCTCCAAGTGGCTGGAGCCACCTGTCGCTGGTGCGGGTGAGGACGACGCCGACGATCGCGCTCAGTAGCAGGGACACCGCCCACAAGACGGTCCCGAACGAGTCGTCGAGGCCGCCGCTATCCGAGGCGCTTGACGCATGGCCGACGCCCCAGGGAATCACGCCCTCACCGGTTTTCTCACCTGCTGAATCTAGCGATTCCAGGGAGCGGCAATCTACGTCGGGTCCGAAGCCGCCCCAGGCTCGACCACGCCGCGCCGCGCGCACGGGCTCGGGCTCCTCTGGCGCAGGAGCCCATCAGGCTGAGTGCAGGAGCCCGGGAGACGAGGTCAGAGATCCGTCAACTCGCTGTCCGAGTAAAAGCGCACCTCTCCTGAGTCGAGTAAGACAGGCGTCACATTGACGGTGATGCCCCGCTGCCTTACGAGCGGGTTGACGATCCGCTCGCTGAACTGCCCTGACCCGCTGGCTGGCCAAATGAGCTCGGTCGCGTGACCATCGGGAGTGTTGACCCTCTTTGGATTGTCCATGTGCTGAACGTATGCCGACGCTCAGCTCGCGTCTATGGGGGAGCGAGTCGCCATTGCGTCCGCAGGATGGCCGGAGTCACCGTAACCGACGAGCCGACCGTGCACGTCGCGCACAACTTCGGTATGTCGACGTCGACGCTGCATCGGCGCATCTGGGATCTGTCGGCACCGCCTCGAGCTCGTGCCCGAAGACAAGATTCGCTAGCGGACGCTCGAATCGTCGCCCTGGTCGACGTCCGGGTCGAGTAGCGCTTCATCGTCGAGCGTGATCGCACGATCAGTGCGCACCCATCCCTGTTCCGGCGAGTACCGGATGACGCGGTGACCGACGTGGGTCCTTGCAAGCCAAACGTCGGTGACGCCCGGGGGAAGAGCTGGTCCAGTCTGCGGCAACGGCCGGCTCTCGTCGCGGAAGGCCACCCATCCGGGGTATTCGCTACTGATCGTGACCCAGATGAACGCGTGAGCTCGACCCGGGCCAGCAGCCAAGTTGAGCTTGTACGGCACGTCGGGCGTACGCGCAAGGAACCGCTCGACGTAGCCGTTCAGATCAGGGCCTGCCCCGCTGTAGGTCACACCCTCTCCGGTGAGGAGGATCGTCGGAGGGCCGGCGACGTCGACCGGGGAGATCGCATGCACGCCCAGCTCCTTGAGGGCCGCGGGCACCTTCTCGAATGTCCCCGAGGGGTCCAGATCAGCGAGGAGCGGCGGCAGCGTCGCCGAGAGCCTGGAGGTGCGCGATCCGCGGGACATCATGACCCACCAGCTTTGAGTGCCTGCCGGCAGCGGAATGCCGTCAGGGTATCGACCGAGATCCGCGGCCTGTTTCATCACCCCAGGCGCGACATCCATGACCACCTCGAGCGGGATCTGCGCGTCAGCAGCGTGGATCTTCGCGTCGACCATCGAGGAGCGGCTGTTGTCGTCATGTTGCTCGACTGGGACTCCGAGCACGTCGGCGACAATCCGTCGCGCAAGCGTCTCAATCGGACGCTCGCCCATCATTCGATGCCCCGCTCGTCTTGATCTCGACACGAGTCCAGTGTGGGGCCGTACTGGGGTCGGAACGAGCTGCGCGGTGCTGATAGCCCGCATCCGTGGCTGCGCGACCTGGGGCTGCAGCACAGGCGAGAGCGCCTATCGAGATGTGTCAGTTCGGTACTTGTTGAGCGCCTGACGGCTGATTTTGATGCCCTTTTCGACCGCGAGTGAAAGTTCTTCAGTCCATCCGCCGGGGGTGTGAGCTTCTCGGGTGACGCTCCAGTCGCCACCGGCTTGACGCACCCAGGCAGTAGGCCGCCAGGCGTCTTCGAAGTGGCGGAGGATCAGGTAAAGACCGTCCTCGTCGCGCCGGACTTGGACGGCGTCGCCGTTGTCTAGAACCTGGTCGGTAGACCCGACGGCGAGTGTGCTCCAGTCCCTCATGGCTGGTCAGGAGGCTTGGATGTAGGCGGCGGCGGCGTCGCGGAGGATCTGCGACTTGCTGACGCCTCGGCGGATGGCGAGCTGGCTGATCTGCTGGTCAAGGGCCCTGGTGGAGCGGACCTTCCACATGGGTCCGACGGGGCCGGAGTCCAAGCGGGGCCGGCCGACGGCGACGATCATCGCGTCGTCGATCGTGGTGGTGCCGGTGACGTCCATGAGCATGGCGCGGGTCGCGTCTCGAGAGGCGTCGCCGCGGCTGAGGGTTCCGGGGATGGGTGTGAGCTCGCCGCGCTCCGCGCGGGCGGCGAGGTCGTCGTAGTCGGTCATGTCAGTTCCCTTCGTTGAGCAGGTGCCGGTACAGGTCGCTGAGCGGCATCACATGGAAGATCGTCAGCGTCCGCGGCGGGCGCAGGGCCGCGATCACCTCGATGTACCGATCCGTCTGGCTGTGCGGGTGTCCGACGTAGACGGTTGTCGTCTCGCCTGAGTGTCCTGGGATCTCAACCTTGGCGTCGTGATTGGTCATCGCGTAGAGCGCGTCCGTGTGGGAGATCCCATGCTTGTCGGCGCTGCTCGTCCACTCAACCCCCATGACTAAAGCGTACCACGTAATGCAGGCCACACGGGCATGCGGGAGAAGTAGAAGTGGAGGGTGATGGCATGGCGGGCAAGTGCCTGGGACGTATCCCGTGCCGTCTGCGCTGCCGCTGCCACGTAGCGGGGGAGGGCCGTGCTCAGGCTGACTGCGAGTGGCGTGCTCGACGAAAGATGAGCTCGTGTGCCCAGAGGAAGCTTGTGAGGTGTGCGGCTCCGAGGACGGCGTTGATGCGGGAGTACTGCGTTCGAGAGACGCCGTGGGCTGAGGCGTGGCGACTGAACGTCCCGGGGATGGGACTCCCATCGCCGCCGCGGTACGCCTGGTAAACGCCGCGGAGCTGCGCGTAAGCGAAGAACCGCGTTGCCTTGAAGTCGCGGAGGTTGCCTCGCACGCGGTCCTTCGACGACGTGACTGCGGCCTTCGTGTGGGGCTCGAGCCATCGTGTGGCGACGGTGTCGAGGGTGTTCGCGGCAAAGGCTTGGGCGAGCTCGGGGTGGCCGGCGCGGATGCCGTCCACGACCTTGAGTCCGTACGTCGCGTAGGGCGCTACTTCTGAGCTCGTCACGGCGTGAAGGCGGTCCTCGCAGTCGGTGAGCACAGACCGCCACCGACTCCCGTAGACGAGTCGACGTCGTGCCGGAGTTCCAGCGGCGAAGATGGCCTCGATCGTGCTCGGTCGTGGCACCCACGCGATGGGCAGGGCCTCGTCCGCCATCCACGTCTCCAGTGAGCCCTCGTCGAACTCGACACGCGCCTCGATGAGGTTGTCTGGGTAGATCGCCCGGGCGATGTCCGAGAAGTTCGGCAGGCTCTGAAGGATGCCGGCGAAGAGGTTCGGGACCACGGCTCCCGCAACCGCGGAGGCAATGTCGGCGCGTACGCCGCTGAAGGCGTGCGCCACTATGGCGGAGCCGGAGAAGTCGCCGATTGTGAAGGCGCCAGTGACGCTGTTCCGCGCGGCGAGCGACGCGGCCGCGTGCGTCGACTCAAAGACCCTGTTAAGGCCGAGCGTCGGCAACATCGCGCTGACGTCGATGCGCGGGAGAAAGCCACTCATGTCGATCGTCGGCGACCACTGCGGCAAGCCACGGAAGACGCGGTCCGCTCGGAACCCTGTTCGTGGCAAGGGGACCTTCAGCTCCGTCAGCTCGGAGGAATCGCTTCCCGGCGGCACCCGATCATCTAGCTCGGGGGAGGACGGCTCGGTAGATGCGATCTGTGCATCCTCGTCCGGGTCACGCGTCATGCGCGCGTGTCGTGCTCGTCCGGCTGCGCGGTAATGGGCGTCGTGGTTGCGGGGCTCTTCCTACGCGCACGTCGCACTACTGCGTTCGGCGATCGCGCGCCGGTGGCTCGCAGGTCCTTCTCGCTCCACCCTGAGCTGAGTGCGGCCGACCATGCGCGCTCGTGTGCCGCCTTGGCCTCCCGTGCGCGCTCCTCGGCTGCGTCACTTTGGTTCGCGGCACCCGTCAGAACTTCGACGGCGCGGACGCGACGGTCGACGTCCTTCTCGAGGATCTCGCGTGCTCGACGGGCGGCCTCTTCGGGGGTGGCGTGTGCATCACTCATGCACCCGATCTTAACCGGGAGCCATGCTGGCATCCATCCCGAATCGACCCCTGGTCGGAGACGCATCCGAGCACCGTCGTTCAGCTACTCGCGGTGCTAGTACGTGGAGCAAGCTAAAGACTTGGGTGCCCCAAGTTGCTCGCCGGCCTTCCGCTGCGCTCCGTCGCCGGGCATACTGGCCGTATGGTCCCCGCCTGAGTGGGCGGGTTCGCTGCGCTGGGCCGGAGGGATGTGGTGCTCGTGTCCGAGCCGAGAGAGCACCGCCTTTTCGGGCGGAAGCGACAGGCGAACGCTCCGGCAGGGGAGAAGCGCGAACACCGGCACGTCGTGAAGTTGACCGACGAGCAGGAGGTTCAGATCGCGGCCCGTGCGGCCGTCCGGGACGTGTCGATCCCGCGGCTGCTCGTCGAGGCGGCGATGAACGAGCATGTGGTCATCAGCTCGGAGTGGAAGGCCGCAGCGGCAGACCTCATGGACCTCCGGTCCAAGCTCGGCTACACAGCCAACAACATCAACCAGCTCGCGAAGTTCGCGAACAGCGAGGGGCAGTTCCCCGCCGAAGCCGAGGCGGCTCTCGCGGAGTACAAGGCCCTGATCCCGCAGATCCAGGCCGCGGTCGCGAGGGTGGCTGCGCTGTGATCGCGAACGTCACGCGCGGCAGCCGCATGGGCGGCCTCATGTCGTACTTGCAGAGCGAGGGGCGCGCCAACGAGCACACCGACCCGCACCTCGTGGCCGGCAACTCCGCCATCGTCAGGATGCACGGCTACGGCGTCCTCGACCGCGCCACTGCGCTGGCGATCGCCGAGGATCTCGACGAGCCGCGACGCGTGTTCGGCACGGAGATCACCCGCAACGAGAAGACCGTGGATCCCAAGACGGGCGCCACGTCGACGCACCGTGTCGCCGCAGATGTATGGCACGCGTCCCTGTCGATCGCCGCTTATGAGGGCGAGCTCACGGATGAGAAGTGGGCGGCGATCAGCGAGCGGTTCGTCGAGAAGATGGGCTACGCCGGCCAGGAGATCGGGAAGGCAGATTGCCGCTGGGTCGCGGTGCGGCACGGTCTGTCGAAGAACGGCAACGACCACGTGCATGTCGCCGTGTCCCTGGTCCGCGAGGACGGCACGAAGGCGAGCACTCACCTCGACTACGCCCGTGCGCAGAAGGCGACGCGGGAGCTTGAGCGCGAGTTCGGGTTGGAGCTGCTGCACGACACCGAGCGCACCGTCGCGCAGCGCGGCGAGCGTCCGGGGGAGCGCGAGTCCGCAGCCCGCCGTGGCGCCACCGAGGTCGACGCCAAGCGCCTCGAGCGGACGATCCGCGCCGCCGCCGGCGCGTCCCAGGACGAGGGCGAGTTCGTCCGCCGCGTGCGTCGCGACGGCGTGCTCATCCGCCCCCGCTATGCCGCGGGCCGCGACGACGTGGTGGCCGGCTACTCCGTGGCGCTGCGCCCCGAGAAGGGGCAGCCCGTCGTCTGGCACGGCGGCGGACGCCTGGCCCGCGACCTCACCCTCCCGGAGCTCCGAAAGAGCTGGCCCGACAACCCCGAGTCCGCCACCGCGGCCGTCGCGGAGTGGCAGGCAACCGCGAAGAACCCGTGGCAGTACAAGCCCGCCGCTCCCGGTCGCGAAGAGGCCGAGATGCGGCCGGAGATGTTCAAGATGTACGCCGACGACATGACGCGGCTGCACGACTACATCGCCCGTCTCGACCCGAACGACCACGCCTCATGGGCTCACGTCGCGAAGGACACCGCCGGCGCCTACGCCGCCTGGTCCCGCCGCCTGGAGCCGACCCCCGGCCCCCTCGCCGACGCCGCACGAACCCTCTCCCGGGCATCCCAGATCCGCGCCTACGAGAGCAAGCCGCGTCCGCCGCAGATGCCGTCGATGACGGGCACCACGGCGCTCATCCTCGCGCAGGCGAGGAAGGGCGAGAACGCCGCCGCGGAGGCGATGCTGCTCCGCCAGCTCTCGCAGACGTCGCTCCACGTGTACCGGGCGATGAAGGCCACGGGAGATGCCCGCACCGCGCAGGCGACGGCCGACGTCATGAAGCAGCGCCTCACCGTCATCCGCGACAGCTACACGGCCCAGATCGACCGGAACACGCTCGCCGAGCTGCCCGCCGAGACGCGGCAGACGATGCAGCGCACGCAGCTCGCCAGTGGCATCGGATCACCCGTGCCGACCAAGCTCACGCCGCAGGCGAAGCCCGTCGACGTCCCGACCACACGCGCACCATCCAAGCCTGCGCGTGACGGCACCGAACGATAGAAGGAGGCACGCGACATGACCGATCAGGGAGATGGAATCGACGACGAGCTGTCTAGCGCAGCACGAGTCGCGATCACCGTGGCCACGCAGATGGCCGACCGGCTCGCACGAGCACGCGAGGAGGCCGCCCGGACCGCACAGGGCCGCTCCGAGCACGAGGTGAAGCAGCTCCAGCAGCGCCTCAGCGCCGAGCGCGACGTCGCCGTGGCGAAGGTCGCCGTCGTCGAGCGGCCCGAGTTCTGGGAGCGGTCCACGCTCAAGGAGCAGGCGTCCATGCACGAGACCGCGCAGCAGTGGAAGGACGTCGACCCGCGCGCGCAGGCCGCCTCAGAGACCATCGGCCGGGAGCTGCGCGAGCGCTACGGGATCGACGTCACCAACCCCCAGGCGAACCCCGACGCCGTGCGCGCCGCCCTCATCCTCCGCGAGCGTGCCGAGGCCGAGGCGGCACAGAGCGCCGCGGCCGCGGAGAAGTCCGGACGCGGCGAGGCGGCCGTCGAGACGGCCCTCGCCGGCGCCGCTCTCGACGAGGCTGTACGGCTCGACGCGCGTGCCGCGTCAGAGCGCAACGACGGTCAGGCGATCGCCGCCGAGCCGAACACCGACGTCGACACCAGCCGCACCGACCGCGCCGCCGAGCTCGAGCTCCAAGCGCGCGAGTACGACTCCCAGGCCGACGCCGGCGGCACCGCCGAGCGCAGCCCCGATGAGCTCCGTGAGCTCGCCGAGGACGCCCGTGCACAGGCACAGCTCCACCGGGAACCGGCCGAGGTCGGCGCCACACAGAGCGCCCCGCAGCAGGACGCACAGGCGCGTGCCGAGACGAACGCCGCCAGCGACCAGGGGCGCGCGAACGCCGATCGCAGCACGGGGGAGGCCCACTACGACAGCGCCGAGCGCCGGACGGCGATGGCCGCCGAGCTCGGCCGCCAGGGCGTACCGCAGCAGACCGTCGACGTCCGCATGCGCGCCGACGTCTCTCACGCACGGCCTGCGTCCGAGGCGCCTGTCCAGGGGCAGCAAGTCAACGTGCCGCAAACCAAGCGCGGCCGTGGTGCCGATCGGGCGACCGAGCGCACCCAGCGAGACCGCTAGAGGGCTTCCGCGTCGAGAAAATTGGGCGCACCCGTATAGGGACCGTGTCCTCCATATGTAGGACAAGATGTACCCTTTCGCATGTACAGCGCCTTCCCGGGCTCGTACCTCGTACAGCCGCTCGCTCGTCTGACCCCCCTCATGACCGGCAGCTGGCCCAAGCGACACCGTGTGCGTCAACCCGAAGAAGACCACACGCGAAGAGCCCGTCATGCGGTCCCCAACCGCCATGCCGGGCTCTTCCCCTTCTCTCGCACCTCCCGATGATGCGTGCCGACGTGGCACGCGGAGGAAGTGACCGTCTTTCCGCGGCGATGCGAGCAGAAAAGCATGCTCGGCTGGGTCCGGTACTGAGATTCGGCACCCGGATGCCAGTACCTCCGGAGGCACGCGGCACGCGGCGCGCGAAGCAACCGCTATCGTCAGAATCGTCTGTTGCTTCTTCGGGTGAAGCGCGACACGTGTCAGCTCGAGCTGCGGGTAACAGCTTTCTGATTGCCCGGCCCCGTCACCGGGGCCGGGCAGAATACGTCCTCAGGCGCATCCCCTGAAAACCGCAATCGTAGCGAGGACGGGCGCGCGCGTTCGAGGTCGCATTTGTCGGAGCCGCGAGGCCCTTCGTGAACAGCGACGTGCGGATGATGCCCGCGTGGTGCGTCTCGACCGCGAGGATGCCGGCGGCCGCCTCGAGGTACGTCTTGTTCGTGATGAGCGGGGCGGCGCCCTTGTAGGCGGTCACTCCGACGTCCTCGAACACGAAGGACGCGAGCAGGAAGTTCTCGTCGCTCGCGAACGCGTCGAACTTCTCGCCCGGCTTGATGAGGCCGGCGGCCGTGGCGGCGGCGGAGAACTCCGCGTCGAGGTCGATGGCCGGACGGGCGACCTTCGCCGAGCCCAGCGCTGCGCGCAGGAACTTGACGTGGGCCTTCTCGTCCTGGGCGATCTCGCGGATTGCGCGGTCCTTGAACTGGACCTGGCGACCGCGGGTGACGCATCCTGGGGTGCCGACGCCGGAGATGTCGTTTGGGACGAGGCCTGCACCGGTGGAGGCGCGGAGGTAGGGCTCGGCCTCGAGGTACTCGGGGTTGAGGGCGAAATTGAAGACGGTGAGGTCGGTCGCCGGACCCGCGTCGGCCGGAGCCCGGGGCGTCGGCCGCCTGGGCTCCGGTGGCGGGGATGAGGGTCGCGGCGCCGGCGCCGGCGCCGACGCCGCGACCCGCGGCGCTGGCATTAACCACGCCTGAGTTCCGATTGACATCTGTTAGGCGGACTGCCAATCAGGATTACCGTATGGCGGCGGCGCGGGGTCGGCGGAAGGAGAAGTACTTGTGGCCCGTGTAGCTCGCGATGGTGATGACGATGGTGACTATCACCTGCGCCAGGATGGGCTTCAGTGGGGTTGTCTCGACCACGAGCGGGAGCAGCAGCATGTTGGAGATAAGGGGTATGAGGTTCACGAGCGCGTACCGCGAGAAGTCTGGGATGACATTGCCGCTGACCTTAAACACGAGCTTCCTGTGCAGCGTGAAGGCGATGGGCAGTTGTACAGCCCACGCGATGACGACTATCACCGGATATGCGATGGCGTGTCCCCACAGAACGTAGAACAGTGCGAACCACGCCGTCCCCAACAGGGTGTTAAATCCTCCGACGAGCAGGAATGAGATGCGCTCATCCTTGATGAGCCGCAGGAGCACGCCGGGTGCCTCGGTTCCTGCGCGTGCAGAGTCGGCGTCGTTCCTGGTCGTGTCCACGTGAACTCCTTGCGGTGCCGCGCACGGCGCGACGGTCAGCCGACTGCGCGATGGCGGTCTTGTGCGGGGACCACTGTAACTGGCGGTTCATGCGGGCCGGCCCCGGCCGGCTGTCGATCTATGCCGACGAGTCCTTTGCCCGCCCACACCTAGGGGCGTGGTGGACGAGCTGGAGAGTACTCGCGCTCACGCGCCGCGGTGGGAACGGTGATGCTCGCGCCGATCCGCGCTGAAGTGTTCTGCCGAGGATCATCGTCGGTCGGTCGCCCTCCGGAGGAATTCGAGGGTTGCTGTCAGCTCGATGATGGCGTTCGTGTCGAAGTGCGGGCGAGCTTGAAGGGCTTCGCGTATCGAGGCGATTCGAGAGCTGTCCACCTCTTCGAGCAGTCGTCGACCTGCGCTACCCAGGGTCAAGACGCTGCCCGTGCTGTCGCTGGTCTCGACGACGTAGTTTTGGTTGATCATGGATGCCAGTCCCGGGGTGATGGCACCGCGGGAAGTGCGGCAGTCGCGACCGAGTGCGGCGCGGGTCACTCCGTCTCCATGACTGATCCTGATGAGGAACATGACCTGCAGCCCCGTGAGGGGTCCCCATGCTGGGATGGCCGCCTGGTAGATGTCGCTCGTGAGAGCGACGACGACGTCGACCAACCGTGCGAGCGCATCGTCTGAGGGATCGCGGATCGACGTGTCTTGGGACTCCATCTGTGCACCTCTTCCGCCGCTCGGGCCGCGACTATCGGTCAGGCAGTCTCGCCCTGGATGATCCGGAGAGGGAAGTGCAGGTCGGCTTGCTCGACTGGCCGACCTGTGATGGTGTAGAGGAAGCCGGCCACGGTGAGATGCGCAGCCTCGGCTGCGGGGTAGTCGATGGTCGTCAGGCGCGGCACGATGACCTGCGACAGGGGAGTGTTGTCCATGCCGATCACCGCCAGATCCTGGGGGACCCGGAGGCCCCGGATTTTCGCAGCGAAGACGAGGGCCGTCGCGACGTCGTCGTTGTAGCACGCGATCGCGAGGGGCGTCTCCGCTAGGGCATCCACGACGCTCAGCGCGTCCTCGAGATCGACGCCCAACCTGAGGATCGCAGGATCTGGCATGCCGCGATCCCGGCATTCGTCACGGACACCCAACTCGCGCTCATCGCCGAAGACGTCTTGCCGCGCATCGCGCAGTCGCGCGAACGCCACTCGCTCATGCCCACGTTCGATGAGGTGACGTGCCTGGAGTCGCCCGATGTCGTAGTTCACGCCGTGGTGGTACCCCGAGGGGGGAGCGGTAACGAACTTCACTCCGCGCGCGCGCATGATCTCCTGCTCCCTTTCGGAGAAGGGAGTGAACGAGAGCACGCCGCGAGGATTCGTAGTGACCATGAGCCGGTCGAACATCTGCGTCGAGGGCGTGGAGAGTCGCAGCAGCAGCGTCAGCCCGTTCTCCGCGAGCTCCTCGGTCGCCCTCTCGAAGATGTTCTGGAGGTTCACGCCGAATGTCGTGTCCGGGATGAGGGCGATCACGAGGTCGCTGGTGCCACGGACGAGGCTGCGCGCGGCCGCTGATGGGTGGTACTCGAGCTCCCGTACGGCGCGTTCGACCTTGTCGCGAGTGCTTGCGGCGAACTTGGAACCTCGACCGTTCAGGATCTCGCTGACGGTCGATCGAGACACGCCCGCATAGATCGCGACGTCGCGACTGGTGGTGACCACCTCGACCCCTTTCAGCGTTCGACTTGACCAGGGTAGCGGCATTGAGTTGACCTTGAGTGATACGTGACAAACGAAGTTGCGCTGTGTATTGTCGCGTAACAACACGCGTCGAGGGTTCTTCGGCGCTCGGCTTGTAGCCGGAGCCTCTGCTCGGCGTTCATGACAATGGAGTTCTGATCTATGACTGGCATGCCCTCTGACGACGCGACGTCGTCTCCCGCTCCTGACCCGCGGCTCGCGGAGGTCCCCCTGAATCAGCCGGCGACCATCCAGGTCGGCGCTGAGCGGATCGAAGAGGCGAGGGCCAACGTTCCCGCCCCCGCTGAGAAGAAGCTGCGGACGCGGTACCTCGTCGCGATCTATATCACGCAGCTGACGCTCTACATCGCCTTCATCGTGCCCATCGCGTTCTCGCTCGCTGTCCGAGTCGCGCAGGTGGCTCCGGACAACCGCGACTCGATCCTGGCCATCGCGGTCGGTCTTCCCGGGTTGTTCGTCGTCCTGGGCACGCCCCTGGTCGGTGTCCTCAGCGACCGCACGCGTTCGCGCTTCGGGCGGCGCCGTCCCTGGCTCCTGTTCAGCAGCTTCCTCGGGCTGGCAGGGTCGGCCTCGATCGCCCTCACCGACGACGTCGCCGGTCTCGTCGTGGGCTGGTGCATCGCCTACACCGGCTACGGGATCACGTCGTCGATGCTCAACACCCACCTCGGCGATGCCCTCCCCGCCCTCCAGCGCGGCCGCGTCATGGGCGTGCTCGGCGCGCTCACCCAGATCGCTCCGCTGCTCGGCATCACCGTCGCAGGCTCGTTCGTCGACCAGCCGATCGGCCTCTTCCTCCTGCCGGCCGCCGTGGCGTTCGTCGGCGGGGTCTTCTTCACCCTCGTGATGCGCGACCCGCAGGTCACCACCGAGCGTCCGCCGCTGAACCTGTCGAAGGTATTCCAGGGCTTCTACTTCAACCCCCGCCGATACCCGAACCTCGCCTGGGTCTGGATCAGCAAGGCCTTCGTCTTCCTCGCCATCTCGATGTCCGGCCTGTACGGGGTCTACCTCCTGACCACCCGTCTGGGCCTCAGCCCCGCCGAGGTCGGCACCCTGCTCGCGGCGACCGGCCTGCTGACCGTCGCCGCAGGCATCCTCGGCGCGATCGGCTCCGGCTACCTCTCCGACAAGCTCAAGACGCGCAAGCCGTTCCTGGTCGTCAGCGCCATCGCCATCGGCGCGAGCATGGTCGTCACCGGCACGGCGCAGTCGATCCCGCAGTACATCGGAGGCGGTCTCATCCTCTCGCTCGCCATCGGCTGTTACGGAGCGGTCGATCAGGCGCTCGCGCTGGACGTCCTCCCGCGCGACACGGATGAGAACGGTCGCTTCCTCGCCATCATCGGCATCGGCAGCACCCTCCCGCAAGCGATCGGGCCCTTCGCTGCCGGGATCGTCTTGTCCCTCGGATCCGGTGACTACACCGTCGTCTACTTCGTCGGCGCCGCCATCGCGGTCCTGGGTGCTCTCTTCATCGTCCCCATCACCGCCGGTCGACGGGCCGATCTCGACACCCACAGCATCACGGTCATGGAGTGAGCCGGTGGCGGGCGCTCGCGTCCGCCACCCTCTCGGCACCCCGAGGTGCCACCCGAACCGCCACCAACCATCGCGAGCCGGAACCACCGGCACTCGCGTGCAGACAGCCCCGCACAAAGGAGCAGACCCATGACGACCACCGCCTTCAACGACGGATGGAACGTCCGCGACAAGACGAGCATCTTCGAGAGCCTCCAAGGTGCCGCCGAGATGCAGTCCGTCCGACTGCCGCACGACGCTCTCATCCACCGCGATCGATCCGACACCGTGGGTACGTCGCACACCGGCTACTTCCCCAGCGCGACCGTCGAGTACAGCCGAGACCTCGACATCCCGGAGGAGTACCGCGACAAGCGGGTGACCCTCGAGCTGCAGGGCGTGCACCGCGACGCGATGGTCTACGTGAACGAGGTCTTCGCCGCGCAGCGCCCGTTCGGATACTCCACCTTCTTCGTCCCCCTCGACGCCTACCTGCACTACGGCGCCCTCAACACGATCCGCGTCGAGGCGCGGGCCCACGAGGACTCCCGCTGGTACACCGGCGTCGGCATCCACCGCGACGCGCTGCTGCACGTCACCGAGCTCGTGCACGTCACCCGCACCGGCGTCGAGATCACGACCCCGGACATCGACTCCGGTCGTGCGGTCGTCGAGGTCGTCACCCGCGTCCAGAACGAGAGCACCGCCACCGCGCAGCGCCAGGTCTCCACCGTCCTCCGCGACCCCGAGGGGCGGACCGTCGCCACAGACACCGCCCCCCTCACCGTCCGGGCCGGAGCGACGGCCGTCACCCGCCAGCGGCTCTACGTCCCGGCCCCGCAGCTGTGGGACGTCGACAGTCCGTCCCTCTACGCGGCCGTCACCACCCTGGTCGACACGGGGACCGCGGTCGAGGAGCGGGAGACCCGCTTCGGCATCCGCACCCTCCAGCTGGATCCGATGGAGGGCCTGCGCATCAACGGGAAGACGGTGAAGCTGCGCGGGGCGTGCATCCACCATGACAACGGCATCCTCGGAGCCGCCACCATCGGCCGGGCTGAGGAGCGCCGCGTCCAGCTGCTCAAGGACGCGGGGTTCAACGCGATCCGCAGCTCCCACAACCCGCTCAGCCAGGCCATGCTCGACGCCTGCGACCGCCACGGCATGCTCGTCATGGACGAGACCTTCGACATGTGGACCATCGGCAAGTCCGCCTTCGACTACTCCCTCTCCTTCCCCGAGTGGTGGGAACGCGACGTCGAAGCGCTCGTGGCCAAGGACTTCAACCACCCGTCCGTGATCTTCTACTCCATCGGCAACGAGATCCCCGAGACCGGGAACCCGCTCGGCTCCGACTGGGGCCGGAAGATCGCCGAGAAGATCCGCTCCCTCGACGAGACCCGGTTCGTCACGAACAGCATCAACGGATTCGTGGCTGCGATCACCGACGTCGCCCGCCTCATGGCCGCGCAGCGCGAGGGAGAGGCACCCGCCGGCGTCAACGCCGCAGGCGACTTCATGGGCGCGATCAACGCCTCCGACATGGTGACGGAGAAGACCGCCGAATCCTTCGCCGCCGTCGACGTCGCCGGCATCAACTACGGCGACTCCCGCTACGTGGCCGACCGCGACGCGTTCCCCAACCGCATCATCGTCGGCACCGAGACGTTCCCGCGGAACATCGACGTCAACTGGCGCCTGGTCGAGGAGAACGCGCACGTGATCGGGGACTTCACCTGGACCGGCTGGGACTACCTCGGCGAGGTCGGCATCGGCCGCATCCAGCACCTCGCCGACGGGGAGATCCCCGCCTTCGCCGCCCCGTACCCCTGGCTCGCCGCCTGGTGCGGCGACATCGACATCACCGGATTCCGCCGGCCGATGTCCTATTACCGGGAGACGGTCTTCGGGCTCCGCCACGAGCCCTACATCGCGGTCCAGCCGCCGCAGCACCATGGCTCTGTCGCAATACCCAGCCCGTGGGCGTGGTCCGACGCGGTCGCCAGCTGGACCTGGGACGTCGCGATCGGCTCTCCCGTCACGGTCGAGGTGTACAGCGACGCCGACGAGGTCGAGCTGCTCGTGAACGGCGACAGCATCGGCCGCACACCTGCTGGTCGTGAGCACGGCTACCGAGGCGTCTTCGAGACCCACTACGCACCCGGCGAGCTCACCGCCGTCGCCCGCACCGCGGGGTCGGAGGTCAGCCGGACGAGTCTCCGCAGCGTCACCGGAGGCGCGCAGCTGCAGGCGGAAGCCGACCGCCACCACCTCCTCGACGACTCCTCCGACCTCGCCTTCGTCACCATCGAGCTCCGCGACGCCGACGGCACCCTCGTCACCGGCGCCGACCGTCTCGTGCAGGTCGAGGTCGGCGGTGCGGCGATCCTCCAGGGTCTCGGCAGCGCACGCCCCGACCCCACGGAGAAGTACGACTCGAACGAGCACACCACCTTCCAGGGGCGCCTGCTCGCTGTCGTCCGGCCCACCGGCGTCGGACCCGCCAGCGTCACCGTGACCGCCGACGGATCGACGACCGTCACCGTCGCGCTCGACGTCGCAGCGGCCGACTCCGATGTACGTCGCGACGACGTCGTCGGCCACGAGGCCGCGACGCTGGCGTGACCGAAATCTCCGTCACTCACCCATCCCCACAGCCCGGCCAACAGATCATGACCACCCAGGAGAAGCACATGACCGCCTTCCGACCCGGATTCCTCTGGGGAGCCTCGTCCGCCCCTCACCAGATCGAGGGCAACAACCTCGCCAGCGACTGGTGGAGGAACGAAGGCATGATCCCCGGCCTCGAGCCCAGCGGAGACGCCGTCGACAGCTACCACCGCTACCGCGAGGACATGCAGCTGCTCGCCGACGCGGGACTCGACACGTACCGCTTCGGCATCGAATGGGCGCGGATCGAGCCCCGCGCCGGGCAGGTCTCGCACGCCGAGCTCGCCCACTACCGGCGCATGATCGACACCGCCATCGAGCTGGGCCTCACCCCGGTCATCACCCTCAACCACTTCACGATCCCGCTGTGGTTCGCGGAGGAGGGCGGCTGGACCGGGGACACCGCCCATGCGCGATGGAGCAGCTTCATCGACACCGTCATCCCGAGCCTCACCGGCGTGGAGTGGATCATCACCTTCAACGAGCCGAACATGCTCTCGATGATGCTCAACGCGCAGAACGTCTTCGCCGACGCGGATGCCGACGCCGGTGACTGGGTCAGCCCGACCGTCGAGGCCGAGGAGAACACGGGACGAGCCGCGATGCTCCCCGACCCCGACCCGGAGATCGGACGACGCCTCATCGAGCTGCATCGCGCCGCGCGCGAGACCCTCCGCGCCCGCACGGGCGCGAAGGTCGGCTGGACCGTCGCCAGCCTGGCCCTCTACGCCGCGCCCGGCGGCGAGGAGGCCCTCGAGCAGGTCCGCTACGTCTGGGAGGACCTGTACCTCGAGGCCTCTCGCGAGGACGACTTCCTCGGCGTCCAGGCCTACTCCGCGCAGGCAGTCGATCAGGACGGCCTCGTCGCCCACCCGCCGCACCCCGACAACACGCTCACGGGTGCGGCGTATCGGCCCGACGCCCTCGGCATCGCCGTACGCCATGCCGCGAGCGTCGCAGGGGTCCCGCTCCTGGTGACGGAGAACGGCATCGCGACGGCGGACGACGCGCGGCGCATCTCCTACACGGAGGGCGCCCTCGCCGGGCTGGCCTCTGCCGTCACCGACGGCATCGACGTCCGGGGATACCTGCACTGGAGCATCCTCGACAACTACGAGTGGGGCCACTGGGGACCCACCTTCGGGCTCATCGCCGTCGACCGGACCACCTTCGTCCGCACCCCCAAGCCCAGCCTCGAGTGGCTCGGGCAGCGCGCGGCCGCCGAGCGGGGATCCGCGTGACGGCGGAGACACGCGTCCCTTTCACCGCCGACAGTAAGGGCCGCCCATCCGGCCCCCCGGTCGCAGGCTCCGCCGACACCGCCGGGGACAATCGCCTCCCGAAGCGCGCAAAGCTCATCATCGGACTGCTCCTCGCCTCGGCATTCGTCGTGATCCTCAATGAGACGATCATGGGCGTGGCTCTCCCGAGCCTCATCCGAGACCTCGGCATCACCGCCGCCACGGCCCAATGGCTGACCACCGCCTACCTCCTGACGATGGCGATCATCATCCCCACGACCGGCCAGGTCCTTCAGCGGTTCGGCACGAAGTCGGTGTTCATCGCCGCGATGACCCTCTTCACCCTCGGCACCCTGCTCGCGGCCGTCGCCCCCGGCTTCGAGGTGCTCCTCGCCGGACGCGTCGTGCAGGCCAGCGGCACCGCGCTCATGATCCCGCTGCTGATGACCACCGTGCTGACCTTCGTGCCGGCATCGAGACGAGGCCGGATGATGGGCTTGATCTCGATCGTGATCGCCGTCGCTCCTGCGATCGGCCCGACGATCTCGGGACTGATCCTGAACTCGCTGTCCTGGCGCTGGCTGTTCATCGTCGTGCTCCCCATCGCGCTCATCGCCCTCGTCCTCGGCTCCCTCCTCATCACGGACATCGCCGAGACCCGCAAGACCCGATTCGACGTGCTGTCGATCCTGCTCGCCGCCGTCGGGTTCGGCGGGCTCATCTTCGGGCTGAGCAGCCTCGGGGAGGCCGCAGCCGGAGAGGTCCTCCTCCCGCCCGTGGTTCCCGTGGCCATCGGCGTGCTCGCCCTGGCCGCCTTCGTCCTCCGTTCGTGGTCGCTGCAGAAGCAGGAGCGGGCGCTCATGGACCTCCGTCCATTCCGCTCGCGCTCCTTCGTGATCTCCACCCTCCTGGTCATCGTCAGCATGGCGACCCTCTTCGGGTCGCTCATCCTGCTCCCGATCTACCTCCAGGACGTGCTCGGCCTCGACACCCTCCAGACCGGCCTGACGCTCCTCCCCGGCGGAGTCGCCATGGGCGTCGCCGCGCCGATCGTCGGCCGGCTCTTCGACAGATTCGGACCCCGGCCCCTCGTGACCCCCGGCGCCGTGCTCCTCAGCGCATCGCTGTGGGGACTGACCACGGTCGAGGAGGGAACCGACGTCGCGTTCATCATCGCCGTCCACGTCGCGCTCAACATCGGACTCGGCTTCATGCTCACTCCGCTTCTCACATCAGCGCTCGGATCGCTTCCCAAGAACCTGTACTCCCACGGATCCGCCATCGTGAACACCCTGCAGCAGGTCGCCGGCGCCGCCGGGACGGCCCTGTTCATCACCCTGATGACCACCGGGACGGTCGCCGCGACGGCCGCTGGTGCGGAGCCCATTCCCGCCCAGGTCTCCGGCGTGCACACCGCCTTCGTCTGGGGAGCGTTCCTCTCGCTGGTACCCGTCCTGCTGTCGCTCTTCGTCCGACGCCCCGCCGACGCCGACCGGAGCACGATGCCGGCGCACTGACCAGGCGCTGGCCGACGGTCCCACCGGCTCCGACGGCCCGCTCCGCACCCCACCGCCAGACCAGGGCGGGCACCGCCCGCGACCGCACCGCGCCCGCCGCCCGCGAGGAACCGGCGTCCCACACGTAAAAGGAGAACGACATGGCACTCACGTCCAAGAACACCGTCCACGAATGGCTCACCGACCCGGTCGGCGGTCCGATCCTCCGCGGCGTGCTCGAGCACGCCGGCCAGAGCGAGGAGGTGCTCGCGGCCGCGCGAGGACTGACCCTGCGCGCTCTCTCCGACATCTCCGGCGAGGCGTTCCCGCGGGCCGTCGTCGATGCGCTGGTGCAGGAGGCGAACGGCGGGTCGATCCCGCCGGAGGAGACCGAGGACGACGCCGCGGGCGCCGCTTCTCCGCGCTTCGCCGGGAAGACGATCATCGTCACCGGTGCCGGCTCCGGCATCGGACGAGCCACCGCGCGACGGATCCTCGCCGAAGGGGGCCGCGTGATCGCCGTCGACGTCGTCCCGGGCGGCATCGACGCACTGGTGGACGACGCTCACGAGGGCACGGTCGTCGCCGTCACCGCGGACATCACCTCGACGGACGGCGTCGCCTCGATCGTGGCCGCGGCGGGGCAGACCATCGACGGTCTCGCCAACATCGCCGGGATCATGGACGGCATGACGCCGTTGCACGAGACGGACGACGCACTGTGGCGTCGCGTCATGGCCGTCAACGTCGACGGGACCTTCGCGCTGAGCCGGGCGGTCCTGCCGTCGATGCTGGCGCGAGGACGCGGATCCATCGTCAACATCGCCTCCGAGGCAGCCCTCCGCGGCAACGCGGCCGGAACCGCCTACACGGCGTCCAAGCACGCCGTCGTCGGCCTCACCAAGAGCTCCGCCTTCATGTACGGGCCCTCCGGCATCCGCACCAACGCGGTCGCACCCGGACCCACCGCCACAGCCATCCAAGGATCGATCGCGTCGGAGTTCGGCGGAGAGCGCCTGGGGCCCTTCCTGGCGCTGATCCCGCCGATCGTGACGGCCGAGACCATGGCCTCCTCCATCACCTGGCTGTTGAGCGACGACTCCACGAACGTCAACGGCGTCGTGCTCGCCTCCGACGGCGGCTGGTCCGTCCAATGACCACCCGCCCGGTCGACCGGATCAGCGGCCGATGACCAACGCTCCACAGGCCAACCCGAATGAGAGATCGACTCCCCATGAGTGAGACCATCGCACCCACCACGACGAGCTCCGGCCCGAAGGCCGCTCACCTGCACCTGCGCACGGATCAGCCGACGACCCAGATCAGCCCGACCCTCTACGGCCTGTTCCTCGAGGACATCAACTTCGGCTGCGACGGCGGGCTCTCCGCGAACCTCGTCAACAACCACAGCTTCGAGGGGGTCTACCTCACCAACGGCACGCTGCCGTACGCGCCACTGGACCTGATCCCCGACGGCGCGCGCGAGCGCTTCGCCGCCATGGCCCCCGAGGACCTGCCCCTGCAGGCCACCACCCCCGCCGGACGGCACCACGACCGGCTCCGGCACTGGCGCGTCACCGGCGGACGCCTCGAGTCCTCCCGGAAGGGGGCAGCTTCGCCGGGAGCGTCCTTCGCGCGACTGCGTCTAGACCAGGAGCAGGGCACGCTCGAGAACCAGGGCTACCCGGGCGGGCTCCCGGGCATGGCGTTCGACCCCGAGCGGCCGATGCTGCTGGACCTGCTGCTCCGCACCGACGCGTTCGACGGAGCGCTCGAGGCCCGCCTCGTCGGCGCCGACGGCACCGTCCTGGCGAGCGGAGCACTGCCGCACACCGCAGGCGGATGGACGGAGTGCCGGATCCAGCTCGCACCCACCGCCGCCGCCCTCGGATCGCTGCAGATCCTCGCCACCGGCGCCGGCACGGTCGACATCGACGAGGTTCGACTCGTGCACGAGGACCACTGGGGTGCCGGCGACCCGCGCTGGAGCCAGGGCCTGCTCCGCCGCGACCTCGTCGAGGCGCTCGGCGCGCTCGCCCCGCGCTTCCTCCGCTTCCCCGGCGGCTGCATCGTCGAGGGCTGCGGCGACGGCAGCCACTACGACTGGAAGAAGACCGTCGGTCCCGTCCTCACCCGCCGCGCCGAGTACAACCTCTGGGGTCAGTCGCGCACGGACGGCGACTACAGCCAGAGCAACCAGATCGGCTTCTACGAGTACTTCCTGCTGTGTGAGGACCTGGGCATGGCACCCATCCCCGTGGTCTGGGCCGGCGACAGCTGCCAGACCCGACAGGACGAGCACCTGCCGCTGGAGAGCGCCGAGTTCGCCGCCGTGATCCAGGACACCCTGGACCTGATCGAGTGGGCCACCGGCGACGCGACCACGAACCACTGGGCGGCCCTGCGTGCGGCGGCCGGCCACCCGGAGCCGTTCCCCCTGCAGCACCTCGGCATCGGCAACGAGAACTTCGGCCCCGAGTACCTCGCCCACTTCCAGCGGATCAGGGACGCGGTCGATCGCGCGCACCCCGGGCTGACCGTCATCGTCAATGGCGGAGTGATGCGGCCGGGCGAGAGCGCCGACCCCGCGTGGGAGATCTACGGCGAAGACGGGGCCGTCCTGGTCGATGAGCACTTCTACAACTCCCCGGCCTGGGTGTTCAACGCGACCGACCGCTACGACTCCTACCCGCGCGGTGGTGCGCGCCTCTTCCTCGGCGAGTACGCCGCCTATCTCGGCTACGACCTCGGGGACAGGCACCCCACCGTCCCGGAGAGCATGCTCGCGCCCGAGCCGAACACGTGGCTCAGCGCCCTTGCGGAGGCCGCGTTCCTCACCGGCGTCGAGCGCAACTCCGACGTCGTCGCCTTCAGCTGCTACGCCCCGCTGCTGAACCTCGTCGAGCACGGGCAGTGGCCGCACTGCCTCATCGACTTCAGCCCGAGCCACGTCGTCCGGACCGCCAACTACCTCGTGCAGCAGCTGTTCGCCACCCGCATCGGCGAGCACGTCGTGCCCATCGACGGCGGGCTGCCCGACGGCGTCTTCGCGTCCGCCAGTCTGGGCGACGGGATCCTGCACCTGAAGCTGGTCTCCATCGGCGCCGATCCCGTCGCCCTCTCGCTCGGCATCGACGCGGCACAGGACGGCCCGGCGACCGCCACCGTGATCGGCGGCCCGCTCGACGCCGTGAACCGGCTCGCCTTCGAGGGCGAGCCGCGCATGGAGGTGGAGCCGCGCGAAGTCGACCTCGCGGTCCACGGGCGATCTGTCGACCTGGTCCTGGAGCCGACCAGCGTGCTCGCCGTCTCGTTCCCCCTCGCCACGCAGAAGGGCGCCTGATGACCTCCTTCGATGCTGGCCGCCTCGTGCGGAAGATGACCTTGGAGCAGAAGGTCGCCCAGCTCCGCGGCCTGTTCGCGACGGAGCTCTTCGTCGCCTCACCGGAGCCGGGGCTGGATCCGTCTCGGGTGGAGGTCATCCGTCCGCACGGCGTCGGGCACATCTCCATGGCCTGGTTCCTCGCCGAGAAAGCCGAGGAGTTGCGCACGCAACTCGACGCCGTCCAGGAGCACGTCCGCGCGACCTCCCCGTTCGGGATCGGCGCGATGGTGCACTTCGAAGCGATCAACGGGGTCGTCCACGACTCCGGGCCGCAGTTCCCCACGGCCTGGGCTCAGGCGGCATCGTGGAATCCCGGGCTGATCCGTCGCGCAGCGGCGGTCAGCTCCGCGCTGACCGAGCAGATCGGCGGCCACGCCGTCTTCTCCCCGGTCATGGACCTGGCGCGCGATCCGCGCTGGGGCCGGGTGCACGAGACGTACGGGGAGGACCCGGAACTCGTGGCCCAGTGCTCCGTGGCCTTCGTCCAGGGCATCCAGGGCAGCGACGGCGAACGGCCCATCCTCGCCACCGGCAAGCACTTCCTCGGCTACGGCGCATCCGAGGGGGGCCTCAACCAGGCCATCACGCAACTGGGACGCCGATCGCTCGTCGACGAGTACGCCGAACCGTTCCGCCGAGCCATCGCCGAGGCCGACCTCGCACTGATGATGAACTCGTACAACGAGGTCGACGGCGTGCCCGCGGCGGCCAACCGGTGGATGCTGACCGACCTCCTGCGCGGACAGCTCGGGTTCACCGGACCTGTCGTCAGCGACTACTCGTCGATCGCGATGCTCCGGACCGTCTACCACACCGCCCCCGCGGCAGGCGATGCAGCACGCCAGGCGCTCCAGGCCGGTCTCGACGCGGACCTCCCCGGCGGCGAGGAGTACGAAGCGCTCGAGGAGGAGGTCCGGTCGGGACGCCTGGATGAACGCGTCGTCGACCTCGCGGTCGAGCGCACCCTGGCTGCGAAAGCACGAGCAGGGCTCATCCCGGAGTTCAGGCGGCCGGGCAACGCTCCGCGTGTCGACCGTGACGAAGCCGGCGAGGTCCGACGGGCCCTCGCAGAGCAGTCCGTCGTGCTCCTCAGCAACGACGGCGTGCTGCCCATCCGCGATGACCGCACGAGGGTCGTCGTCGTCGGGCCTGCCGCCGACGAGCTCCGCATCCACTTCGGCGCCTACACCTCGGTGTCGAACACGGAGATGTGGCGGGGCTCCCAGGCGCTCCGGGCCGGCGAGATCCCCGGGATCAGCGCCGAAGAGGCCATCTTCACCGACATCTTCCAAGCGCGCATGCCGGGAATCGAGCCGACCTTCGAGGAGGCGGCGAAGCGGCTCCACCCCGATGCGCTCACCGTGCGCGCAGCCCTGCAGGCGCGCCGGCCGGACGTCTCCTTCGTCGAGCTCGGCGACCTGATGCCCGACGCGGCCGCCCTCGACGAATCGACCGTGGCCAGCGCCGTCGACGGTGCGGACCTCGTCATCGCCGCGGTGGGGGAGCGCACCGGGTGGGTGGGCAACAACACCGCAGGGGAGGGGCAGTCCACCAGCGAACCCCGCCTCCCCGGGAACCAGGAGCAGCTCGTCGCGCTCCTGGCCGGCACCGGGGTACCGGTGGTCACCGTCGTCGTCACCGGACGCCCCCTCCTGCTCACCGAGGTCGCGGACCGCTCGAGCGCCGTGCTCATGGCCCCCCTCCTCGGCGAAGAGGGTGGCGAGACGATCGTCCGGGTGCTGTTCGGCGACGTGAACCCGAGCGGCAAGCTCCCCAGCTCCTTCCCGCGTTCGATCGGGCAGATCCCGATCTACCACGGTCACCACTTCGGCAGCGGCTACGACCACCCGACCGGCATCCGCCACGGCTACAACGACCTCGTGTCGCAGCGCCCGCTGTTCGCCTTCGGTCACGGGCTCTCCTACACCGAGTTCGACCTGCATCTGGAGGGGTCCGAGCCGACCGTGGAGCCCGATGGTCGGCTGGCGCTGACGGCCACCGTCCGCAACGCCGGTTCCCGACCCGGCGACACCATCGTCCAGCTCTACGCCCGCGACGAGGAGGCGTCGGTCGTCCGCCCCGTGCGTCAGCTCGTCGCCTTCGAGCGGGTGGCGCTCGACGTCGGGGAGGAGAAGACGATCGAGCTCTCGGCGCCGGCGGCCCGACTCGCCTTCACCGGCCTCGACGACCGGCGCGTCATCGAGGCCGGACGGGTGACCCTCAGCGTGGGCTTCGCCTCGGACGACATCCGCGCCACTGCCGAGACGGAGATCGTCGTCTCGGCCACCTCCGCATGAGCGGGGATGCGGGCGGGAAGGGGAAGCCGCTTCCTCCTGCCCGAACGACCACCCCGCCCAGGTCCGCAGCTCACCCCGAACCCAGGAAGACGACCATGACGAATCGCGACCACGATCCCCTCGGACCCGAAGCCGGCGTGGTCTCGTACCGCCGCTTGCCCATGACAGCCATCCGCCGCACGCCGGACCTCGACCTGGACGGGCACTGGTCCTTCCAGCTCCTCCCCTCCTGGGACGCCGAGCCGACTGACGACTGGCAGGAGGTGACGGTGCCGGAGCTGTGGACGATGCGCGAGCCCGGCGATCGCCCGCACTACACGAACATCACGATGCCCTTCGACCTGGTCCCGCCGCAGGTCCCGAACGCGAACCCGACCGGCGTTTACCGCCGGTCGTTCGAGATGCACGAGCTCGGGGAGGACCGCGTCGTGCTCCACGTCGGCGCCGCCGAGGGATACCTCCGAGTGATCGTCAACGGGAAGCTCGCGGGGGAGAGCACGGACTCGCACCTCGCGGCCGAGTTCGACATCACCGATGACGTGCGGGACGGCGACAACGAGATCGAGCTGCGCGTCGCGAAGTGGTCCGTCTTCACCTACCTGGAGGACCAGGACCAGTGGTGGCAGTCGGGTCTGAGCCGCTCCGTGCAGCTCCACCGGCTCCCACGAGCCCGGTTCCAGGACGTGCGGGTCGTCGCGGACTACGACCCCGACACCCGCCTCGGATCGGCCAGGATCGTCGCCACGGTCAACGGCGCGGACCAGAGCTTCGAGAGGACGCACTCGGTCCGGGTGAGCGTCGCCGGCAACGCCGTCGAGAGCCCTGTGGGCACGCGCCAGACCGCGCTGACCATCCCCGCCCAGCTCTCCGGACCGCACCCGCCCCCCGGCACCGCTGATGCCGGACGGGATCATGGACCTGATGAGCCTGCACGCCGCGCGGGCCCCGCTGGCCCCTGAGGCAGAGGCGGCCGCTGCCGCCTCGCACGCGGCGATGCACCCCGCCGAACGCCCCGGCGCCGCGACGATCGAGCTGGTCGATCTCGTCGTCGAGCCGTGGTCCGCGGAGACGCCTCACCTGGAAGCCGTCATCGTGGAGCTCATCGACCTGGACGGCGTCGTCGCCGATCGCGCCGAGATCCGCGCTGGCTTCCGCCGCGTGGAGATCGTCGGGCGGGACCTGCTGGTGAACGGTCGCCGGATCTGGCTCCAGGGAGTCAACCGGCACGACTTCCACCCGGAGACCGGTCGCGTCCTCACCCGCGAGGACCAGCTCGCCGACCTCTCTCTGCTCAAGCGCTTCAACTTCAACGCCGTCCGCACCTCGCACTACCCGAACGACCCCGTGTTCCTCGACCTCTGCGACGAGCTCGGCCTCTACGTGTTCGACGAAGCCGACATCGAGGGTCACGCGTTCGCCAACCAGATCTGCAACGACCACCGCTACCTGGAGGCGTTCGTCGACCGCGTGTCCCGCATGGTGATCCGCGACAAGAACCACCCCTCGGTCATCGCCTGGTCCCTGGGGAACGAGACCGGCTACGGAGCTAACCACGACGCCGCAGCCGCCTGGGTGCGCGGATACGATCCCACCCGCCCTCTGCACTACGAGGGGGCCATCGCGGCCGACTGGCACGGGGGTCACGCCGCCACCGACATCGTCTGCCCCATGTACCCGCCCATCTCCGCCCTCGAGGCGTTCTCCGCGCACGCGGAAGCAGACCGGCCGCTGATCATGTGCGAGTACGCCTACTCGCAGGGCAACTCCACCGGGGGACTCGCGGACTACTGGCGATCCATCGACTCACTTCCCGGCGTGCAGGGCGGATTTATCTGGGAGTTCAAAGACCACGCGCTCGACGTCGACGGCGACCGTCGCTACCGGTACGGCGGCGACTTCGGCGACGAGCCGAACGACGGACCCATCGTCCTTGACGCGCGTCGTCTTCGCCGACGGCACACCCAAGCCCGCGCTCTACGAAGCCCGCGGCCTGTTCAGCCCCGTGCGCATCGTCTCCTCGATCCAGCAGGCGCTCGACGGTCGCATGACCGTCCTCAACCGACAGACGTTCGCCGACCTGGCATCGCTCACGTTCGCGCTGACCGTCGAATCGACGGAGGGTCCGACCGAGCGGCTCGCGGTGCACATCCGAGCCGACGCGGGGCACACGGTGACCATCGATGTCCCCGAGACGCTACGGCGCGCCCTGGCCGCCGACGGCGCGCTCGCCCTCACGCTCGACGTCCTGACCGCGGAGGACAGGGCATGGGCCCCAGCCCAGACCGTCCTGGCACAGCACCAGCTGACACTGCCGATCGCTGCCCAGGGCTCCGCGACCGCGCCTTCGACTGGCCGCCCCGTCATGGCCGACGGCCGACTCGTGCACCCCCTGCTGGCGGTCGCCCCGCGCCTGAACCTCTGGCGCGCGCTCGTCGACAACGACACGTCCTTCTTCCTGGACCAGCGGTTCGTCCGGACGGGCTTCTTCGAGCTGACGAAGGAATCCACCTCCGTCGAAGACCAGCCCGACGGTGCCGCCCTGGTGCGCACCCGATACCGGACGGCCTTCGGCGACGAGGTCCTCCACGACCAGCGGATCACGCGAGTGGCGCCCGACGAGTTCCAGTTCGTCGAAACCGTTCAGCTGCCCGAGAGCACCGTCGACGGGCTCCGCGTGGGCGTCGAGTTCGAGCTCGCCGGCGCCTTCGACGACCTGCAATGGGTCGGGCTCGGGCCGTGGGAGAACTATCCCGATCGCCGCGCCTCCGCGCTGCTCGGCCGATGGGCGACGAGCATCGACGACGCAGCCGTGCCCTACGTGCTCCCGCAGGAGAACGGCGGGCGCGGCGAGGTCCGCTCGACCCGCATCACCGGCCCAGCCGGAGTGGTGACCACGGCACACGAGGTACCTCTGCATCTCACCGTCACCCGCCACACCATTCAGGAGCTCGAGGCGACCGAGCACTGGTGGGAGCTGCTGGAGAGCCGCCGGACGATCGTGCAGCTCGACATCGCGCACCGAGGCCTCGGCACGGCTCAGCTCGGCCCCGACACGCCCCGCGAGCACCGGCTGTCCGATCTCGAGTACCGCTGGTCGTGGAGCCTGCGACTCGATGCCGCGGCGGACTCCTGATGCGCCCACGCACCCGAGCGCCGTCCCGACGGGATCGCCGTCCGATCCCGTTCCGCCCTCACCCCAGACCCCTCCGATAGGAGCACGTCATGCCCGCACGATTCCCGATCCCCACCACCCTCTCGCCAGAAGCGAGAGCAGTGCTCGCGGCGGTCCACGAGCGTCCACTGCTACCCACCCCCACCCCGTCCGACACCGAAGGCTGGGCGGCCCTGGAAGCGGCGGCCGCTTCGACGGAGCCCGAGGTCCTGGAGATCATGGCGCTGTCCACCGTCGGAGCCGTCCCGTCCGACGAGCAGGTCGACGTCGTCGACCGCACGGTCGGTGAAGCCACCTTCATCGTCGCCACCCCGCGATCCACGACCCCCGAGGACCGCCGTGTCGTGTTGAACATGCACGGAGGCGGCTTCACCTTCGGCGGAGGCGCGACTGCCCGACGATCGACGCAGCTGCTGGCCGCGAACATGGGATTGACGACGTGGGGGATGGACTACCGGCAGCTGCCGCACCACCCCTTCCCCGCCGGGCTCGACGACTGCATGGCCGTCTACCGCCTGCTCCTCGACGATCACGCTCCGGAGGACATCGTCGTCATCGGGCAGTCGGGCGGGGCCAATCTCGCTGCCGCCCTGATGCTGCGGGTCCGAGACGAAGGACTCCCCACTCCCGCCGCTCTCGGGCTGGTCTCACCGCCGACGGACTTCACTTTCCAGGGCGAGACCTGGTACACCAACGCCGAAGGCACCACCTCCGACGGGTTCGTGAACATGCTCGCTCTGTACAAGGGCGCGTTCCCCGCAGAGCACCCCTACATCTCGCCGCTCTTCGGCGACTGGGATGACAGCTTCCCGCCGACGATCATCACTTCCGGCACCCGCGACATGCTCCTCTCCGACGCCGTCCGGCTCCATCGGAAGTTGGTGGACGCCGGTGTGAAGACGGAACTGCATGTCTGGGAAGGCGCACCGCACGGCTTCTTCATGGGGAGCGCGCCTGAGGACCACCAGCACGTCCAGCGGGTGCGCACGTTCCTGCACGCGCACCTGGAGTGACCGCCGGACTGTTCCTGGAGCAGTCGTTCCGATGCCCGACGAAGAACCCGAGGAGTCGCGCGGCGACGACGCGGAAGAGGCTCACCGAAGCACTTGTGGACTTGTTGTCACGTGTCCGCTAGCATCCAGTGTCGCGTGTTACTAAGCCACTCACATCCGGGCCGAGCCCGGTGGCTTGCGGCACCACCACCCACACCATGACAAGGGAGTCAACGACATGAAGGTTGCGTCAGCAATCAAGGCGGTGGCGGTCGCTGCCGTCGCCGCGATCGCACTGGCGGGCTGCTCCGCCGGCGGATCCTCGGGAGGATCGAGCAGCGAGGACCAGACTCTGCATCTGTCGCAGGGCGGTGCCCCGGGCAACTTCACGATCGGCCAGTGGAACGGCAGCGAGGCCATGCTGTCCACAGCCGTCTACGACACGATCGTCACGCTGGGCGTCGACGGCACGCTGCTCCCCGGCGTAGCCGAGGCGTGGGCGTACGACGACAGTCGCACCACGCTCACCCTCGACATCCGCACCGGGACGACGTTCACCGACGGCGAGGCCCTCGACGCCCAGGCCGTCGCGGACTCGCTCAACGCGCTCAAGACCGGAACGGCCAGCCAGGCCATCTGGGCGAGCGTCGCGTCGGTGGAGGCCACCGACGAGAAGACCGTCGTCGTCACCCTGTCGGCTCCCGACGCGGCCTTCCTTCCCGCGTTGGCCACCGTCAACGGCTCCGTGGGCGCTCCCAAGGCCCTGACCGCCGAGAGCTCGCAGCTCGAGCCCGTCGGCTCCGGCCCCTACGTCCTCAACCTGCAGAAGACGGTGGCCGGCTCGAAGTACGTCCTGGACCGGAACCCGGACCACTGGAACGTCGACGCTTACCCCTTCGAGCACGTCGAGGTCTCGGTCCTCGCCGACACCACGGCTGCGCAGAACGCCCTCCGCTCCGGTCAGCTCGACGTGCTGCCCTCGGCCGGCACCCCCGAGCAGGTCAAGCAGTACCCGACGAGCCAGTTCGACTCCGGCGAGAACAAGCCGACCGCACTCGGGGTCCTCTGGCTCTCCGACCACGCGGGATCAGTCGTGCCCGCCCTGGCTGATGCACGCGTCCGGCAGGCGATCAACCTCGCGTTCGATCGCGAGACCATCGCGTCCAAGCTCATCGGCGCCGGATCGAAGGCGACCAACCAGGTCGTCAGCGACATCGACCCCTCCTTCTCGAAGGACCTCCTCGACGCCACCCCGTACGACGTCGACAAGGCCAAGGACCTGATGGCAGACGCCGGCTACCCGGACGGCTTCAGCGTCACGATGCCGAGCACGCCGTACTCGGTCCAGTACGAGTCGGTAATCACGCAGTCCCTCGGGGACATCGGCATCACGGTCAACTGGGAGTCCATCGCGCTCACGGACTTCTTCACGAAGGTCTTCACCAAGAACTACGCGATGTACTTCATGTTCAACGGGCTCGCCTCGAACGACGCGACCGACACCAAGTCCTCGCTCGGCGGCATCTTCGACCCCTTCGGCAGCGCCACCCCCGAGCTCACCCAGCTGGTCGCCACGGCGGACGCCGCGTCCGACGAGGAGCAGAGCGCCGCATGGGGGGACGTGAACGAGTACCTGGTGAAGAACTACTGGAACGCGCCGCTCAACCAGACCAACGGCTACTGGGTCGCGTCGAAGAAGGTCACCTACACCGCTCCCACGCAGTTCAACCTCAACCTGCTGCCCTACGCGCCGGCCGGCGAGTAGCGAACATTCCGATCGGGCGGTGCGGGGAATCCCTTCCCGCACCGCCCCGGGGTCAACATGCTGACATATCTGCTGCGTCGCATCGGCGACGGTCTCATCCTCATCTTCATCGTGACGGGCATCACGTTCTTCATGACATACGGCGCGAACCTGCCGGTCGCGTACAACATCCTCGGACCCACGGCGACACCGGAGCAGATCGCGCAGCTGAACGACCAGCTCGGTCTCGACCGCCCCGTGCTCGAGCAGTACTGGAGCTGGCTCACCGGGGTGTTCCAGGGGGACCTCGGCACCTCATACTTCACGAGCGAGCCCGTCGTGGCATCCCTCTCCACACGGCTGCCGGTCACCCTCTCCGTCGTCCTCGTCGCCTCCGTCCTCGTGATCCTGCTGAGCACGATCCTCGGAGTGGTCTCCGCCGCCCGAGGGGGGATCGTGGACACGGTCCTCCAGGGCATCTCCACGATCGCCTTCGTCTTCCCGGGGATCGTCCTCGCGATCGTCCTCGTCTACGTGTTCGCCATCCAGCTCGCGTGGGTGCCGGCCGTGGGGTTCACCTCGTTCGCCGACTCACCCTCCGCCTGGTTCTCGTCCATCGCGCTCCCTTCGCTCCTTCTGGCGATCGGCGGGATCGCGTCCCTCGGCGCCCAGATCCGCGGGGCGATGGCCGACCAGCTCGAGCGGGACTACGTCCGGACCCTCCGGACCCGTGGCGTCTCCGAGGGGAAGATCCTCCTCAAGCACGCACTCCGCAACGCCGCCGCCCCGGGGCTCACCGTCTTCTCGCTCGAGTTCATCAGCATGTTCGGCGGCGCCCTCTTCATCGAGAAGGTCTTCGCGCTCCCGGGCTTCGGCACCTTCGGGTACCAGTCGACGATCCAGGGAGACCTCCCCGCGATGATGGGCGTCACCCTCTTCGCCGTCGGCCTCGTCGTCATCGTCAACCTTCTCGTCGACATCCTCAACGGATGGCTCAATCCGAAAGTGAGGACCCGGTGACCACAGCGGCCGACCTGGCAACCGCTCTCCCCGACGCACCCGCCACCCGGCGCCCCAAAGGCGCCTTCACCCGCCTCCTGCGCAAGCCCATCGGACTGATCTCACTCGTCATCCTCGTCGTGCTGATCATCCTCGCCATCCTGGCCCCCGTGCTCAGCACGCATTCACCCACCTTCGCCTCGCTCGAGCAGGTCAACGCCCCTCCCGGCACCCCCGGATGGCCTCTCGGCGCGGACCAGTACGGACGCGACATCTGGGCGCGCGTCCTCACCTCGCTGCAGGTGTCATTCATCTCCGCAGCCCTCGGCGCGGGAATCGCCGTCATCGTGGGAACGACCTGCGGCCTCATCGCCGGGTACATCGGGAAGCGGACCGACGCGGTGGCGTCGTGGGTCTTCAACCTCCTCATGACCTTCCCCGGCATCGTCCTGCTCATCGTGCTGTTCCCGGTCACGGGCGGCACGTACCAGGCGACGATGCTGGTCTTCGGATTCCTCCTGTCGCCAGGCATCTTCCGGCTCGTCCGCAACCTCGTCCAGGGCGTCCGCAACGAGCTCTACGTCGACGCGGCACGCGTCTCCGGACTGTCGAACCGCAGGATCCTGACGCGCCACGTCCTCTACGTGGTCCGCGGCCCGATCGTCATCGCCCTCGCCTTCCTGGCGGCGGCAGCGATCGGCGTGCAGGCCGGCCTCGCCTTCCTCGGCTTCGGCGCCGTCAGCCAGCCGAGCTTCGGGAGCATGACCTCCGACGCCTTCATCAACATCTACACCGCCCCGGTGCAGCTCGTCTGGTCAGCCGGCTCCCTGGCGCTCCTCAACGGATCGCTCGTCCTCCTCGCCAACGCCTACCGCGACGTCCTCTCATCACCGCAGGCGAAGGCCAAGCGGCGACGGATCAAGACCGGGGAAGCCATTGTCGAGAAGGCCAAGGCACCCGTCCCCGAAGCCCCGTCGGGGAACGGCCTGCTTACGGTGCGGGGGCTGCGCGTGAGCTATCCCCAGTCCGACGGGAGCCGGAAGGACGTCGTCCGAGGAGTCTCGCTCGACATCGCACCCGGTGAGATCGTCGGACTCGTCGGTGAATCGGGCTCGGGCAAGACCCAGACCGCCTTCGCGATCCTCGGCGTCCTCCCCAAGCAGGCCGCCGTCGTCGCAGACGCCCTCGACCTCGCCGGTGAGTCGATGCTCACGAAGGACGCCAAGGAGATGCGCCGCCTCCGTCGCGGCGTCATCTCCTACATCCCGCAGGAGCCCATGTCGAACCTGGACCCTTCGTTCACCGTCGGCAGCCAGCTGATCGCCGGCATCTCCGCCGCCATGTCGCGCACTGAGGCGAAGGACACGATCATCGGCCTGCTCGCTCGGGTAGGCATCACCGACCCCCGAGCGGACGTACAACTCGTACCCGCACCAGATCTCCGGGGGGATGGCACAGCGAGCCCTGATCGCCGGCGCCGTGGCCTCCCGCCCGAAGCTCCTCATCGCAGACGAACCTACGACAGCGCTCGACGTGACCGTGCAAGCCGAGATCCTCGATCTCCTGCGCGACCTGCAGGCCGAGTACGGCATGGGCGTGCTCCTTGTCACCCACAACTTCGGCGTCGTCGCGGACCTCTGCGACCGTGTCCTCGTCATGCGGGAGGGCGAGCTCGTCGAGTCCGGGGACGTCCGAGGCATGTTCCACGATCCGCAGCACCCGTACACCCAGCAGCTCATCGGCTCGATCCTCGATGAGGACACCGTCCGCACCGACCCTCCGCGGCTTCCCGCGGAGACGACAGGGAGCACAGAATGAACCCACTGCTCAAGGTCGAGGACCTTCGACTGAGCTACCCGGGCCGCGGCTTCCGAGCGAAGCCGGCGGAGGTGCTCCGAGGCATCTCGCTCGAGATCGCTCCGGGGGAGACGCTCGGCCTCGTCGGCGAGTCAGGGTCGGGCAAGACGACCCTCGGCCGGGCGATCCTCGGCCTCGCGAAGCCGACGGGCGGCAGGATCGACTTCGACGGGACGGACATCACGAACCTCGGCGCCGCGGGGCGGCGTGGTCTCGCCAAGGACGTGCAAGTGATCTTCCAAGACCCGTACACATCCCTCAACCCGACGCTGCGCATCGACGACATCCTCAGCGAGCCCCTGATCGGGCAGGGAGCCGATCCCAAGGAAGCCCGCGCCTCGGTCGGTGAGCTCCTGGCTCGGGTGGGACTGCCGGCGGATGCGGCGCACCGCTATCCGAAGGAGATCAGCGGAGGGCAGCGCCAGCGCGTCGCCATCGCACGAGCGCTGGCTCTGAAGCCGCGCCTCGTCATCTGCGACGAACCCGTCTCGGCCCTCGACCTCACGACACAGGCCCTCGTCCTCGACCTGCTGATCGAGCTGCAGCGCGGCACCGGCATCGCCTACCTCTTCATCACCCACGACCTCTCGGTGGTCCGCCACATCAGCCATCGAGTCGCCGTGCTCTACAAGGGCGAGATCGTCGAGACAGGACCGGTCGCCGAGGTCACGGACAACCCGCAGAACGACTACACCCGTCGCCTCATCCTGGCCGCGCCGACAGCGGACCCCGACCGGCAGCGCGAGCGCCGCGAAGCCCGTCGACGACTGTCCGCGGGAACCCGATGATCGAGACGGGCCCCGAGGAGTCGCGGGCGGGCTCGGCGAGCGGGGTGACGCCCGAGCTACCGTCGCCCCTGACCCACTTCCCGCCGGGGGCGATCGACGCCCAGCGGCCGGAGCGCGCCATCGAGCACCGCGCCCTCATGTACTCGATCGAGGAGGGCTACCGACCCCTCGAGATGGACGTGTTCGTCCCCGTCGACGCCGAAGGCGCGGTGCCGGCAGTCGTCTGGATTCACGGAGGAGGATTCCTCTCCGGCAGCCGACAGCACCCTCCGCTCGAATGGGCCGCGGGGGTGCTGTTCCAAGCGCTCGTGAACGCCGGCATCGCCGTCGTCTCCATCGACTACCGGCACGCCAAGGAAGCCCCGTTCCCCGCTCAGCTCCACGACGCGAAGGCCGCCGTCCGGTACGTGCGCCGATACGCCGAGGCGCTGGGCATCGATCCGACGCGGATCGCCGCGTGGGGGGAGTCCGCCGGCGGGCAGTTGGCCGCGCTTCTCGGGCTCGTCCACGGTGACCCCGCCCTGGAAGGTGCCTCCGGGGCCACCGACGTGTCGAGCGCCGTCACCGCTGTGATCGACTTCTACGGCGTCTCCGACGTCGAGACCATGCCGCGGCTCGGCGACGCCTTCCCCGCGGAATACCGTCACCTGCTCCCCGATCCCGGCCCGGACGCGGCGGATCTCATGAGCACCCTGCTCGAAGGCTCGGCGCTCGTCCTCGAACGCGGCCGGCAGATCGCATCCCCGCTCAGCCACGTGAGCGCCGACGCGCCACCGTTCCTCCTTGTGCATGGCGACAGCGACTGGATCGTCCCCGCCCAGCAGAGCCAGGCACTGGCCGACGCGCTCGAGGCGCACGGCGTGCCGATGGAGCTCGTGCTCCTCCCCGGCGTGAACCACGTCTTCATGAACGGAGACCCGGCTCCCGAAGTGGAGCGCGGTCTTCGGTTCCTCCGCTCCCTCGGATTCTGACGACGGATCCGGGCGGACCTCCGCAGGAGCCTGGTCAGACCACGACTCCGGACGGATCCTTCTCCTCATCCTGCACACGGGTGGCGAGCGGGATCTCCTTGACGAAGCACATCAGCAGAGCGGACAGCCCCATCAGCGGGATCAGGAACAGGAACACCGGTGCGAGGGCATCCGTGTAGGCATCCACGACGAACAGATGCTGCGCCGACGGGAGCGCGTTGATGGCCGCGGGCGTGAGGCTGTTCGCCTCCGAGACGCCGCTGCCGCTGCCCGAGCCGGTCTGCAGGTTCGCCGTCAACCGCGCGACGAAGAGGCTGCCGACGAGCGCCGACCCCACGAGGGCGCCGACCTCGCGGAAGAAGCTGTTCGACGCCGTCGCGACCCCGAGGATCGAGTGCGGCAGCGAGTTCTGCACGATCAGCACCAGGACCTGCATGCCGAGACCGATCCCCACGCCGAGGATCCCGACGTAGACGGCGGCGAGCACCGGCGGCGTCGCCGCGTCCATCGTGGAGAAGAGCAGGAGAGCGACTATCACCGTCAGCGAGCCCGCGATCGGCATCCACTTGTAACGACCGGTCCGCGTCACGAGGTTGCCGCCGACGATGCTCGTGATCATCAGCATGCCCACCATCGGCAGCATCAACATCCCGGACTCGGTCGCGTTGATCCTGTTCACGATCTGCAGGAACGTCGGCAGGTAACCGAGCGCGCCGAACATGGTGAGCCCGAACATCAAGCCCGCGACAGTAGGCAGGACGAACGCGCGAGACCGGAACAGCGCAAGCGGGATGACCGGCTCGGCCGCACGATGCTCGGTCCAGACGAACAGGCCAGCGGCGACGACGAAGCCGCCGATGAGGCCGAGGATCAGGGGGGAACTCCAGGCATGCTCCGTCCCGCCCCACGAGGTGACGAGGACGAGGCAGCTGACAGCGGCCGCAAGCAGCGCGATCCCGCTGACGTCGATGCGCGGGCGCCGGCGGGGCTTGACGGGCAGGCGGATGGCCGCCAGGAGATCAGGAAGGCGGCGACGCCCAGCGGGATGTTGATCCAGAGGGCCCATCGCCAGGTGAGGGCGTCCGTGAACCAGCCGCCGAGGAGCGGACCGAGCACGAGGAGAGGCCCCAGACCGCCGCGATGTACCCGCCGTACTTGCCTCGTTCACGAGCGGGGATCACATCGGCGATGATCACCTGCGACAGGAGCATCATCCCTCCGCCGCCCACCCCCTGGATCCCTCGTCCCAGGATGAGCATCTCCATCGACGTCGCCGAACCACCGACGACCGAGCCCATGACGAAGATCGCGATGGCCGCGAGGAACAGGCCCTTCCGGCCGACCGCATCTCCGAGTCGGCCGTACACCGGCATCGTCACGGTGACTCCGAGGATGTACGCGGTCGCCACCCACAGCATGTGATCGACGCCGTTCAGCTCTCCCACGATCGTGGGCAGCGCCGTACCGAGGATCGTCTGGTCCAGAGCGGCGAGGAGCATCGTGATCAGCACGGCGATGAAGACCCACAGCACTCGCGGCTGACCCGCCTCCTGGCTGCCATGGACATCGGGCGTGACGGTTCGTGACGTCATGGGGTGCGCACCCGGAACCCGATCTCGGCCATCGAGTCGAAAGCCGCATCGAAGTGCTCGGCCAGGCTCCTCGCGCCTCCCGCATCGCCACTCCAGAGATGGGCAGCAATGTTGTACGCGGCGCCGATCACGTGGACGATCGTGACGGCTCGGAGGTGCACGCTGACAGGGGAGGAGGTGGGGTCCTCGGTGGAGAGGAGCTCCTCGAGGATGGCCGACAGCTCATCCCCGACGTCGCTCATCCGGCGGTAGTCACGGGCGATGAGCTGCGGGTAGCGACCCATGGCCTCCCGCCGGAGGAAGGTCCGCTCCGCCTCTTCCGGGCCGGTGTCGGCGAGCGAGTCGCGGATCATGTCCCGGACACGATCGAAGGCCGAACCGGTGCGGGCGACGAGGGAATCGCGATCGAAGTGCGCTCCGGCGCTCTTGATGTTCCCGAGCGCCGCATCCTCCTTCCCCGTGAAGTAGTTGAAGAAGGTCCGGCTCGTCACGTCCGCTCGATCGCTGATCGCCTCGACCGTCGTCTCCTCCAGCCCGTGCTCTCGCATGAGCTCCACCGTCGCCCTCTGGATCGCCAACGCGGTCGCCTGCTTCTTGCGCTCACGGCGCCCCGGTTCTGTCACAGGTCGATCATTGCACGCTGTGAAACATTTTAGTCCGCGAAATTCTGGCTCGCACGGAGCCATTCAGGCCGAGCCCGTCTCGGGCTGAGTCGGACGGGCGCTACTCAGCTCGATTCGCCGGGCACCAGCGCGACGAGGGACTCACTCGCTACCGAGGCATCGGCTTCGATATCGGATTCGGGCTGGCCGAAGAGGCGCTTGAGCGCCGCTACGAACTGCGCGTCGATCGGAGCCAAGTTGATCGCGATGGTGGTGAGCCGCGGTGAGACGAGCTGTCCCACGTCGATGCGGTCCACGCCCACGACCGCGACCTGATCCGGGACGCTCCGCCCCATCCGTCGGACTACAGCCAGGACGGCGATCGCGACCTCGTCGTTGTAGCAGGCGATGCCGACCGGGCCGTCGATCCGTTGCAGGACCGGTTCGAGAGCGGCCGAGGCGCCGTCCAGATCGAGAGGGACCTGGATCACCTCGGGTGGCTGGGCGCCCGCGGCAGCCGCACCCTCCATGACTCCCTCGGCGCGACGCATAGCGAAAGGGCCGACCCGCTCATCGGCGAGGATGGCGTAGAGAAGACGCCGGTCGGGCCCCTTCAACAGCTCCGTGACCTGCATGCGACCGACGAGGTGATCGAAGTCGCTCGAGTCGCCCGGCTCCTCCGAGGTCCTCGGCAAGACAGGGGTACCCGCCGCTTCGAGCTCGGCGCTCGTCGCGCGATCGAAGACCGCGAGATGGAACACGGCCGCGGGGCGGAGATCGCGGATGGTGGTCAGCGTCGCCGCCATGTCGCCTCCGACGTAGCGGACGACGGCGTTGAGGCCCAGCCGTTCCGCTTCGGCCGAGAAGCGCTCGATGGTCTGCTGCAGACGAGTGCCGAACGTGATGTTCGGCACCACGATCACGATCAGGTCGCTGACCCCGGAGACCAAGGCCCGACCGGCGCGGGACGGGCGGTAGCGGAGCTCGGCGGCGGCCGCCGCCACCCGGTCACGGGTCTCCTGAGGGAAGCGCGCGTCGTTGCCGTTGAGGATCTGGCTGACGGTCGACCGGGACAAGCCCGCGAGCTCGGCCACGTCCCGGCTCGTGGCGCGCGGACTCGATCTCTCCATGGTCACGTGGGCAGTTTCCCACACGGCCGTCCCCGGCGGTGTGGGTCGGCCTTGCGGACCCGAGGGCCCGTCAGCATAATAAGTGACACGTGACACCAACGATGTCTGTCGGGTAGCCCGTCAGCGGAACAACGAGGTTCGATGCCGACGACCGAACCCAGGACGTCTGCCCTGGCCTCTCTGCCGCCCGTCCCCGTCCCGTGCTCGCTCGAGATGCCGTCCCCCTTCGCTGCTGCGCGGACGCGCCCGCCGACGGCGCGTCGATCGGCATGCGAGTTCGCGCAGCCGCATCGCGCCCGACGTGCTCGGCGATCACCCGCGGGAAGTCGGCCTGACCCAGCTCTGAACCCCACGCGGCAGCCATGAGGACCGCTCCTGCCTGCCGCGCCCACGTCCACCAACGGAGAATCACATGACCACGCCTCTCTACGGCGATGCCTCGGCGTCCGTCCCTGCCCGCGTCGACGACCTCCTCGGGCGGATGACCGTCGAGGAGAAGGCCGGGCAGCTCACCCAGTACTTCTACTTCGGGGCCCCCGAGATGCCCGCGGACTTCGACATCGAGTCCCTCCCTCCGGAGCACCGGGCGTTCCTCGAGCAACCCGCAGCGGTGGACAGCGCCTTGGAGAAGGGGACCGTCGGATCCGTGCTCTTCGTCACGGACGTGAGGGTCACGACACGTCTGCAGAAGGTCGCTGTCGAGCAGACCCGCCTCGGCATCCCGCTGTTGTTCGGCTTCGACGTCATCCACGGCTTCCGCACCATCCTCCCCGCACCCATCGCGTTGGCCGCCACCTGGCACCCCGACCTCATCGAGCAGGCGCAGGCCGTGGCCGCCCGTGAAGCACGCGCCGTGGGCATCCACTGGACGTTCGCACCCATGGTCGACATCGCCCGCGACGCCCGCTGGGACGCACTCGTCGAGGGAGCGGGAGAGGACCCCGTCCTCGGAGCGGCGGTCGCAGCGGCACAGGTCCGGGGGTTCCAAGGCGATCTGGGAGAGGACCGCGTCCTCGCCGGCCCCAAGCACCTCGCCGGCTACGGCGCCGCCCGCGGCGGACGCGACTACGACGACGCCGAGGTCTCCGACTCCGAGCTGCGCAACGTGTACCTCCCCCCGTTCCGCGCGGCGATCGACGCGGGTGCGGCGAACGTCATGAGCGCCTACATGGACCTCAACGGCGTCCCCGCCTCGGCCAACCGATGGCTGATGACCGACGTACTGCGCGACGAGATGGGGTTCGAGGGGTTCGTCGTGTCCGACGCGAAGCGCGGTGCGCTCACTCGAGACGCAGCACTTCGCGGAGGACCTCACCGATGCCGCGGTGCGCTCCCTCGAGTCCGGGCTCGACATGGAGATGGCCTATCTCGGACGCGGCCTTCTCCCGCCTACCCGAGGCCGTCGCCGCGGGGCGCATCGATGAGAGCGTCCTCGACACCGCCGTCCGCCGCGTGCTCGAGGCCAAGTTCCGCCTGGGTCTGTTCGAGCGGCCCTACGCCGACGCCTCCGCCGTCCAGGAAGTCCTCGACGCGAACGGACACCGGGAGATCGCCCGGATCGCCGCGGCACAGTCCTTCGTCCTCCTCAAGAACGCCGACGGTGCACTCCCACTGTCCTCGGAGCGCCTCGGCACCGTCGCCGTCGTCGGGCAGCTGGCGGACAGCGAGCGGCACATGCCCGGACCGTGGGTGTTCGACCACGACACCTCCGAGACCGTGACGATCCTCGACGGCCTCCGCTCCCGCCTCGGAGACGACGCCGTCGTCCACGCCCCGGGCGCGGGGATCCTCGAGCGCAAGTTCCCCACGGCCATGGACCAGGCAGAGCCCGACCATCGCCTCGACTCCAGACGACTGGGACGACGACACCGAGATCGAGCGCGCGGTCGCCGCCGCGGCCTCCGTGGCCGATGTCGCCGTCGTAGTGGTGGGCCAACGGCAGAACCAGGCCGGCGAAGGGGCCTCGACGGCCACACTCGACCTCCCCGGCCGCCAGCAGGAGCAGCTCGAGCGGATCGCCGCCACCGGGACGCCCGTCATCCTCGTCGTCATCTCCGGGCGTCCTCTCGACCTGCGCTGGGCGGATCGAGAACGTCGCCGCCATCCTGCAGGCCTGGTACCCCGGCACACGAGGCGGCGATGCCATCGCCGCGACCCTGCTGGGCGAGGACTCGCCAGCCGGCCAACTCCCGTTCACCTGGCCACGCCACGTCGGCCAGGTGCCGATCATCCACTCGCACCTGAGGACCTTCGCGCCCCAGGACCAGGGGACCCGCTACTTCGAGGAGGAGAGCACGCCGCTGTACCCCTTCGGACATGGCCTCTCCTACGCGGCGTTCGAGTACTCCGACCTGCGTGTGGATCGCGACACGATGGAGGTCGGCGACACCGCATCCGTCTCAGTCGATGTCCGCAACACCTCGGACCGCACCGCGGACGAGGTCGCGCAGCTGTACATCCACCAGCGGCACGGAACCTCCTCACGCCCACTCCGCGAGCTCAAGGGATTCGAGCGCATCACGCTGCGTCCCGGTGAGCGGCGCACCATCACCTTCCCCGTCGGCCCCGAGCAGCTGCGGTACTGGAGCGCCATCGCGATCCGACACCCAGGACGCGACGACGATCGACTTCGGCATCGGCCCCTCGTCGGCCACACCCCTCGACATGACCCTCACCATCAGCCCGGCCCACGTCCGATGAGCGCGCAGGAGCAGCACATGACAACCCGTCGACCCGCAGCAGTGTGCAACCCGGTAGACCTCGTCTACCGATTCCAGGAGGTCCACGACGGCGGGGCCGAAGCCGCGCGGGCCGGACCGTGCATCGAGAGGCAGCAGACCCGTCGATCGTCCGCTTCCAGGATCGCTACTTCCTCTTCGCCTCGATGTCCGGAGGCTTCTTGGCACTCGGACGATCTCGTCTCATCGAGGAAGTACCAGCCGACCACGAAGCTCCCCGCGTTCGACTACGCACCCGACGTCCGCGAGGTCGACGGCGCTCTCGTCATCAGCGCCTCCCGCCGCGAGCGACAGCCCGTACTTCCGCAGCGAGAACCCCCTCGACGACGACTTCATCGAGATCAGCTCCGGCTTCCCGTTCTGGGACCCCAACGTGTTCCAGGACGCGGACGGCCGCACCTACTTCTACTGGGGGTGCTCGAACAGGGAACCGATCAGAGGCGCCGGAGTCGACAGGGCGTCCTTCGCTCCCGTAGGCGAAACGGTCGACCTCATCAGCGCGGACACGGATCGGCGCGGGTGGGAGAAGAGCGGTGAGGACTACGTCATCAAGGTTCCGACGACCGATCGCGAACGGCTGATCCTGCAGCACGTCGGCACAGAGCCTTACGTCGAAGGGGCATAGATAGCCCACGCCGGCAGCTACTACCTGCAGTACTCCGCGCCCGGCACCGAATGGAACACCTACGCGGACGGCTACTACGTCGGGGGAGACGCCGCTGGGGCCGTTCACGTACTCGCCCCACAGCCCGTTCTCGCTGAAGCCCGGGGGCTTCATCACCGGCGCCGGCCATGGGAGCACCTTCCAGGATGCCCACGGCAACTGGTGGCACGCAGCCACGATGCGCATCTCCGTCAACCACTCGTTCGAACGCCGGATCGGCATCTTCCCGGCCGGGTTCAACGCAGACGGCGTGCTGTTCAGCAATCAGGACTTCGGCGACTACCCCACCCTCGTTCCGAGCGGCCTCATCGATCCCTGGAAGGACACCTTCGCCGGGTGGATGCTGCAATCCTTCGGCGCGCAAGCCACGGCCTCGTCGTCGAAGGCCGGTCGCGACCCGCGTCGACGGTCAACGAGGACATCCGCGACTGGTGGGTCGCGGGGTCCTGGATCCCGGGGAGTGGCTGCACCTCGACCTCCACTCAGAACGGACCATCCACGCGATCCAGGTGAACCTCGCCGATGACGACCTCGCGTCCATCGCGCCCGAGGCGGACGTGGCGCAGAAGTTCGAGTACGAGCACCGGGGACATTTCACGGGTAGCCGGGCCCGACCGAGTTCCTGATCGAGCTGTCTACCGACGGAACGAACTGGACGACCGCGGTCGACAACGGGGCGGATTCGGCCGAAGCGCCCCATGCGTTCGCGGTGCTGGAGACTCCCATGCGCGCACGGTACATCCGCCTGACAGGCGGGCTGATGCCGTTCGGCGGCCCGATGGCCGTCAGCGGGCTGCGTGTCTTCGGCCTGGGCGACGGCAGCGCACCAGCAGCCGCGACCCCCGCAGGCCACTCGCGAGAACGAGCTCACGGCGAAGCTCGACTGGGGTCCCAGCCACGGCGCTCAGGGCTACAACGTCCGGTACGGCATCGCGCCGGACAAGCTCTACAACAGCTGGCTACCGGGCAGACCTCCCTCAAGCTTCCCAACCTCAACGCGGGTAGCGACTACTGGGTCGCCGTCGACGCCTTCAACGAGAACGGGATCACCGCGGGACCGACGACCGCCATCGACTCCGCTCCGACTCGATCGGCAGCAGATCGGCCCGGTGAGCCTCGCGGGGGTCAGTCGCGGGCGCTACGCAGCTCGCGGCTGACCGCCCGCAGCCCGGTCTCGAGCGCTTCGAGCTCCTCGAGCGACAGGCGCGAGAGCGCGTCCTCGCCCAGCTTGGGGCGGGCGGCCATCAGCTGCTCGCGGACCACGGCGCGGCCGAGCTCGGTGGCGTGGATGCGACGGACGCGCTGATCGGCGTCGTCGGTACACGCTGGCATCGCCGGTCTACTTCGTGTGGCTCACGGTGATGCGTCCGGCGAGGATGCCGAGCGCGAGCGCGACCGCGACCGCGCCGATGCGGGTGCACGTGCTACGGGCGTGGTCGCGCAGGAGGACAAACGCCTGCTCGGTATCGATGCCGTTACGGCTCGCGATCCAGCCCTTGGCCTGCTCGATCACGGCGCGGCTGTCCAGGGCGGCCTTCAGCTGTGTGCGGGTGAGGGCGTCGTCGTCGAAGGTGCGCTGCTGGACGAGGGTGATGGTCGCGATGTCCGCGAGGCCGCGAGCGGCGGCCATGTCGTCGACGTCCCACGCCCCGGTGGCGCGGCGGAAGAGGTTGAGGGAGCCGACGCCGGTGCTGCGGAGTCGAAGCGGGATCGAGTGGACCGAGAGATAGCCGGCGTCCTCGGCGGCGGGGGAGAAGACAGGCCACCGGTCCCGATGCGTGGCGATGTCGCCGACCGACACGATCTCTCCGGTACGTGCGGCGTGCAGGCAGGGTCCCTCGTCGGCTTCGAGCTCCAGGAGCTCGATGCCGCTATGCGGCCCGACCGACGCGGCGACCTTGAGCTGGCCGGTCGTGTCCCGGAGCATGAGCCCGGCCGCATCGGCGTCGAAATGCGTCGCGGGCTTGTCGGCGACCAGCTGCAGCCGTCCCGGCCAGGATCCGGCGA